>NZ_JBHSOW010000032.1:0-203872 GCF_042656405.1 Paenibacillus solisilvae | reverse complement strand
GTATGGATTGCAGTATAGAGGCAGCCTCAAGCGGATGGCACTCTCTTAACTGTACGAATTCCAGTATAGGTCGAGGTGCAGCTGCCTAAAAGCCTCCGCCCGGGGGACGGGCGGCTTTCCCTTGCCCGCAATCTGCTGAAGAAAACAGCAGGGGATCAACAAGCCAAAAACAGCCGCGCTCGGTTTAGGACATGCGCGGCCACTTTTGGTTTTTTAGAGGCACATCTACTGGATCCAGTTGTATGCCTGACCCTTTTGAGTCAGCCCCTTCTCCAGCTCTACGACATCAATACTTGTATAAATGCCGGTCTTCCCCTTCACGGACCCATACCTGCATGAATCCCGCTTCCCGGTTATCCCACGCATAATATGGAATGAATACGCATGGCCTGCCATCGCCATCCGCCTCTTTACCGTGCAGAATCGTTACACCGCCAAGTAAATCTGCCCGATGCTCGACGAGCAGCGGTTCATGTGCTGATAAAGCGAACCCGTCAAAGCTTAGCCCGGGATTATCCGTTTGCTCGATGCAGTACACGACAGGTCCGCGCTGCAGGGCAAATCTGCCCAGGTTAGCCTCAACCTCCGGCCGTGACCGGACAACTTCAACCGGCATATCGAGCTCCAGCACGATCGAGTCACCTGGCACCCAATGACGATTCAGTACGAGATAACCGTTCTCAGGCCGTCCTTCAAGCCCTGACACCTGTTCGCCTTGGGCCGAAATCTTATAGCCTCTGCACCAGCCGGGCAGCCGCAATTTAATCGTGAACTTATCCGTCCGGTCAGGCACTACGGTAAGTTCAATTCTTCCGTCCCATGGATACGCCGTTGTCTGCTTGAGCTTGACGTTACTGCCGCAGCCGACCTCCAGAACCGTTTCGCTGTTCATGTATTGATTGACAGCCACCCCGTCATCAGTCGCTGCATACGCATACTGACCGATAGAAGGAAGGAATCTGGCCAGGTTCGTCGGACAGCAGGATGTGCCGAACCAGTCTACGCGGTGATGCTCGCCCTTGGATGCCAGCGGATTCACATAGAAGAACTTATCGCCGGAGAGCGAAATCCCTGACAATGCCCCGTTGTACATCTCCCGCTCTACAATATCGGCGTATTTCCCATCGCCGAACAGCAGATTCATCCGGTGATTCCAGAACACCATCGCGATCGCGGCGCAGGTCTCGCAGTAGGCGGACTCATTGGGCAAATCATAATCATGGGTGAAGCCCTCGTTATGCACCGACGGCCCAATGCCGCCCGTAACATACATATTACGTTCTACCGTATGCGCCCAGACCCGATGCAGGGCGTCAATATAGGCGGTATCGCCGGAGGCATGAACGACATCCGCCATAGCCGTATAGAGATACATCGCGCGAACCGCATGCCCCTTCACTTCCTTGATGTCCCGGACCGGTACATCATCCTGGCAATAGGCCGGGCCCCAGTCCGGCGTATCCCATATTTTACCCACGCCGTGTCCGTGGCCGCGTTCTTCAAGCAGCCATAGGGCCAGCTTCCAATACCGCTCTTCATCCGTTGCCCGGTAGAGCTTCACAAGAGCAAGCTCGATCTCCTCATGCCCTTCTGCCCAGTGTCGTTTGTCAGGACCGAAGACGCTGTCATAATGATCCGCTAACCGGCAGGCAACCTCGAGCAGCTTACGTTTGCCCGTTGCCTCATAATAAGCGACTGCCGCCTCGATCAGATGACCGCCGTTGTACATTTCATGCTTTTCCATATCGGTCCACTTGCTCTCAGGCGCTTCAAGCGTATAATACGTGCACAGATACCCGTCCGCTTCCTGTGCTGCGGCAATGAGATCAATGATTCTGTCAATCTCCGCTTCGAGTACCGGGTCCCTGTCTGTCATCAATGAATAGGCAGCACCCTCGAGCACCTTGTATACATCGGAATCGTTATAATAAATGCCTTCGAATTTGCCCTCCAGCAATCCTCCCGCAACCGCAAAGTTCGCGATCCGGCCTGTTTCTTCGCAATGGCTCAAACAGACCTTCATCGTCACATTCTTGAGTACCGCAAGCCGCGGGCGCCAGAATGCATCATCAATGGCGACCTTCGAGAAAGGAATGCTTTGCCAGCCTTTTATCGCATGCTCCACTATCGACATCCTTAATCATTTCTCCCTTCCATATTAGTCTATTAACCTTTCAACCCTGTGAGCGTAATTCCTTCCAGGAAGTAACGCTGACCAACAAGAAATACGACGACGCAAGGCAGGACAACCGCCGCCGATGCCGCCATCAGCAATTCCCACTGCGCGGTATAGCTGCCCTGGAACATCTGCAAACCCAGCGCAAGCGTGAACCGGCTGTCGCTTTTCAGATAAATAAGCGGCCCCATGAAGTCATTCCATGACCCCAAGAAGGTGAACAGCGCCACCACGATAACCGCCGAACGGCTGAGCGGCAGAAGAATCCGCCAATAAATTTGAAAGTAATTGGCGCCATCCACGAATGCCGCTTCGTCAAAGTCGCGCGGGATCGTCATGTAGAACTGGCGAAGCAGGAAAATGTTGAATATCCCTCCGCCGAAGTAAGCCGGGACAATCAGCGGATAGAACGTATCGTAGAAACCCAGCGTCTTCCAGCCCAGAAAGCTTGGAATCAACGTGACTGCAGCCGGCAGCATCATACTGGACATCAGAATCGCGAAGACGGTATCGCGGCCCTTCCACTGGATGCGGGAAAATCCGAATGCTGCGATCGTACTGGTTACCACTGTACCGATAATAACGCCAACTACAATGATCAGTGTATTCTTGAAGAAGGCTCCGAATGGCACGATCGTCAGTGCGTTCTTGAAATTCTCCCAATGAAACGGCCTTGGAATCCACTGCGGCGGCATGATGAAAATCTGCGACAGATCCATGACCGAGCTGCGAATCAGCCACACGAACGGAATGATAAACATAATAGAAACGATAAGAAGGGCGATATAACCCGCTGCTAACTTTAGTTTGGACTCTCTCATGACTTCTCCCCCTCGTAGTAAACCCACGATTTTGAGGTTTTGAACACGATAAATGTAAAGAACATGATGATGATAAAGAGGATCCATGCCAAAGCCGAGGCATAGCCCATTTCCGTATCCCGGAATGCCGTTCTCCACAGATAGAACACGAAGAACAAGCTCTTGTTATTCGGTCCGCCGCCAGTCAGAATGTAGGCTTCGCCAAACACCTGGAAGGATCCGATAATGGTCATGATCGTATTAAAGAATATCGTCGGCGTCACCATCGGGATCGTAATATGCCGCAGCTTATGGTACCAGCCGCCGCCATCCACATCAATCGCCTCGTAGTACTGCTTCGGTATACCCGAAAGGCCGGCCAGGAAAATGATGACGGTTCCGCCGATTCCCCACAGCGTTGTCAGAACAACGGAGGGAACGACGCTGCTCTCGCCAAACAGCCAGCTGCTCGTCGGCAGATGAAGCCATTCCAGAGCGGTATTCACCAGTCCAAGATCGGGATTGAGCAGCCACAGCCAAATCATCGATGAGGCAACGGCCGGCACGATGCTCGGCAAATAGATAATGGTCCGAAACATGGATCGGCCCTTCACATTCATATTAAGGAGCAGCGCCAGAAAAAAAGAGATGATAATAACCGCAGGCACCCTCAGAATAACAAAATAGAACGTGACGCCAAGCGATTGATAGAATAACTCATCCTCACCCGAGAACAGCTTCGCGTAATTGTCGAATCCGATAAACGAGGTTGAATCCTTGAAAATGCTATAATCGGTCAAACTGAGCACAAGACTTGCAATCATAGGACCTAAGGTGAAAATAATGAAGCCCAGTATCGCAGGAGCAGTGAACAATAAGCCGTAGAATAGCGCCTTTCTCTCTCTTGCACGGCTCTTTTTCCGGATAGGTGCCATTCTTTGAGCTGGAATATCCATGTCGGGTACCTCCTATCTTTAGAAAAAGACAGCGTTCTTAGGCAAGAACCGCTGTCCTTTTTACCCAATTAATTGAAACCGTTACCTGTTTGCTTACTTCACATCGCGGCGTCCTTGAACCTGCTCCTGCGCCTTCGCGGCGATCGAATCCATCGCTTCTTTGGCTGTCTGTTTGCCGAACCATACTTTATCCAGTGCAGGATTCACAACATCCATAATTTTATTGAAGTTTTTCACATAAGCTGTCGGCGTCGGATGGCTGTGATTCAGAATGATATCAACGACAGCGTCCTTATAGCCCGAAGGTCTGGAATCCAGATTCTCCGTCCATTTGGATAACAACGCCGCATCGGTATACCAATCTTTGTGGGATGGCATCCATGTACCTGCAGTGATCAGATCCAAGGAAGCATCGGGATCGATCAGAGCTTTCAAGAGTTCCCATGATTCTTGCGGATGCTTGGATGATTTGAAGATGGAGAACATCCCGCAGACAACCGTGGTCATCGGATCTTTCATAACCGGCAGCACGCCGACATTATAGTTGAACTTGGATTGCGCCAATCCGGTGCTCGCCCATTGTCCGTCAAAGGCCATAGCGACTTTTTTCGTTTGCAGCGCTACGTTCGTACCCGGAATGTTTTTGGCTTGAACCGGAGACGGGGCGACATGGTACACGTTAATCAGATCGGCCAGCTTCTGAATCGCTTCAACAGCTTCGGGCTGGTTAAGGCCGAAGGTCTTGCCGTCTTCGGAGAGGAAATCGCCTCCATTCGAATAGATAAAGTTGCTGTATGATCCCCACCATGTAGGCAAATTGATGCCGAACTGCTTGATATTCTTCGGATCGAAGCCCTCTTCAGCTGCATTCTTGCCCTTGTTGTCAATCGTAAGCTTCTTCGCGACTTCAACGAACTCATCCCAGGTCCATGCATCCGCTGCTTTGGCAGGCGGAGGCGTCAAGCCCGCTTCTTTAAATACGTCTTCGTTATAGAATAGAGCGAAGGATTCAGGACCTGGAGCGATCCCGATCACATTGCCCGGCTCGGTGGAGTACGTAATGTTAGGAACCAAGGCATCCGGCGTGATTTCAGTATCTTTGTCCAGGAAGTCTTGAAGGTTCAAGAACTTGCCTTGTTCAGCCAGCGGATAAGCAATCGTGCCTGACTCCATCATGGCCACATCCGGCTCGTCGTTGCCTGCAACCATCGTTGTCAGCTTCGTATCGTAGTCTGCGGAAATGGCTTGGAAATCCACCTTAATATTCGAATGCGTGCTTTCAAACTTAGCAACCGCTTTCTTAAATGCTGCTATCTCATCCGGTGCTCCCCATGCTGTGAGGCGAAGGGTAATCGGATCCTTGCTTCCCGCCTCTGCGGTTCCGGCATTTGCATTTGTTTTCTCTGTGTTGGCCGCGCCTTGGGAAGACGAATTATTATTGCCTGAGTCAGACTTCGTGCAAGCGGTTAAAACCGTCATCGCCATCAGAATCGAAACCAGTATGACGGAAGCCGATTTCCATTGTTTTGTCATAATCATAACGAGCCCCTTTCAATAATCAACCTCATTGGCTCATAGCTGCAGTCTATGATGAATTAATTGTAAGCGATCGGTAACGCTTTCAAAACCCGAGCATTTTTGGAATGGTGGACTATTATTAGGTCTTAGCCGGAAGATGAATCACAACCCTTGTTCCAAGTCCCGCAGAAGAATGGATGTGAACGCCGTAAGAATCGCCATAGGCCATCTGGATACGGGATATCGTGTTTTTAATACCGACCGAAGAGGGCTCTTTGAACAATATCGCCTGGATGGTTTCTTCGCTGATGCCGCGCCCATTATCACGAATCTCAAAATAACGGCTTTCGTTCTCCGTCCAGCCCCGGATCGTAATGAGCCCTCCGTCCTCAAGCTGATTAAACCCGTGGAGAATCGCATTCTCAACAAAAGGCTGAAACAATAATCTTGGCAGCTTAACGTCATAGAGAACCGGATCAATCTCATAACGGACGGTAAATTTACCTTCAAACCGCGCAGTCATAATGTAGAAGTAGTTCTTCATCCATTCGATTTCCTCTGATAAATGAACGGCTCCCCATTCCTTGCGCGAGGTGTAATGAAGCATATTCGATAAACAAACCAGCATTTTGCTCAGTTCCTTCTGATTGTTCTCAATCGCGGTCCAATTCATAATATTGAGTGTATTGTACAGAAAATGTGGATTCATCTGCATATTCAGCGCATGAATTTCCGCTTCCTTCTCCTTGAGCTTGATCTCATAATTTTCCTTGACCAGCAGGTGAATGCGGTCATTCATCCGGTTAAAGCGCTGCAGCAGAATCCCAAACTCATCGTTGCGGCCGACTTCGACCCGCGTCTGGAAATCCCCTTCCCCTACCGATCTCATCGCCCCCAGCAGCTTCTTGATCGGCCCGGTGATCCGGCCTAAAATGAAGTACGCAAATAAAAAAGCGACGCCGATCAGAATAAGCGCAATCAGAATCGTCGAGGTGCGGATGACAGGAACCAGGCTGCTGACTAATGCCGATTCAGGCGTAATCACGATCGACATCCAGCCGGTCAGCTCCGAACGGTCATAGCAGACGATCATATTTTCCCCGTCCAGCTTCATCCGCTGTGTGCCGCTGCCTGTCTTGCGAAACGCATCAATCCACTGCTTCTTATAGCTCTTCGTAATCTGCACTTCATCGCTGCCTGCAACAACGATATCGTTCGGATCAAGAACCAGATAACGAGAACCGGTCGGGATGCTTTTCTCGAAGAGCTCATCCAGCACCGTGGATTTATAGCTAATGGTCAAAACAGGTCTTTCTACATCCGGATTCAGCTTAACCAGCGTGCTGTCTTCCAAGTGGGAGAAGTTAAGCAGGCGCGTCGCCGAGAATAGATAACGGAATTCGATATTCCCTTTGGTCAGCCAAGGCTGTTCAAACATATCGATAAAATCATAGGTGGGGTACCAGACCATTTTCCCTGCGGCTAGCTCAGCTTCCTTATAGATCTTCGAGAGCGTGGGATCCCCCTGCGGCAAAGCCCTCGACGTGCCGAAGCTGAAGTACGACGTCCACAGCTGATAGGCGTAGACATCCTCATTTTGCGAGAAATATTTACTGAGAATAGCGGAAATCTGACGGTCGGCCGCCACCAGCTCCTCCTCCTTATCCGGACTCAGCTTACTGAAAATTTGGAACAGATCCTTATCCACGAACAATGCCCGGCTGCTCTGATCGACAACCCCGAGCTTCGTATCGATGACTTCATTATTCTTTTGGACAATCGCATAGACATTTTTCTGGGCCTGCTCCGTAACAACCTTCAAGCTCGTCTTGTAGAACAGCGTGCTCAGCACTAAGAGCGGCAGGGCGATCAGAATCATATAGCTCATTAACAGCCGTGCTTTAAAGGTCATCCTCAATCCTCATTTCTTGTTTGTGAGAAGGAAATATGCTTGTAGGCTTCAGGGGAAAGTCCGGTCTGCTTCTTGAACATTCGGGTAAAATACTTCGTGTCCCGATAGCCGCATCTGGCTGCGATCTCATATATCTTAAGATTGCCGGCAGCGAGCAGCTCCTTGGCATGACGCATACGCGCCTCTGTAATATGGTCGGAGAATGATTTGCCCGTTCGGCTTTTGATTAACGTACTGAAGTAGGAAGCATTGAAAAAGAACTGCTCCGCAGCCATCTCCAAGGTCAAATCCTTCATGAAGTGCTCTTGTATCCAGCTTAGGCATTTCTCCATAATCATTTCGCTTTTGTCCTGTTTCCTATCGCTTAGCGATTGATGTACCTCTCCAAGTCCTGCTGCGATGAGCTGAATCAGCTGCTCATAGCCGGCGCAATTCGGAATCGCCATGACGGCCGTTTCGGTGACAACGCTTCCAGCATGTCGGTCAATGACGTCCCTGGTCCGGCTCTTGATCTTCATCAGCGTCAAGGAGGCGTATTCCTTCAACAGCTTTGGGTCCGTCTGCCCTTCCGCTGCAAGCTCATCAAAAGCCGAACGGCACATCGCCTTGACGGAATCCATACCGGGCTCCTGCAGCGCTTCAAATAACCGCTCCCCATCCAGCCGAAAAACAGTTCTCTTCGGGAAAAGCAGCTCATCATGGAATACGGTCCCGCTCCAGCAATCATGAAACGTGTAAGCGATGGCGGTTTGAGCAGCGCGGTAAAGCACCCCGATGTCATGGATAAGCGGATCAGGATTCGATCCGACGCCATGAATAAGCTCGCCATCAGACAGCCATGCTTCTCTCAGGCTGCTGAGCGCTTCGCGTATTTCCCGGCGTTTCTCATGAATGGGCGATACCGGATGAACAACCGTAACCAGCTGAACGCCGTTATTCAGCACCGTATTCAAGGAGAAGGTATGGGCCTGACCAAAGCAGGACCATACCTTCTCCAGCTGCTGCACCAATTCCGGCGGGCAGATGCTTCTATCCTTGTTCACTTGTTGAGTGAAGCTGAGTTCAGTGAGAACAACCGTATTCGCATCTTTTACAATATCCAGTGCCTCAAGCTCCGCACGTTCTTCATCCGACAAATTTCCGCTCAGCCACAAATGGAGCAGACGGCTGCGGTAGGCGGAAGTGGTCATATGCAAGCGCTGCCTCATGTCCGCAGATTCATCCTGCTGCTTGGATTCTGCGGCCAGCTGCAGCTCCAGCCGCTTCAACAGCTCTTCAACCTTGTCGGAATCGACAGGCTTCAGCAGATAATCGTAAGCGCCATGACGGATTGCAGTCTGGGCATATTCGAATAAGTTATAGGCCGAAACCATAACCACCTTCGTCCGGATTCCCTCCTCCTCAAGCTGCTTCAGAAAGGCAAGCCCGTCCATAAGGGGCATCTGGATATCGCTGAGGACAACGTCCGGGCGATCCGACCGCATGATTTCTAAAGCGCCAATTCCGTCCTTTGCAGCCAGAATTTGAGCATCCGGCCTCATCATGCTGATCATGTTCGACATCCCTCTGACATGCCTCGGTTCATCATCTACAATAAGTATCTTCATTTACCTCTCTATCCTTTCCGTTCTCTAAATCTCGCGCCGAACCGATTTAGGACTGATTCAACTATTTTCTATACAGTACTATGTCCTCGAATGGTTGAACAGGGTCAGCTCTGCTTCCATTTCTTACTAGGGGTAGGCCTATTCGCAGCAAAAATGCCGTTCTACTCGAGTTTCGCTCGAATAAAACGGCATTTGCGCGGAATATTGGGACAAGCTACGGTGCACCGGGCACCGAAGCCTTCGGCTTACTTGGAAGAGAACTGCTCCATCTGCTCCAAGGTTGGACCGTATATATCAGGCGGCACCAACCCGGCTTGACGGATTAACACCGTCATTTGTCCGCGATGATGAATTTGATGCTTAATCAGAGCGCTCAGTGTGACTCCGTTCGCCCAGACGTCCCCGAACATGTTGCTTGTCTGCAGCAAATTCTCATCCGTCCACTGCTGCTGGATCGCTTCCTGCACAGCCTGCGATGTTGAGCGGTAAGCTTGGACGATCTCAGCGGCGGATGCCGGCATCTGCGCATCGAAGGACGGTCCTTCTACCTTCAAGCCCGTCATGTTCAACATCGGTGCAAGTGAAGTGACCAAATGCCAGCCGAGCTCTCCTAATGTACGGAGCTTCGGCGCGATTTGCTGTCCCAATGATTCATCAGTCAGCGCGGACAGCACCCGCTCGGTAGCTAAAGCTTCATTCTTCCACTCATCAATAAACTGCTTAATCGTTGTGAACATGGTAGAACCTCCTAAAAGTTTTTGTGCGGCTATGCCCGAATGCCGAAACTACGGAAGGAGTAAACAAAAACTCGCTTCGGAAGCATAAACCAAGTTTTTGGTGCGGCGGCTATGCCCGAATGCCGTGACTACGGCAGGAGTAAACAAAACTCGCTTCGGAAGCATAAACCAAGTTTTTGGTGCGGCGGCTATGCCCGAATGCCGTGACTACGGCAGGAGTAAACAAAACTCACTTTGGGAGCATATCCAAGTTTTGGTGCGGTTATGCCCTTATTCTACAGCAAGTCCCCTGACAGTTCCTGTCAGGAGACTTCATTTTAATAAAAAGAAGCTTCCGTCATGGCTCTTGCCGCCTGGAAAGCTTCACTGTTATGCTGCTTGCTGCCTGCGAATCTTATTCTTTCTTCTGAGCGACCGGCATCATCATGCCGTTATCCATGCCCATCATCCGTACGCTGTCCGATGACGCGTTCTCTTCCGCCAAGAATACCTCTGTCCCGAATACCGGCCCGGCATAGGAAAGATGCGTCCGGCCTCTTGCGAGGATCTGCCGGTAATTGCCGGAATCCCCTTCGTACCCGTCATGATCCCAAGGCACCCAGGAGTTGGCATTGCAATAATGGCACACATAAGAGCGGCGGTAACGGTCCGGCGTCCGATTCGGAAATGACCGGTGGAATAGATGGGAATGGAAGAATAACACATCGCCCGGGCTCATTGGAACCGGTATCGGAGGCGGATAGTTCGCTACCACCTTCGAGAGGGTATTCACCTCGTCATCCAGATGGCTGACATTATGGACAGCGTTCAAATCCTGGAAGGCATCCAGCGCATGAACATTGCCGCCGCCGATCTCCTGAGGCGGGTAGATCGGTTCGTGATTCGAGCCGGGCACCACCCATAAACAGCCATTCTCCTCATCCACTTCCTCAAGCGCTATCCAAGCTCCAACCAAAGTATCCGGGTGAGTCTTTATATAACAGGAATCCTGATGCCAGCCCTGACCGCCGCGTCCGGGCGGATTAAGGAACATCATGGATTGCAGCGCGTAAACATCCGGTCCGATGAGCGCTTCCGTTACATCGAGCACACGCGGGTGAAGCAGCCCCCGTTCTGCGGCTGCATTCAGTCTGGACAGCATATGAATACGGGTAAGGTCCGAGAATTCGTCTTTTAACGGATCCTTGCTCGCGGGATCTTGTTTCTTCGCAGGTTCCTTCTTGCCTAGCCTAGTTTCCTCCGCCAATTCATAGAGCTCTTCGATGTCTTCATTTGATAAAAGACCTCTTACGATTAAATAGCCCTCTCGGTGATAATGCTTATACTCGTCCACACTGACCAAATAACGATTATTTCGTTCACGTGACTTAGGCGTATAAAATTTCCCCATCGTTACTTTCCCTCCACTACATGTGTTATGACTCTATTTTGCCTCAATAATGGCGGCGCTCTCAATGGAGTGAACATGGAAAACGATGTGTTTATTTGATATCGCTTGTCACGACGATATGACGATTCACCGAAAATGGCGACTCCGCCCCTATAGCTTCCGCCGTATGGCGAAACAGCGGATTACGGCATCGCTCTATATACTCGGATGCCGTTATTCCGCGGATACGCTTATAGGTTTTGGAGAAATGATGCTCGTCGCCAAAACCGACTTGATATGAGATTTGCTTCACAGACAACTGACCGCTCATCATTAGCTGCTCCGCTCGCTTTAACCGATGCTCCAATAAGGCACGCTTTGGCGTCATGCCTACAGCGGCGGCGAACATACGGGTGAAATGCTCGTGCGTCCAGCCGGATTGCTCGGCGATCTGTTCAATCGTTATCGGTTCAACCGCATGCTCCTGCATGTACGCTATCGCTCTTGCGATCTGAACAGGCAGCGGCATTGCCAGTTCCTCCGGGGCATTATCCGCGGATGCGCACAGCTCCTCCAGCGCCGCTGCGAGCAGTACCGATAGACGTTTCCGCCAATGATTCGATTGACTATTGGCGATTCGGAGCATCTGTTTGATTATCCCTGGGATAAGACTGTCATCTCGGACAAGTATCATATTATGATTCCTCAACAGGGATAGAAAACGGTTATCCCGCTGTCTGAATGCGCCGTAATCGAAATGCACGAAGAGATGATGGACATTCTGATCCGGATCGAACCGGTAGAGATGCCGCTCCTGCGGCCTTGTGAAAATAAAACAGGGAAGCTGCAGACGCACAGCTTCTCCCTTCAGTTCATAAATGGTTTTCGTTCCTTCAGGAAAATACACCAATTCATAATCGGAGAGCTCCCGCTCCTCAAGTACGAACCCTGCCTGAATATTGATGTCTCCAACACTATGAACGATCGGCCAGCACTCGTCCGTCTCAACTTCACCCATAGCTATTCATCCTTCCATAGGCTGCAGAGATTATTCCTCTACGATGACCTGCTTCTTCTCTGAAGCAGACTGGAGGACCGCGTCAATAACCTGCTGCACATGGTTAGCATCGTCAAATCCAGGAAGCCCCTCCCGGTTCACTCCGCCTTCGAACTTGGCGGCAAATACGGCGCTCGCCCATTTCCATGCTTCATTCTTCTCCGAGTCCCGGTACGGGCGGAACCGATCCTCCGAGGGCTCTGCGGTTAAGTCCCACGGGAGCTCTGCAGGAAGCTCAATCTCCTGCCAAGCTTCGCCTTTTTTAGCGATATTCAGTTTATATCCGTAGCCGGTCATCTGGAATTTAAGTGCGCCTTTCGTGCCGTACAGCTCCAGGTTGACCGTTTGTCCGCCGCTGCCCTGCGGCCGAACCCAGCTCGTCTGCAAATCTCCATGTCCGCCTCCGGCAAATTCAGCCTGAATATACACAGAATCAGCGGCCTGATCACGATTCGCCCGATCGTCGAAATTCACCAGGCTGCCTGCTTCCAAACACCGGACAGAAGCAGAAACCGCCTTGATTCGGTCATTCAATATATATTGAGCGAGGTCAATAACATGCGAGCCCAAATCCTGAAGAACGCCGCCTGCTCCCGCCTCAGTTACATGACCGCGCCATCCTGGAGATCCGCCGAGGCCATAATCACCGGAATACTCAAAGCGGCCTTCGAGATACTCGCCGATGGCTCCTTCACGAACATGCTGACGAAGATACTGAATACCTGAATGCTCACGCACAGAGAAATTCACGCAATGAACCAGATTGCGCTCCTCTGCGAGCTGCAGCATCTCTTTGGATTGCTCTGCGTCAATGGCCAGCGGCTTCTCGCACAGCACATGGATGCCGCGCTTCATCGCTGCCATCGCAAGCGGATGATGAAGATTATTCGGCGTAATAATACATACGCCGTCCAGCTGCTCGGCATCCATCATCTCTTCAGCCGAAGTATAGACAGCGGGAATATCGTATTTGGCCGCCATTCTGTGCGCAGAATCTCCGTTCTTGCTGCAAATTGCCGTTACGTGTACCTGAGGATGCTTCGTCAACACAGGAAGAAACCAAAGATCAGAGAACCAGCTTGCACCAATGATTCCAATATTAATTACCGTACCCATCCGTCATCACCTTTCATTTCAGTAAATTATCGAATGACTCCAATATGACCGAGCCGGAAATTTGTCCCTCTGCAATCCGGGCGGTCACCATGAATGACTTCAAGCTCCAACCGGTGTGTACCCGGCTCCAAGTCATCGCCAAGGAAACTTGTCCTATACCAGCCGTCATCGCCGCACCAATCCGGCCGTTCGCGGGATTCGCTCCTCCATGGCCCCTCATCAATCCGGTACCGGAATTCTGCCGATGTTTTGCCGAAGTCAAATCCAAGCGATAACCCCCGCCCTTCGAAAGTAAAGGACAGCTTAGCGCCAACTGCAGCCGTCTCCAGCACTTGGTCAATCCAAGTATGGTGAAGGAACCGCCTGGTTACCCATGGCCCTTCTAGCTCTGCTTCATTCAGCGGAAGATTGTAGGCAAGCCCCCAATGCTTCGGATGAAGCGGTGCCGGAAGACTCTCTTTCGTCTTCTGTTCATCTCGATGCGCCCCTGCTTGAGCAGATGCCAGCTCCTTCTCCAGAAAAGCAATGACGCTCTGCCCATAGCTCAAACTCCCGCGGCTTGTCGGATGCAGGCCGTCGGGCAGCCATTCCTCCCAGCGCATCAATCCTTTATTAACTTCCTCCAAGGCATAGAGCCCCATCCAGACCGAGCCCGTTCCATAGTGGTCCGCCAGCTCCTCCAGCTCTGCAATGGAATCCGGCAAGCGGCGCTCCATCATCGCCGAATACATATCCTGACGATACGTATGTACAAGCACGACATCACGCCGGCCATCCTCCAGCAGCTTGCGGACGAGCCCTTCACGGGACCTTTTCCGTTTATCTGGCGCATCATCATAATCGTTAACCGCATAATCGATAAACACGAGATCGCATCCGCGGTCAATTAAGTCCCGCTGGGCCCGAAAAACGGCCAACTCGCTGCCAGTAGCTCCGATCGCTGCATTTTCCACGACGATACGCTTGCCGGGGAAGGTTTCGGCGAACCAAGCAATGACCGGCTCCGGCCAGTTATGCCGTGGTCGTCCATCCGTAATGGATCCGCCAATAAAACCAATCGTTATCTGTCCGTCTGATAGTTTGCCTGCTGTATGCTGCAGGGGGTTACGGTGCTGCCAAATAATGGGGTTCACTAGATTTATTCCATCCTCTCACAGAAAGTAAAATGGTTCTCCTCTATCCTATTCTGCGTCTTTTGCCATTTTCCTTGAAAACGATTCCACAAAATAAGATGCATCGCAAATTCATAAACAAAGCGAGTTACATCCCCGGGCAGCCCCGATTAATAAGGGCAAAGCCCCACATCTTAACTAATGTGGAGCCTTAAATGAGTATTAAAGGTGATTCCTGTCAACTTGTAAACACCAATTCGTTCTATACGTTAAACTGCGGCAGCAAATCTGCATGAGCCTTCAGCATTTGATTCAAAGCTTCGTAGCCGGCTTGTTTGTCGGTTACCGCAGGATCGAGCTCGATGGCGCGTCTTGCTGCTTCGACATCCCCTTTAACCGCTGCCTCTGCTGTTAATTCGTGAACGTCAGACAGCTTTCGCATGATAGCCGCAAGGGGTCGAAAAGCGCCCTCTTTACAAGAAAAAGTTAACCCAATGAGACATCGAATGTTGATGATCGCAGCGGGAAAATGGTTATTTACAAAACAAAAAAACCGTTTTGACCAAATCCTAATGGCCATAACGGGTTTTATCTTGTCATTTTGCTCGTTTTACTGACGAATTGGACGACTCCCGGCATCTCCTATATCATACTTAGTAGCAAGCCTTACAAATACAAAGCGGGAGGGCGCCGGCGATGCTTTTTATTCATCATGCAGATTATTCATCATGCAGATATTCATGATCCATCCATAAATCTGGCTCTGGAGGAGTACGCACTCCGGAATCTTCCTCTGGAGGAAGATTATTTGCTCTTCTACATTAACGAGCCTTCGATCATCATCGGTAAAAATCAGAATACAGCCGAAGAAGTGAATTCGTCCTATGTCGAAGAACAGGGCATTCATGTTGTTCGCCGGCTGTCAGGCGGCGGAGCGGTCTATCATGATCTCGGAAACCTGAACTTCAGCTTCCTGACCCGCGATGACGGCAAATCCTTTCACAATTTCCGCAAATTTACGGAGCCCGTCGTTGAAGCGCTGCGCAAGCTGGGGGTTGAGGCCGAGCTGTCGGGACGCAACGATCTGCAGGTCGGCGAACGCAAAATCTCCGGCAACGCACAGTTCGCTTCCAAAGGGCGGATGTTCAGCCATGGTACGCTCCTGTTCAATTCCGAGGTCGATTCGATTGTCTCGGCGCTCAAGGTCAATCCGGCTAAATTCGAATCCAAAGCAACCAAATCCGTTCGCAGCCGTGTAGCCAATATTATCGAATTTCTGAGTGAACCGATGACGATGGAGCAATTTCGCCAGTTTATATTGAAATCGATCTTCGCGGGATATTCTGAAATTCCGGAGTATCGGCTAACCGATGCGGATTGGGCCGCTGTCCATAAGCTCGCGGATGAACGCTACCGCAGCTGGGATTGGAACTACGGCCGTTCGCCCGCTTTTAACGTCCGCCAAGTTAAGCGGCTTGCGGCTGGGACCTACGATGTGCGGCTCAATGTCATAGAGGGCGTCATCACAGAGGCCTCCGTCTTCGGTGATTTCTTCGGGACGGGTGAAGTAAGCGATATTACCGATAAGCTCATCGGGGTCAGGTATGACGCGGCATCTGTGAAGGCGGCGCTGGATGATATGGATCTGCGTGTCTACTTCGGGCCTGTTGACCGTGAAGAATGGCTGGCTTTACTGTTCTAAACAAAAAGAGCAGCCTTCTGTTCAATAGAACAGGAGTCTGCTCTTTTTGTCCTCCGACGTTCATCCGGCTACCGGCTCGCACCTCCGCCCCCGCTTGAGCCGCCGCCGCCGCGTCCGCCGCCGAAGCCTCCCCGTCCTCCCGAGGAACCGCCTCTTCGACCGACCATATTAAGAACCGCGAAGGTAAATGCGCCTCCAGTCAGCTTGAAATCCAAGAAGAAGAGCAGGACAACTATAATTCCGATGCCCACTTTCAAATAGCCGGGAAGGGTGTTGAACCAGCCTCCCCCGCCTTCTTCGTCAACAGGAGGCAAGCCGCCGCTCCCCTCCGGCAATTGGGAGGCATCAATGCCATATTCAGCCGCAGCCTCACGGATCAGCGCGCTTTGCGTTTGGAAGCATGCCTCATCGAGCTGTCCCTGCTGCATCAACGGCACGAAAAAACGGTCCAGAATTGCTCCTGCCTTACTGTCGGTTATTCGCCCTTCCAATCCGTAGCCGACCTCAATCCGAACATGCGGCTCATCGCCGGAAACGTAGAGAAGCAATACGCCATCATTACGTTCCTTGCTCCCAAGCCCCATTTGGCGAAAACGGTCGACCGCCGCGTTCTCGATTGATTTGCCCTTCAAATCAGCGGCGTTTACGGTTGCGACACCCACCTGCGCGGAACCCGTCTTCTCGTGGAGCCAGAGGGCATGATCGTACAGCCGCTGTTCATACTCCGCGGATAGGACGCCCGCATCGTCCTGTACATACACACCGTACGGGGACGAAGAAGCAGCTGACGCTATGCCGGCCATCCAGAAGAGACTGCAGCCGATAAGCCAAACACCGAATATCCCTGCCAGAGTCTGCATCCCAAGCCTATATGGATTCAACGCCCTGTCCCGCTTCGATCGGCCTGCCCGAATGAAACCCATTAAAAATTCACTTCAGGCACCGTTTCCGCGCCCTCTTTTGCTTTGAACAATTCCTTCTTATCGAATCCAAATATCGACGCATACAGGGAAGCAGGGAACTTTCGGATTTTGGTGTTATAGCCCGTTACGGCTTCATTGTAGTCTCTGCGGGCAACCGATATCCGGTTCTCCGTGCCGGCCAGTTCATCTGTCAGACGGGTAAACTGTTGATCCGCCTTCAAATCGGGGTAGTTCTCCACCACAACTAACAGTCTGGACAACGCCCCTGTCAGCTGTTGATCCGCATCCGCCTTCTCCTGCGGGGTACCCGCTGCATTCAGCTGCGCTCTTGCCTTTGCGATGCTAGCAATAACCTCCTTCTCATGCGCAGCATATCCTTTAACCGTGTTCACGAGGTTAGGAATGAGATCCGCTCTGCGCTGAAGGTCGACATCGATCTGAGACAGTTTATTGTCCACTGCAGTCTCCGATGAGACCAATCCATTATAAGAACCGACTCCGGTCAAAATAAGAATGAGCACGACAGCTCCGATAACCAGCCATGTAATCGTTGAACGTTTGATAGCCATTCCCCCTTTAAGTCTGGTAAGAAGATCATACCTATATTATGGACAGGGGCAGAGAAGTGAAAACATGACAAATGAGATCTCATCAATTTCCCAAGGCTTACTTTCCGGTTTGATCCTGGAAACTGTTGCAGACCACAAGACATCCACGCCCAAATCATATACACTAGAGTTAGCCATATTGTCCCCGATTGGAGCGAAGTATGATGTCTGAATTCAATAGTAACGTATCATCCTTACAAGCACTTAAAACTTGGAAAACCATTCCTCAGTTGTACAGAGACAAGCTTGTGCGCAACGTGTTTTGCGGAAATTGTAAAGATGTAGTTGAAATCATTCAATACAGCATTACCGAGAACAAGTACGGACTGATCTTGGAGGGCAAATGCCGCACTTGCGGCGGTCCTGTTGCGCGAGTCGTGGAGAAGGAATAACGTACCCGTATATATAAGTCCTGCTGCGTTGATGAATTCAACTGCGGCAGGACTTTTTTTTGCGTGGATGAAGTCGGACGCGCGGACCCGTCTCTTGGCACAACGATTTTGTTTCATTATTTAAATTTTCCATCTTGTAATTTACTCAAATTTGAGTATACTGATTGAGGGTATTCAAATTTGAGTATATTAAAGGTAATGAAAGGAAGTTGAACATGGACGCTAAGAAAAGCAACGTAAAGCTGGTTATTGCCGGTTTGCTGCTGGGTCTCTTTATGGCTGCGCTGGATCAGACCATCGTCTCGACCGCCATGACCAAAATCATCGAGCAGCTCGGAGGACTCGATAAATTCGTATGGGTTTATTCTGCGTATATGATCGCGATGGTCGTATCGACGCCGATCTTCGGCAAGCTCTCCGATATGTACGGGCGCAAACGGTTCTTCCTCGCCGGATTAATCTTATTCATGCTGGGCTCCATCCTGTGCGGGACCGCGCAAAACATGGAGCAGCTGATTATTTACCGCGCCATTCAAGGGATCGGCGGCGGCGCTTTGATGCCGATTGTATTCACGATTATTTTCGATTTGTTCCCGGCTGAGAAACGCGGCAAAATGATGGGGCTCTTCGGTGCTGTATTCGGCGTTTCCAGCGTTTTCGGCCCCATTATGGGCGGATTGATCACGGACAACATTAGCTGGCGTTGGATTTTCTACATCAATGTGCCTATTGGAATTTTGGCGGTTGCCTTCATCGTCAGAGCTTATCACGAATCGAAGAATACGAAGAAACAAATGATTGACTGGGCAGGCGCTATTCTGCTGACCGCAGCCATTCTCTGCTTGATGTTTGGCTTGGAGCTTGGCGGATCAGACGGCTGGGCATGGGGTTCGGCTAAAACCATCTCCTTGTTCATTGCTTCAGGCCTTCTGCTGATCGTTTTCCTATTCGTTGAAACGAAGGTTAAGGATCCGATTATCCAGCTCAGCCTATTCAAGAAACGACTGTTCACGAGCAGCATGATGATCAGCCTTCTCTACGGCGGTGTCATGATTTCGGCTGCAACTTATATTCCAATCTTCATTCAAGGCGTATTCCACAAAACTGCAACGGAAACGAGCTCTGTTCTGACGCCAATGATGCTGGGCGTCGTGCTCAGCAGCCAGATCGGCGGCCGGGTCGCCACCAAGTTTAAATTCCGCGATACGATGCTGGTATCCGCTTTGACACTGGTTATCGGCACGTCACTGCTTGGATTTGCCATGGATACCGCAACAAGCCGGTTGGTTATTACCCTTTACATGATCATTGTCGGGCTGGGTATGGGCGTATCCTTCTCCCTGCTTAACATCTCGACGCTTAATTCCGTGCCGCCGCAGTATAAAGGATCAGCCTCGTCGCTTATCACTTTCTTCCGGACGATCGGCTCTGCGCTTGGAGTAACCGTATTCGGCGCGATTCAGAAGTCGGAATTTCAAGCCGGGGTCCAAGCTATTCCGAATATCAACCCCGAGATGGCGGCTAAGATCAAAGGCGGGCAAGCGCTTCTGGATCCGGCCGTTCAAGCGAAAATGGGCATTTCAGCAGAAATCGTCAACGCATTGCTGACTAAGCTGGCCGATTCGATTATCTTTATCTTCCAATGGTCCGTTATTCTGCCGGTAATCGCGATCGTGTTTGCCATTATGATGGGGCGCGCGCGTCTGGAAATTGCTAAGCAAGCTCCGCAAAACGCAGCTGGAAAACAAAGCCCTGCGGGCGATGGAGCCGGGAAACCCGAACCCTCTTACCGAGGGGGCTGACCGTCATGTCCATGAAGTTAATGATTCTGGGGCTATTAATGGAACGCGAACGGCATCCGTATGATATACGCCAAACCATTAAGATGCGGAACTGGAATGAATCCTTCAAGCTTAGAGACGGGTCGCTCTACTATGCGGTCGATCAGCTTCGTGAGGATGAATTAATCGAGGCCTCAGAGGTTGTAGCCGTACCCGGCGACAATCGGCCGGACAAAACCATCTATCGGATCACGGATAAAGGAAAATCCGCTTTTCTGGATCTGCTCTATGCGCAGCTCAGCCAGATTTCGTACCCGCAGCATCCGCTGTTTCAAGCGCTCCCCTTCATCCGGCACAGCGATCCGGAGAAGGTTGAAGACTTGATATTGAAACAGCTGGCCGCTTGCGAGCAGCGGATTGAGCGAATGAAGATGGTTCTTGAAATCAAAGAAACATATTTGCCCAAAGGCTCTGCCATGATGATTCGCGGGTTCATTCAATTCGGGGAGACGGAGAAGCTCTGGCTCACAAGCTTGCTTGACGAAGCACAGGCAGGCACTCTCTTCAACGGATCTATATGGACGCTGGAGGAAATAGAGACCCATTTGCAGAACATGCAGGAGCATGACAAGAAATAAACGAAGAGCCGCACGGCCCGTCTTAACGGCCTGTGCGGCTCTTCGTGCTGCCCGCTGATTATAGCTGATCCCGGCCGGCAAGCGGCTGATTATGCAGCGTTATTTGAAAAACTTCGCCAAATGCTCGGTCGACTTTATGATCCCTTGTCTCTCGGCCTCAATAGAGCCCCAGAAACGGTGATCCTCAAGCTCGATGCTGACGGCTCCTTTGTAACCAAGGCGGTCAAGACGAACCGCCACTTTATTCCATTCCACCTGACCATGTCCGGGAATCGTATACCTCCAGGAGCCTTCCGAGAATCCATACTTCGCGCCAAATGTAGATTGGAGCACGCCGCATTCATAGAGCTCATCATGAAGAATTTCGGTATCCTTGCCATGGCAGTGCACCACCCGCTCTCCAAATTCCGTGAGCGCGCGGAGATAGTCGATTCCAAGCCGCACAAGGTGGGAAGGATCATAGTTGAGACCAAAGTGCTTCGATGGAATCGCTTCGAACATGGCTCTCCACATCTCAGGTGTACAGCCGAGCGTCGGATAATAAGGCGCCGGTCCCGGCCATCCTTCAATCGCAATATAGATGCCGTTCTGCTCGGCATGGCGGACCAGCTCAGGGAAGGTATCCTTCCATATGGCGAACCCTTCACTGCGAGGAAGTGTCCGGTCTTCGGGAACCAGACACATGAACAAGACGCTTCCTCCAAGCTCAGCTATGCCGGTCACCTCCCGCTTCGCCAATTCCAATGCATCGCAGCGCCGTGCTTCATCCCTGCTTAACAGCTGAGATGTATGATGCGCGTCGACAGAGCCGATCCCGATACCCGCTTGGTCACAGGCAGCCTTCACTTCAGGTGTCAATTTCGATACGTCCAGAATGTCCAGGCCGATTCCTGCAGCCCATTTCGCTACCTGTTGGATGCCTTCCGCGCCAATCTTAGGCGGGATACGCATCCCTATTGGATTATTCATGCGCTCTGTTCCTCCTCTGACTGAATAGCGGCATCCGGCACATAGCCTGCCGCTTGATAAATCATTTCCGACAGCTTCACGACTTTAAGCGCGAATTCACCTGGAACGATCACTTCATGACGGCCAAGAATCGCATCGATGAAGCTTTTGTCCTGGTTGGTTGTTTGCGCCGGGAGCTCCGGTATAACGGTTTCCTGGCCCAAGCGGCGCAGGGTAATGCTGCCGTTATCATAGAAAATTCCGCCTTCCTCGCCGCAGAACACGAAGGTTTCATGCCAGCAGGGCGCATAACCAACCAAATTAAGACCGGCTACAGCGCCTTCAGCAAAGCGGATGGAGGTGAAGGTATCGATCTCAACGGGTGCTCCATGCATATGCAGCTGCGGCTTGACTTCCACAGGCGTAAGGCCTGTCGTCCACAGCAGCACATCGATAATATGGCTGCCGGAATCCATCAGGAAGCCGCCGCCGGATAATGCGGGATCCTGCCGCCATGACCCTGGCGTCCCCTGCCTCCACTCCTGGTAGAGAGAAGCGGTAATCGAGGTCAGCTTGCCGATTTGACCGCTTGCGATTGCATCACGGATATATAAGAACTCTGGCTGAAAATGGCGCTGATAGGAGACCTGCATAATTTTTCCCGATTTCTCTGCCGTTCGGATCAGCAGCTCAGCCTCCGCGGAGGAACAAGTCATCGGCTTCTCGATCAGGACATGCAGGCCTTTATTAAGGACATCGCTGGCTTGCTGGAAATGCAGCGTATGCGGCGAGCAAATAACAACCGCATCCAGCTCCGCCTGCTCCAGCATATCTTCATAATCCGCGAACTGAGCTGCACCCGTTAGTCCAAACTTCTGAGCGAAGCTCTCTCTGGCAGCAGCACTCGTATCTGTAAGGGCTGTAATTTCCACTTCCGGCAATTCCAACAGCTGCCGAGCATGCCACCCGGCGATTCCTCCTGTACCAATCATCCCAATGCGAATTTTTCCCATAAGTATAGCCTCCCATTATGAAATGTCGTGCTCAACCTATATAAGGAACGGATTTGCGGTATGTACACAGGATTTCCGCATTCCGTGGGCCTTCTCTATCCTTTTTTACCAATCTTCGGTTTCACCGTTTGCATGCTCCTGGATTTTTTGCTGCTGAATCTGTATTCGTTTACATTATACATTCTAAATCATCTCTAGTTTATCTCTTAAATCTAAATGATTGTCAACCTTTTTTCCTCTGCTTGAAAAAAATCCCTTGCTTGGCTGCACATGATACAGCTGAGCAAGGGATACAATATTCCCATTCTTCCCATTCTTCTTAACCTGAAGTTGAGGTTAACGCCCCAGCTGTACCCGCCGCCTTATCCGCCCCCTCGGCCGGTTTGTTCTTATCTGCGGCTTCCGCTTGAATAAGTGCCTGCTGCCCCTTCGTTTGAGCGGCTGCGAGCGCTTCATCTATCGACTTCTTCCCGTCAAAAGCACCTTTAAGCTCCTCCTGCGCGATACCCATAAACTGCATGAAGAAATTCTGCGGGAGCTTGTCATAATCTTTATACAGGGAGGACTGCACCGGCTTTAAGCTGTAAAAGGCCTTCATGTTATGGTTATCCTTGTCATCCAAATATTTGGTGCGGACCGGGAAGCTTCCATCCTGTACTTTGGAGGTCACTCTCGCATACTCCTCGCTCGTTATATAGCGGATAAATTCCTTGGCTGCTTCCGCATTCACTGACTTTGCATTCACGGCGAAGATTTGCCCGAACGACATGCTCGTGCTGCTATCCGGATTTTGCGGATCGACAGGCATCGTCACCATATCCCAATTCTTAACAGCCTTGTCCTTGACCGCTGTCTGCGCCTCCTTGATTTGCCCCATCAGATAGGCGCCCTCGATCTTCATCGCCAGTTTGCCCGAGATAAAGGGATCCCGCAGCAGATAGTCCTCATAGCTGGTTGAGCCGGTGCCGCCATTTGGATCATCCGTATACAAGGAACCCGATTTCAATCCCTTAATCGCAGTTCCGAATACTTTCTTCCATGCCGGCGTGTTGATGGTTACCTGCTTGGTCGAGGCATTGAACATACTCAAATTCTCCGTGCTGCCAAGCATGCTGCCCAGCTGATACAGCTCGCTGTTATAACCGAAACTCAGCCCATAAACCCGCTTATCCTTTGCGCCGTCGGTTGGAAAACGCTGAGCGAGCTCAAACACCTTCTCCCAGCTCATCCGGTCTTCCGGAAGAGGGACTCCATACTTATTAAACATATCCTTGTTATAGAATATGACTTGGCTGTAAAAGTTCGGTGAGAGACCATACAGCTTGCCTTCCCCCAGCTCTTTCATATAATCAAGCAGCCCGGGAATCAGGGACTCCTTATTGAAATCCTCATTCTCCGTCATCGTATCCAAGTCAAGCAGCTTGCCGTCTGCAGCGTATTTGGTCAATTGCTCCGGAGAGAGCATGATCACATCCGTCTGCTCTTCCTCGATGAACTTGTCAAACAGGGCGTTCATATCCGCCTTCGGGTCCGCGTTATTTCTCTGATTCGTAACGACGGTGATATCCACCTCCGGATGAAGCGCAGAGTAGAGCATACCGAGCTGGCTGTAAAAGGATCTTTCATCATAATACATCACCTTAAGCGCCGACGGCTCCTCACTTTTCCCCGAATTCCCTCCTACCAGACTGCAGCCTGACAATACGAGAGCTGTACCTGCGGTACCGATCAGCACCGCAATCTTGCCATTAAAACCGGTCAAATCATCCACTCCATTTCCAAATAAAAGTAAAATAACTTCCAAATTCCTACCATTGTAGCACGATATCGCCTATCAAATACCATTTTTTCCTTAAAGTATTATAAAGATCCTGCAAGCTTCTTCCTTCCGTCTCATCAACAAAGAGACCTCAGTGTGAGTCAAGCTCATACACGAGGTCTCTCCGATTTCCTTACACGGTTAATCACCTTGTCAAGTGAATAACCGCCGATTGTCAGGTCAGCATCCTTGGGGCTGATCCGGGTGCATGATAATTGCGGTACTCGCGGGGCGACATCCCGGTTTTCTGTTTAAATAGCCGATTGAAAAATTTCACGTCCTGATATCCGACCGCGTTCGAGATCTCGCCGACTCTGAGCAGGGTGGAAACCAGCATCCGGCAGCTTTCTTTCATTCGGGCCTCTTGTACGTATTCGGTGAAGGTCATGCCTGTCATTTCCTTGACGGCGCGCTGGAACTGGCGGATACTGAGCCCGGCACGGAATGCGGCTTCCGCCGCTCTGACGCCTCCAGCGCAGTTGCTGTCAATATCCGCCAGAATATGTCTAATCAGACTGCCTGCCGGTCTGGCAGCGGGCAGGACCTCAGACTCGCGTGTTCCCCTGAAGAACTTGACCATCAGCTCGAGCAGTCCGCTGTAGAGACAAATAGAAAAACCGCCGCTTTGCTGTGAATACTCTTGATAAAGTCGATGCATAATACGATTCGCTTCACCATTTGCATCCCGGAGAACCATCCACTGCCGCATCGCTTCAATTTCCTCCAAAAACTCAAGCATTTGCTTCTCCAATGGGAACCGGCTCACAAGACCGTATAAACATTCTCTTGTAAAAAGACAGTTATAAACGATCAGCCGGGTCTCGCGCGATGCCGAAGATGGACGGAAAACATGCGATACGCCGATCGGGATGAAAAACAGATCTCCTCTGGTAACCTTGAAGTGGGTGCCGTCGATGTAATGCTCCCCTGCGCCCTCGGCGACCAGACAGATCTCGAAAAAGTCATGCGTATGCTCCTGCAAATCGAATGCTTCCTGCACGCGGTTCACATAGATCGGGAGTTCTTCGCGGAAAAACAGCGTACCCGGCGTCTCGATTACATGATGATGTGTCATCGCTCAGCTCCATGTTTATGTCGTATTCAGCATCTAAATATGGCCGATTAGCCACCCATTAATCCTATATCCCCATAGTAGAATAAAAGCAGTGAGTTCACAATGCCGAATTGGAGTGATTGACATGCTAGCGGAGACAAAATGGCAGGCATCTTGGATTTGGGGCGGTGAAGAGGCAAGCACCCGAAACGAGTGGCGATGCTTCTACAAGTCCATCGAAGTGCCGGAGAGCGGCTGGGACGAAGCGATTGTATCGATTACCGCAGACTCGCGATTCGTCATCTATATCAACGGTGTACAATGCGGGCGTGGACCCGTTAGATCATGGCCTTCTGAGCAGCGTTACGCCCGCCTGGATGTCGGGCATCTTCTCAAGCGCGGTCAGCCGAACAGCATTGCTGTGCTGGTGACGCATTTTGGCGTATCGACTTTCCAATATTTGCTTGGCCGAGGGGGACTGCTTGCTCAGCTGGAGCTGACTGCCGGCGAATCCTCGATCGTTGCAGCCAAGACGGACGCTTCCTGGATGACGGCTGTACATGGCGCTCATGAGCGCAGGGTTTCCCGTATGTCCTGTCAGCTTGGCTTCTCCGAGCAATTTGATTCCAGAAATTGGGATGAAGACTGGATTTTAAAGGCGGGAAGCGCTCCAGAATGGTCCAATGCCCATGTCGTCGCAGCGGCTGGCACAGAACCGTGGCCAGCACTTCTGCCGGCTGACATCCCGCCGCTGACGGAAGAAACATTATGGCCGGTACGGGTGGAATCACTCAAGAAGGTCAAGCCGGTCTCTTGGACCGGTCATTTCGATATCCGCAACGCGATGGTGCCGGAGAGTAAGTTCCACGCTAATCAGACATCCTTTGCCGGCTATGCGGCTGTTATTATCCGGGCTTCGGAAGAGGCCGGGGCTACCATCGGCTATGCCGGCGGGTTCGGGGCTTTCGTGTCTCTTGGCCTTAACGGTAAGAGGTACATGCCTGACGAGTTAACGGGAGAAGAGCCGCAGCGCTATTTGGATGTGCAGCTGCATCAAGGCGATAACGTGCTTTGGTTCGAAACGACGGGGGGCGATCACGGCGGGGGTCTTCATATTGGGATTGACTGCGCGAAGCCCTTCGAACTCGTTTCTCTTCTGACAGGCAAGCCGGAGCGTTCACCCTTTACGCTCGTCGGCCCATTCGCATCCATGGTCCATATCGATCATCAGGAGAATGATTCGCCGCTGCTTCAATATAGAGGCTTCGGAGGGGACAAGGAGCTGGACGCCGAGGCATTCGACCACTTTGATTCCTATCTTGCTTTCCGCGGCACGCAATCGCTGGAGCAGTTCGCGCCTTACCGATCCTTGGCCAAGCCGTTCCCGGAAGAGCTGGCTGCCGTTTCCTCCGTGTTTATGTCCTGCATTTGGAAACGCAGTTCAGAGAGCTGCCCTGTGCCGAGCAAGATGCAGAATATCGTTATTCCCGGACCGGTTCCCGGAATCATTCCGAATGACGAAGACACGGATACTGAATTTATCATTGATTTTGGCAAAGAACGATCCGGATATATCCGTTTTGAAATCGATGCGGCTGCAGGTACAGTGATCGATTTCTACGGCTTCGAATATATGCGGGACGGATGGAGACAGGATACTTACGGGCTTGATAATGTGCTTCGGTATACCTGCAGGGAAGGACGGCAGTCTTATGAGTCGCCGGTAAGACGCGGCTTCCGTTACCTGATGGTCACGGTAAGGGGAGCTTCCCGCCCCGCTAAGCTGTATGGCGTTCAGGTGATTCAAAGCCATTATCCCGTTGCGGAAATCGGAAGATTCCACAGCTCCGACCCGCTGCTCAACGACATCTGGGAAATCAGCAAGTATACGACCAAACTTTGCATGGAGGACACTTTCGTGGACTGCCCCGCTTATGAACAAGCCTTTTGGGTCGGCGACAGCCGAAATGAAGCGCTTGTGAACTATTATGTGTTCGGCGAGGCGGACATTGTGAAGCGATGCCTGAAGCTCGTGCCAGGCTCCAAACACCAGTCCCCACTGTATGCGGATCAAGTGCCAAGCGGCTGGAGCAGCGTCATCCCGAATTGGACCTTCTTCTGGGCCATTGCTGTACTTGAATATGTCGGCCGTACAGGCGACAGGCAGTTTGCTGCCGAGATCTGGCCGGATGTCAGATTCACGCTTGACCATTATTTGCAGAAGCTGGACGAGCGGGGACTGCTGTTTATCCGCGGCTGGAACCTGCTTGACTGGGCGCCGATCGATCAGCCGGGCAACGGCGTCGTTACGCATCAGAACGCAATATTCGCCCAGACGCTGCGTGCGGCGGCGGAATTGTCCGCGCTGGCTGGCGCCGAGGAGCAGGGCGCTTCATTTGCGAAGGCGTCCCAAGATCTAATCGATGCGATTAACCTCCACCTGTGGTCGGATGATAAACAAGCCTACCTGGACTGCATTCATGCAGACGGAACGAGGTCCGAGACATTCAGCATGCAAACACAGGTTATCGCTTTCCTAAACGGAGTGGCCTCAGGGTTACGGCGTGAAACCATTGCCTCCTACCTGGATTCGCCGCCGGAGGACTTTGTCCAAATCGGAAGTCCGTTCATGGCCTTCTTCTATTATGAAGCACTCGCGTCTGAGGGAAAATTCATGGTCATGCTGGATAATATGCGTAAGCATTTTGGCGAAATGATCGAATATGAGGCGACGACATGCTGGGAAATGTATCCGAATTTCAAGGAAAACCGGGCTAATCCGAATTTATTGACCCGCAGCCACTGTCACGCATGGTCGGCCGCACCCGGATATTTCCTTGGCGCCTATGTCTTAGGCGTCACCGGAACTGCCGACGGCTGGCAGAAAGTCCGGGTGAGTCCGCAGCCTGGGGATCTGAAATGGGCAAGAGGCGCCGTTCCGCTGCCGGACGGTGGACGGGTGGATGTCTCGTGGCGCATAGAGGACACAGGTGCAGAAAAGCTGTTCCATCTTGAAGTCAGAGCGCCGCGCGATATCGAAGTGGAGCTTGCCGCGCCGCAGGGATACTGCTCGTCGCTGCACAGACTGGAGATATAACCGGGCGTCTTCGTCAATATCTGCTCTGCCGCTTCATACATGCGGCGGCAGAGCATCCGGACATCCTTTAATACTGCAGCAAATAGACCACTTGGGCGGGATTGATCCCGCCCAAGTGGTCTATTCGTTTATTCCCGCTTTGCTCTCATTAGCCCCCGATATTCAGTCGGCGACAGACTGTTCAGCTTGCGGAAGGTGCTGGAGAAATAATACAAATCGAGGCCTACCTGCTCTGCAATTTCGGTGATCGTCAGATCACTGGCCGCGAGCAGCATCTGCGCCTTCTCCATCCGTTTCTTGGTAATATATACAATCGGCGATACACCCATAATAGACTTGAACAGCTGGATAAAATAGTTCGGATGAAAATGCAGGCGGTCCGCCAGCTCATTGATGCTCATTTTCTCCGATAGATGCTCTTCAATATAATTCACAATCGTATTGATCTTAGCCATTGCCGGCGTCTCCGCCTCAATCCGCCAGACTTCCCGGTTCTCTTGAAGCTCGGCTTGATCCAGAAATAGGCTGAGAATGTCGTAGAGAACGGATTTGATCAGCAGCGGCGCTGAAAGGGACCTGCTTTGGGACAGCTCAATCAAGCTTATAAACCGCTCTTCTAACCAGCTCTGATCCGGAACGTCGATAAAATGGGGAATTTGAAACTGTTGAAATAGATGGATATCGCCCATTGTCAGCGTAAAATGACAGAAATATTTACGGAAAGTGTGGCCTTCAACGGTGGAGAAGGCTTGTTCGACATGCGCTGGAAGCAGGAACAATTGACCTGGCTGAGGCGAATATACCCGATTGCGGATACGGATCTTCCCCGCTCCTTCCAGGAAATAATAGAAGCGGTTCACTTCCGGATTCTTCAGATGATAATCCCACTCCATGCCCACCTTGACATGATGAACCGTATAAAGCTGGAGCTGAGCATTCATAAGGTAGCTTCTCATTAATTGTAATTGGCCGTCATCCATACCGTCACCTCGCCAAACACCTTAGAATTACACAAACTTATCTTACAATTATAGATTCAGAACGGCTTGCTTGTATATTACGATGTAAGGGCATTCAAATCAAAACTTCAAACTTCTAGGAGGAATGGGTGACAATGAGCAAGACACGGCAGCAGATCTTGATTCTGCATTTGGCGGATTCTTGTCTGGAATCGGATACCGTCGCATGGGCGCTCTATGATGGGGCGAAGGCAAAAAATGAACTCCAAATGAATACTGGAGATTCAAAGGTCCCGCTCTATCCATCCGTACTGGATGCGATGAGAGACGGCTGGAACGTGATCCAGCTTCCCGCCTTACCGCTGTACCGGACAGGCGCTGAGCATGAGCTGGGACATCTTCCCTATGAATACGTCTTGGAAAGAAAGGTGACTGTCCTATGAGTAACCCGGATAACCAGCATTTATTAACAGCCGTTCAAATGGCCCAATTCGCCGTGAACGGGTATCTGCAGATAGAGAATCTTGTACCGCGCGAGCTGAACGAAGCCGCCCATGCGGAGCAGCGGGCATGGAAGGGCCAGGGTAATTATTGGAACAGCTCCAAGGTGATCAAGGACATATTCGAGCTTCCCCAAGTTAAAGGCGTCCTTCAAAGCTTAGTCGGCGCTGCGCCTGTATATGACCACTCGGCTCTGCACATCGTTCCCGCCCAGCATCATAAGTCGCAGATTTATCATGCCGATTCCGTTATCGATACCAGGCCCTTTGCCTTCGATATCCAAGCCTTCTACTTCTCGCACGATACACCGGAAATCATGGGGCCCACGCTGATTTTACCCGGCTCTCATCTTCATAATAAAGTGAATACCGGCAGCATCGGCCGCTACAAAAACATCATTGGTCAGCGTAAGCTTGAGTCCAAAGCCGGGACGATCGGCTTCCTGCACCACGCGATCTGGCACTGCGCCCAGCCAAACTACACCGATGAGACCCGTTATGTATTTAAACTCCGGTTACGCCCCGGCCAGGAGCAGCGCAGTTTATTCAACATAACGGATTACAACGGACCGGAAGCGGCGCAGGTATTCAGGAACTATCACGCTTGGGCGGGTAATGACGCGAGACTGAACCAAATTGCCGCTGCGAAGTTTTACCGGTATTTATGCGGGGATGACCGCGTGGACTTTTCTTTTGAAGGCGTATTTACACGCATGGGCATCTAGCGCTTTTGCAAGGAAACCAGAGCCTCTTCCAAGCGGAGAAACAACCATTTGGAGAGGCTTTTTCCTGTTTACAGCCATAAAATCCAGCCAATCATAAGCGCTACTCCCCATACTGCAAGCGGAACTGAACCGGAGTCATGCCCGTCACCTTGTGGAAGGTATATACGAAATGGCTGTCATCCTGAAAGCCTACGGCTCCTGAAATGTCTTTGACCGTTCTAGCGCGATCCGCCACCAACAGTTCCTTGGATTTCTGTATCCGGAATTGAACCAGATATTGATAGGGGCTTATGCCCCAGCTTTTCCGGAACAGCGTATTGAGGTACTGCGGGCTTACTTGCAGCGTATCCGCCATCATCATTAGTCCAAGATTTGGATTCCAGAACTGTTCCTCGATGAGCAGATAAATAGGCGTTAATCGCTCATGTCCTTTGGAGAGGGACGGATTCCCGCTGGATTGGCTGAATTGCTTAATCTGGGACAGGAACGCGTACACCTCAAGCGAGCCGTTAATACCGGCTAAATCAAAGCTGTAGCCGCATTTTTCCCTATACTGCTCGTGGATGGCGGCAAGGGGGCAATCCTTCTCCCAACCAAGCGGGAGCATCTGCTGAATATCTAAGGAAGCGGCAATGGGATTGGCAAGCGCCCCATCGAAAGTCATATACCAGGTCGACCAGATTGCTGTTTCCGGATAATAGCTGTGAGGTACGCCAGGCCTGAGGAGGATGCCTTGATTCGGCAGCAGCTTCACCGTCTTGCCGTTTACCGTAAACTCACCGCTGCCGGATACCGTATGCAGCCAATGGAAGTTTACGAACCCGCTCTCTCTGTTTATGCTGCCCTGATGCTCCGAATAACCTACACTCGTGAGATGGAGCGGCAGCCGCCGATCCCATTCTGTCGTAACGAAATGTCTGCTGTAGGAGGAACTCATATCTCACCTCAAGTTTCATTTTACGATATTAAAGACGAGTTATCTTATATTTTAATTGAATATCATTTGAACTAGAATAGGAGCGTACTTGATTTATACTATACTCTATCGATCAGGAGTGATGAAGAGGATGACTACGAAGCTTGGATTTATCGGATCAGGCGGAATCGCCCAGCATCATCTTAAGAACCTCGTACAAATGGATGGCGTCTCCCTGTCGGCATTCTACGATGTCGATGCTCAGCGGGCTCAGAAAGTCGCATCCGAGCATAATGGAGCGAAAGCTTTTTCTAATTTAGACGAGATGCTGGACAGCACCTCCCTTGATGGCGTCTATGTTTGCGTTCCTCCTATGGCCCATGGGGAAGCGGAGTTGAAATTAGTCCAGCGGGGAATCCCGTTCTTGGTTGAAAAGCCGCTGGGCATCGACCGTGAAGTTCCGGATGCCATTGCCAAGCAGGTCAAAGCAAGCAATCTCCTCACTTCGGTCGGTTACCATTGGCGATATAATGAATCCGCGAATCTGGCCAAACAATTGCTTGCGGACAGTAAGGCAGGAATGGCGCTGGGCTACTGGATGGGCGGTATGCCCATGGTTCCTTGGTGGAGAGTACAGGCTGGCTCGGGCGGACAATTCGTCGAACAAACCACCCATATCGTGGACTTGCTCCGTTATATCTGCGGCGAGGTTAGGGAAGTCTACGCCTCCTATGCTCTTCAGGTGATGGACGAGCAAGTCGAGGGTACCGACGTTCCCGATGTAGGCAGTGTCACGATGAAGCTTGCGAGCGGCATGATAGCTACGATCTCAAACACCTGCCTGCTGCCAGTCGGCCATCACGTCGGACTGGACATCTATACGAACAAAGGGGTTCTTGAGCTAAGAAGCGACGCACTTCGCGATATATCCTCCCAAGGGACTCAGCTTCATCCAAACACTGCGAATCCCTATTTCGTTGAAGATGAAGCCTTCATCTATGCCCTGCGGACCGGTGATCGTTCCCGTATTCTCTCTGATTACGCTGACTCGCTTCACACACATAACATCACAATTGCCGCCAACGAATCGGCTGCATCCGGCAAGCCGGTTTCCTTAATTTGAATGTCGTAAAGGAGATGCTGACATTATGAAATATTCCTTGTGCATCGGAGCCTATTCCGGTAAAGACGAGATTTATCATCTGGAAAAAATTAAAGAGCATGGATTTCACGGCCTGGAATATTACGCATGGTGGAATTTGAATGACATCAAGAAAACGGCCAAGGAGCAGGAACGAATCGGAGTCGGCATCAGCGCTACCTGCACCAAATTCATCAGCCTGGTCGATGAATCCTTGCGCGATGCTTATTTGGAAGGTATAGAGCAGACGATTGAAGCCTGCCGCATCCTCAATATTCGCTCTGTCATTTCCCAGACCGGCAACGTCATAGAGGGGATAAGCCGCGAAGTTCAAAGACAAACGATGGTCGAAACGCTGAAGCGCTGTGCCCCGCTGTTTGAAGAAGCCGGCATCGTATTGGAACTCGAGCCCTTGAATGGACTCGTCGATCATCATGGTCATTTCCTGCAGCGCTCCGACGAATCGGTCGACGTCATCGATCAGGTGGGAAGTCCGAACATCAAGCTTGTCTTCGATGTCTATCACCAACAGATAACGGAAGGCAATGTGATCCGCAATGCAACCGGCTATATCGACCGCATTAACCACTACCACATCGCAGATAACCCAGGCCGGAAGCAGCCCGGCACAGGCGAGTTGAATTATATCCAAATTCTTAGGGCCATTCAGGCGACCGGCTTCTCAGGCTTCGTCGGACTTGAATGCGGTTACACCGTAGATACAGACATCGCGATTGAGCGGTTTAAGCAGGAAATTCTGTCTCAGCTCGCATAACCATCAGGCGGTGCCGACAACTATTTTGTCATGCTGGTGATCCAACTTTAGGCGGCGCCGATCCTATGAGCGCCGCCTTGGTCTATATCAGCTGCCCCTGCGAAACAAGGTATACCTGATAGCTGCTTGCAAGGCATTCCTAACCGCACAAAAAAACTCCCCCGCCTGCAGGTTCATTTACCTCAGGAAGGAGAGCATTAAATTTCCTATCATGTTAACCGCCCGCTTAATGGCGCTTGGCTGCGGCAAATCGGCTTCTGATTAATTCGATCGCACTTTGGGTCTGAGCTTTCTCTTCTTTGAGCATATCCTCGAAGCTCTTGTTCGGGGATATGAAGAGCAGCGCGTCTTTGGGCTGCTGGCCAACCGCTTCCGTAATTTGTCCATCCTTTGCTACGTATACCGTTGTCATTCCTGCATCCCTCCGATCAGTTTGCGTGTAAACTCAAACATCATTTTGTTGTGACTCATTATACCATACATGACGCTTTCCCGGAAAGTCATAAACGTATCGGTTGTCCAGCTCGGTTCCGCCTTGAAGTGGCAGGTCATGACCCTCTCCCCGCATTTGATTGTAAGATAGAACATTTTCTTCTTCTCATCAAAAAAGACGTTTTCCCGTTGTGTCCGGTTGTATGTAATCGCTACATAAGATTGATGATTGCTTAATAAATAATAAGGCGCCTTAGAGGCGTGGCCGACCGCATCGATAAGAATCATCCGATCATGGGCCGCCTTGTAAAGCGTAATCGCCGAGCAGTCATGGAACATGCCAATGTCATCGGTCATGAAGTCGCCGTAGCTATGCTTAACCATGCCGCCCTTCAGTTTATTCATAAACGACGTCAAGAATGACAGGATAGGCAAAGTGGATACCTGCTGGAAGAGCGGCATGTTCTGTTCGATGAATTCATAGAACTGCTCATGCTCCCTCAGCTGATTCACATAGGTCTCGAAGGTATGCTCCAGCGGGAGCAGCAGTACGCCTCTTCGCAGGAGGTCGCTGAAATATTCCCGCCATTGAATGGGGACACCAAGGGCCAGCTCCTCAAAGTACATATTTTTCTTCACGAGGTCATCCACGAGCAGCCACACATAAGGATCTACCTGCGCTGGCAATCCCCCCTGCACCTGCAGGGAGCGAATCAGCTCCGAGGCTTTGGGATAACGGCCGGTTTCGCTCATATATTGAGCCGTCAGCTCAGCAATAACCGGCTTTGCTGCAGCAAAATAATTTCGTTTGATGCTGGATTCAACGAAGACGAGAATCGTCTTATTGGTCTGGAGCGCACGCATATATTCCATATGGGTAACCGTCCGGTCCGCATCCGGATAGAAGGTGCCTCCTTTGTCTTTAATGAACAAGAGAAAGATGTCCGATTCCTCCACCTTACTCAGACATCGCCGAACGGAGGTCTGATGATTATCCCAAGGTCCAAAGTTTCTTTCGTACATCATCGGCTCATGACCCATTGCCGTCAATTCATCGAACACCGTATTCCGGAGCGGAACAAGCTCATCTTGTCCGACGGAGCTGATGAAGATTTTAGCCTTAGCCAGATCATTCACTCCCTTTAGAGAAGATATTCAAGGTCTATCCAGTATACTATAGATCATCGATACAGAGGGACTGACCTTGAGTAGAATGATCATGTCTTCGTTATGGAAGGCTTTATTCCTGATCCTGTACCGTGCCGCGGCTCTGCGCAATTTTCCTGCGTACAATCGCTATCGCAAGAAGTATAAGCGGATAGACGATACCGAGCACTAATGAAAAAGCGGACCATACCCTGCTGTCCCAATCCTTCATGTACATGGCGTTCGGGTACACAACGGTCGACAGCACAATCGCGATCCAACCGGCGGGCAAAGCCATCGCTCTAGGATGCTTCAATCGAAACAGATGCTTCATTCCTTGCACCGTGCAGTGCAGGAAGAACGCCATCTTTATATAAACTGAAATAAACCAAATGAACGCCATAATCGCTTCAATACGCTGCAGAAATCCCGCGATATTAATCGCTTTTGCCAATTCATAGCTCGGATACAAGTCCATTGCACTTTCTTTTGCGCCAAGTACGCCAATAGATAGAAGGATAATCAGGATGAGAACCAGCCCTCCAAGAGCGCTGGCCAGATACATATTCCGATAAGCTGACTTTGGGCGGATTATACTGGAGCTAAGGATGAACAGTATAAAAATGAGCGGCAGGAACGTATAACTGTCGAAGGTATAGGCGCTTCTCAGAATGCCCGGCATATCAGCCTCGAACAGGGGCAGCAGGTTGTCTGTCTTGACCTGAGGAATCGAGAGCACAATCAGCAGTGCAAGAAAGAAGCAAAACCATGGGAAAAACAATTCCGCACTCCTTACAAGCGTCTGCAAGCCTGACCTGACAGCCATGATGCCGACGCTTCCAAACAATAGACTAATGCTGATAAGCGGTGTCTCCGGCATAAATTGTGTCAGTACAAAGTTTCCGAGATAGAACAACAATTGCGCACAAAACATCAATATAGAGAACGTCAGGAACATATTCACCACCCAGCCGATCCACCTGCCAAGCACCGATTCGTTAATTTCGAATAAGGTTTTGGCACCGCCATTCTTACTGACGGATACGTACAAAAGCACCATGACCATCCCCACACCTATCCCGATAACGGGGGGCTGCCAAGCATTCTGCCGGGCCTCAGCCGCTATACTGGAGGGGACCGCCAGAATAGCCGTGCCGATGGTGAACAGAAAGATGCAAATGAAAAACTGACGGCTCGTCATGCCCATTTGTCCTTCCATAACCGCCCCCCTCTCTATATTTGCGTTTCGTTAGTAAAGCACTCCTTTAACCAACCTCGATAGCGGCGTAAACACCCAATCATACCAATCATTCGGATTCGGAATGGCAATTCCAAAGCTTTGCGCCGCCGACATCGAAGCAGCGATACCGAGAAGAATGATAAAGGTAACCGAATCCCGCCTCGATCCTTTTTTTATTAGCGCGATCCCTTCCACGAACACGATAAAATAAACTGCGGCTGCCACCCAGATCCATTTCATCCAGGCATCACTCCTTCATTTCGTCCATTACGCCAGAACTAATTGTTCCAAGCCGCCTGATTACATAGTGGACATGGATGTGTACCTGCGATTCCGTCCAGTCGTTCTGCCAATCCTTCTTGACCTTGTTCCAGTACCGGGGATTTGACCTGTGAAGAGCATTGCCGAAGCCAAAAATATCCGATTTCACTCTTCTTGCTTTGGATAGAGCCGCTTGACAGAAGCCGGCAATCTCGTCTTCCAGCCGCGTTTGCAATTCCTTCAGCTGCGATTCCTTCTGAAGACCAAGTTTACATTCCATGTCCTCGATGTCTCCCTCGCCTTTGATCGTAATATCGAATTCCGGTTTCCTTTGAGCGAGAGATGCCTTTATCTCGGATTGAACTCTTATGCCGCTGACCGATAGCTTTCCGCCGGATGGACAATCGATAGTGACGATCGATTCATCCACTTGATCGGTAATCGTCGAGTATCCCCTGCTCTCCTTTTCATTCATCCATCCGATCAGCTTATCCCTCCGAAAAATAGCCAGGCCCCCATACTCGTAATGGGCAGACGGCTTAATGGCGCTAACGTTAGAGGACTTCGCCCCTTCCTCGATATCCCCCTTTAATCGGATTCCCGTCAATACCGCAGAGGAACCTTCAACAGACAGTGAAGTTACCAGCTGATCCAGCTTGGTAGAGACAGAAGGCGACCACACCTTCGTAGAGACTTCCAGCATCTTGAACATGCTGTTAGATGGATTCCTCTCAAGCGGAGTCATAAAATTAAGCAGCTGTTCAGCCTTGACGCCCCGAGCTACGATGATATTGAAATCATTCCGGAATTCACGGTTTCGCGACATATAATCCAATGTTTTTCCAATTCCTTCTCTCGACAGCTCTTCAGAGAAAATCAAGATGCGCAGATGAGCGAAATAATTGAAGCGCGGCGTCATGGTCGTCATTCGGCGTATCGCTTCCGATACGGTTGGGCCGTAGGAGGAATAGAGCGTGACGGGAGCCAAATTGGCACTTCCCGTCTTCATGTCGTATGCGCCAGGATTTACAACTTGCGCAGATACTTTGTACTGATTTTTGGCTTTGTCGATTCCGAAACCGACCACGATACTTAGATCATTCAGCTCCTTCCTATTCCAGCATCCGGTCATGACGCCCAGACAGACGAACCCGCAGAGCATCAGCGCGAATAGACGCATGAGGTCCTCCCTCCCTAGCCTGAATCTTTAGGATTTGCTTGATTTCGTTCGCTGTCTAACGGGATTGAGCTTGGCAAACACCGAGGGCCTCTTCTTCATCGCCCATACCGGCAGCCGGATGAGCGTATCTTTCGCATCGCTCATGCTTTGCAGCGGCGTGAATGGGCTTGCATAAGGGACACCGAAGGACGACAACCCCGCTAGATGGGTAATAATTCCCAGCATGCCTACGAAGACACCGACCAAACCGAATGATGCAGCCAGTCCCATAAGCGGAAAACGAAGCATCCGAATGGTGTTGGAAATACTATAGGCCGGAAAAATAAAGCTGCTGATCGCCGTCATCGATACGACGATGACCATAGCAGCTGAGACGATACCGGCGGCAACAGCAGCCTGGCCGATGACAAGAGTTCCAACGACGGAAACGGCCATGCCGATCGTCCGGGGCATTCGCAGACCCGCTTCCCGCAAAATCTCAAAGGTAACCTCCATAATAACAGCCTCGATAAAGGCTGGAAAAGGAATCCCCTCCCGCTGACTCGCCAAGCTGATCAGCAGCGGTGTCGGCAGCATCTCCTGATGGAAGGTCGTAATCGCCACGTACATAGAAGGGCCAAGCAGGGCAATGAACCCGCCGATAAACCTAAGAAGCCGAATAAGGCTGCTGATATCATATCGCTGATAATAATCCTCCGGCGAATGCATGAATGAAATAAGAAGTGCCGGCACGACGAGAACGAATGGGGTTCCATCAACCAGAATAGCGACTTTCCCCTCCAACAGCTCAGCTGCGATGACATCGGGCCGCTCTGAATTATAAATCGTAGGGAAGGGCGAAAAGGTTGTATCCTGAATCGATTCCTCGATATATCCGCTTTCCAAAATGCCGTCAATATCAATGCTTCCGATCCGGTTTCGGACTTCGTCTACAATCGATTCATCAGCCAGCCCCTTCACATACATGATACCGACATCGGTTTGGCTGATCCGGCCGACGGTTTTGGTTTCAAGCCATAGATCCGGATAACGGATTTTGCGCCGGATTAAGGCTGTGTTCGTACGGATCGATTCCGTGAATGCGTCCTTCGGACCGCGGACAACGGATTCCGTAGTCGGCTCCGATACGGTTCGCTCTTTCCATTTTTGCAAGGAAATAGCGAATGCCTGATCCGAGTCAGACAGAACCGCAACTCCGCCAATCAGCACAATATTCAATAGCCCTTCAAAATCCTTCACTTCCAGTAAAGGGCCGTAGCCGCTGGCAATTCCTTTGGCCAACCGGCAGGTCGCTTCAGATCCGATCGGCTTGCCATCCTCAGACAATTGTGCGCCGGACAGATCAATTTCCATCAACACTTTCGAATATTCGGAAATGGCGACTTGATCGGCCAAGCCTTCGGTGTACACAATGGCGAGCCTGGACAGCCGGCCAGCCGGCATCATCAGCTCAAGGATTTTATTATCGCTGCTGTCGCCCAGCCGTTTTCTGATTTCTGCTACATTTTCATCGATTGTGGCGCATAGAAGGTGAATGGGCTCTGCCGCTTTAGGATCATTTGAATTCATTGACGCTGCCATTTTGGTGACTCACTCTCACAGGAAGGTTATTACAATGAAATCATTCCCAGCGGGAGGTCCAATTATGCAGACTGAAACTGCCTCCACCACCACTCAGGGCACCTTCTCTCCAACTCCAGCAGCTCATTCCCCATAGAAAAAATCCCCTCCGGTTCACTGGCGGAACTCATCTTAATAGATGGCTCGATGTCAACCTGGAGGGGATTATAGCTTCGTGATAGAAACCGCCGATTCTCTTGGATCGAAGATAGGAGAGGTTGCTTACCGCTCCAATTCAAAAAACTCGTAAGTCCTGGACCAGCTCTTCGTGCCGCCGGGCAGAACGTCCACCCGAACGAATGCTTCGAGAGATACCACGTGACTTTGCCCCCACAAGCTATAATGCCATACCGGCTCGCTCCCCTTCTCCCGCATTCCCGCTCCAGATCGTTCATCAGTCAGTTCCCAGTAGAATGGAACCGTACCATCAGCTGCACGATACTGAGCATAAAATGTTCCTGTCACTGCATCCCACTCTATGCGGTCTCCGGCAGTCCGGATATCCTTCGTAAGTATGGGGGAGGGTTCATAACCCGGCCGATTCGCGATTTCCAGCGGCAGCCGGAGCTGGCAGCCAGGCCCGATCGAATTCCCGTCGATGGCGACAAAATTATGCACGTATTCCAATGTATGGATCGGCTTGTCACCTATATTGCTGAGCTTGTATTCAATCTTAAGTTCCGTCCCCTGGACGGATAACGTCTTCTCGTAAGCAAAAGCATATCCGTTACAGATCACCGGCTCCGCAATGAACCTTGCGAAGTCCTCCCCGCTCTCAATCTTTATAGGGCAAGGCTCAACGGGGTAAGCCGTTCCATTGATATAGCCGCGTTCATCCAGTCTCGTCAGTTTTCCGATCCCGATTTTTGGAAATTGCCCGCCTGGCTTTGCCTCATCGTATCCGACAGGGAGATCCGAAATAAATTCATTGCACAGCCCGGCTCCACCTGTACCTTCGCCAGGTATGAAGCTCTCCGGCACACAGAACGTATGGCCTCCCTTATTCAGCTTGACCTGATGAACGAATCCCGTCCAATCAAATCTCGGTCCCGCGTATTGCCCCGGCTCTCCGCATATCCCAATCTCGACTGTAAGCTGTTCACTTGTGATCTCGAAGGTCCCTTGTCTCTTATTCGGCATTTGAATCTCCCTTTCTGCTTGTCGTCTCTTCTTAATAATAACGGGCTGCGCTCTAAAATGGGAGAGCGGCTTTCCCTGTGCCCGAAAATTTATCCTCTCAATTGACGAAACTGCTCCGGAGTCATATTCTCGAATTTGCGGAATCGTTGAATAAAGTAGGCGCTGCTCGCAAAGCCAACCTTCTCCGCCACGGCTTTCACGGATAATTCGGTCGATACCAGCAAAATCTTGGCATGTACGATGCGGCATTCCGTGAGAAAATCAATCGGCGTCCTGCCAAGCAGCAAATGGAACTGCCGGCTGAAATGCGACACGCTGTAATCCGCCGCATCCGCCATCTGTTCCAATGTCAGCGGCAGCGAGCTGTGTTCGCGTATCCATTCCGCAGCCTGAATGAGCTTGCTCCGCCTCCCGAAAGCAGGTACACCCTGAATATCCCCTGCATGCTGCACGAGTTCGGCTATCATTTCATAGAGCAGGGCCGATACATGCGCTTCCCCTCCCTCCAGAGACGGAATCCCGCATGATAACAGTTGTCCCCAAAGCTCATCCAACCGTTTTGCATCCTTCCAGGAGAAGGTCCATACCTCGCTGTCTCCCTTGCCCTGAAGCAATTCCCCGATCCCCTGCCCTTTGAAATGGACCCACCTGATATCCCACGGATCCAAGCTGTCCGCAAAGTAGGTTTGCTCGACGCCCGGCCCGTATAAAAAGCCCGATCCGGCCTGCAGCCCGATCGTCTCATTGCCGACCCGCAAATATCCTTTGCCTCCGCGCACGATATGCCAATTATAGGAGGCGAGCTGCCCGGCGGCCCGATTCTCGCTATGTGTGGGATCCTCATAATAATGTCCGAAGGATTCCGGATAACAAATGAAATGGGGAAAGCGAGGCGCCCCCAAAAAATGGTTTACCCTCATCCAAACCACCTTTCAAATAGCATAATATTAATACGTTTATCATAATCGTCGTATTTACCTCTCATATATTCAATCGTTATAATGAACGTATCAATAGCTCGTTTAGCATAATACTAACATATTATCGATGAAGAGGGGAATTCAGTATGTATTTTGGTGTAGACTATTACCCCGAGCATTGGCCGGAGGAGCGCTGGCCGATCGATGCCAAGATGATGCGCGAAGCGAATATCAATGTGGTACGGCTGGCCGAGTTCGCCTGGGCCAAAATGGAGCCTGAGGAGGGTGTTTACGACTTCAATTGGCTTGACCGTTCCATTGAGATTCTGGCCCGTGAAGGCATTAAGATCGTCCTCGGCACGCCGACCGCCGCAGCGCCCAAATGGATGATGGACAAACACCCGGATATGTATCCGGCAGATGTCTACGGCCTGACTAAGGGTTTTGGCACAAGAAGACATTATTGTATCAATCATCCTGTATACCGCGACTACTCCAAGAAGATTGCGCGGGCCATGGCTGAGCATTACAAGGGCAATGAGCATGTCATAGCCTGGCAAATCGACAATGAATTCGGCGGGGCCTGTTACTGCGAGAGCGATTTGTCAGCCTTCCGGTTATGGCTTCGCAATAAATATGGAGCCATCGATAAGCTCAACGAAGAATGGGGAACGATTTTCTGGAGCCACACTTACCGAAACTGGGAGGAGATTATCCTGCCCGTCTATTCGGCCAGCGATGGCTTCAGCCAGAACGCCGGCTCCGGCAATCTGCTGTCCACCCCATTTAATCATAATCCGGGCCTGCAGCTCGATTATCAACGATTCTTCTCAGACTCTACGGCAGATTACCAGCGACTGCAAATCGATGAAATCCGCGCTTTAAGCGCACTGCCCATCACCCATAACCTGATGGGACATTTCAGCGAGCTGGATTATTTCGATCTGGGCAAGGATCTCGATTTTATCAGCTGGGACAATTATCCGAACAACATGTGGGGCAAGTCCTCGCCTGCCGCCGTCTCGATGGCGCATGATTTGATGAGAGGCATTAAACATCAAAACTTCTGGATGATGGAACAGCAAAGCGGCCCATGCGGCTGGCATTCCATGGGAGATACACCCGAGCCCGGTCAAGTGCGCCTATGGACCTATCAAGCTATCGCACATGGTGCCGAAGGTATGGTCTACTTCCGCTGGCGGGCGTGCACGGTGGGTATCGAGCAGTATTGGCATGGCATTCTCGATCATGACGGCATCGGCCGCAGACGTTATCGTGAAATTGCCCAAATCGGCAGCGAAATCTCGAAGCTGTCTTCGCTATATGTGGGTGCGGAGAATATCAATTCCGTTGCCCTGATCAAGAGCTATGACAACAATTGGAGCCATCGTGCGCAGCCTCACAACAAGAAGTTCTCTTATGGCGGGCTGCTCGACGCTTACTACAAGTCTGTCGCCAAGCAGCATGTGGGCTTGGATGTGACGAGCGTGGAGACGGACTTCTCTCCCTACAAGCTTGTCCTTATGCCTGCCTTCAATTTAATGACGGAAGAAATTGCGATGAAATGCGAGGCTTATGTGGAGAATGGCGGTTCCTTGCTCATCACCTTCCGTTCAGGTACGCGGACTTGGAATAACCGGATGACCACCATGACCTTCCCCGGCTTGTTCCGCAAGTTAGCTGGCGTGGAGCTCGAGGAATTCGATTCTGTCAACTTCGGCCGTACGGTCAGCGTGAAAGGCTCTTTCGGCGAAGGCCATGCCTCCATGTGGTGCGATGTTCTGAAGGCAAGCGGTGCCCAAACGATTGCGGACTACGGCAGTCATTACTACAAGGATAAGCCGGCCGTGACCGTCCATGCTTTCGGCAAGGGCCGTGTTTACTACGTCGGCTGCGACCTGGATGAGGCTGCTATGGACAGGCTGATGAAGCTTATTCTGGATCAAGAAGGCATCGTTACCCTATTACCGAAGGTATATGACGGGGTTGAAGCCGCCCTGAGAACGAAAGCCGGTCAGACCTACCTTATGCTGCTCAATCATAACAACGGCTCGATCGAGGTGGATTTGGACGGTGTATTCAAGGACGCCTTGAGCGAAGAAACAGTTCAGGGAAGCATCCTGCTGCAGCCTTACGCGGTTCATGTGCTATTGAGAAGTTGAACTCTAGTAATGGCCGAGCCGCGCAGCAACAAGCTATGTTCATGAGCGGAATGAAATTGATTTGAGGTCGAAGTTTCTTTTTAGATCAGATACCTGTTACACTCTAGCCTATACTGGAATACGTACAGTTAAAAAGACCTCCATCCGATTAAGGCTGTCTCTATACTGCATTCCATACAGCTAAATCACCCCAAAATGAGCCTTTTGGAGCTCAATTATGCATGTATAACTGGAAATTTCCAGTATAGCGCTCATTCGTACATCCTAAGCCCGAAATAGCTGTAAAAATCCAGTATAGATGCCCATGCGTCATGCGGTTGACTGCCGACACCTATCACCCCGCTGCGCCGGATCTGTGCATGGTGCAGAAGTAAACCGCGAATGCCAAAACAACGCAGCAAGTCATTCACACAAGTGTAATACGGGTTTGCCCCAAAATCTTCTTCGTTTCATCATCATGAGCGGCACGCGCAGCATGAAGTCCTTCCAGTCGCTTAAACGGTAAGGAACAGCCGGAGTAGTATAATTAACGCCAAAGCTCTTTAATTTCACCAAATGACTGCATAAGAAGAGGAAAAATAACGTCACCCCAAACAATCCGAACGTTGCCGCGCAGATCATTCCTGCAAACCTTAGAATCCGCAGGGTGATACCTGCGCTATATTGAGGAATAGCAAAGGATGAAATCGCGGTTACGGCTACGACGATAACCAGAATGGGACTGACAATGCCTGCTTGAACGGCAGCCTCCCCGATAATAAGACCCCCTACGATTCCCATCGCAGGACCGATCGGTTTGGGCAGCCGAAGTCCGGCTTCACGCAGGATTTCAATCGATATCTCCATAATCTTGGGCTTCGACAAGAGATGAGAACGGCACCCCTTCACGCGTTCCAATGATCGAAATGGCAAGCTTAGTTGGAATCAAGCCGGGATGGAACGAAATAAAGGAGATATACAGGGCGGGTCCTAATAACGAGATAAATGCGGCTAGAAACCTTAATAGCCGCATCAGTGTTCCCGGTACCCACCGTTCATAATAATCCTCAGGTGATTGAAGCAGCATGCTGAACGTGACTGGAACGATGAGCGCAAATGGTGTCCCGTCAAGCAGAATGGCGACTCTGCCCTCCATTAATACGCCGATTACCCGATCAGGCCGCTCCGTATTCTGAACCTGCTGGAATATGCTCAGATAATTATCCTCAATCAGCTGCTCAATATACCCGGATTCAGGAATATGGTCCATATCAATTTTATTGATTCTTCGGGTTATTTCAGCAACCAAATCCGGATCGGCAATATCCCCCATATAAGCCATAACAAGATCGATGTGTGCTCGCTTGCCGACTTTGAAGCCGGTTAATAATAAACTGCTGTTCTCGCCATGGTGGCGCAATAACGATGTGTTATCTTTAATACTTTCCGTGAATCCAATCCTCGGACCGCGAATTAACGCCTCAGAGATCGGCTCTTCAATATTGCGCGATTTGCCTTTACAGTTCCAAGAATGAAGGCTTCCAATATACCTTCGAAAATAATTGCGGTTGCTCCTAGTAAGACTTTGGATACCATTTCTTTTAAGAATACGGTCTCGCTTATTTCGCATATGGTCAGGACTTGATTGATAATAAAATCTTTAGAAATGATTACGTTCCCATCTGAAGCTTGCAGCCTCTCAAAGCTAAAATCGCTTATTAACGATCTCAATATATGCTTGTCGATAAGTTCCTTGTCAGATAACCCGTCCACGAACAACAGAGCCGCTTTAACGCCGATCCCGCCGAGGAGAAATTCACGAACATGTACGTCTGTATGCGGTGCGACAGCAGTCTTGATAGAAAGAATATCCGCAGAATAATCGCCGGTTAGGCGGTATTCAGGGTCAACTGTCCATGGTTTGGCGGTGTTGTCATTACGCATGCTGTTCACTCTTCCTCTGCATTACGGATCCATTGAAAAAACTTGAAAATCATAAAAGGCACGATAAACGTGATCGCTGCCTGCATGCAAACCATCCCGTTTGGAATATAGGAAAAGATCGTCCTCCACATATGAATCCTCCCCTTTCACACCCTGCAGCCGATTGTTGAAAAGATAACAGAGCTACGAATCATCTTTGCCATCATTATAAGCTTTTAAAGAACCGAAGCGCTCAAATAGGCCGTCCAAGATGTATAAACTCACCTGCTGGGACCGCCTTAGATTCATACAAAAATCTCTCTTTAGGCGGCTGGCAGATTGCCTTAAAATCTCCTTCATGATGAGACTGACCCGCCACCGCCATCCCGCGGCGCCGTATTTCATGATCTCCTTACCCCATCCGAAAACGAGAAAAGAGACGGACATTCGACATGAAAGGAATGAAAAGAGGAAACTCAACCATTACATCGCCTCATTCGACAAAATTAGAAGCGCTTTGCAAAATAAATCTCCCCTTAATCGACAGGTATTTTGGGATATATTGGCTATAATAGGCCGAATGATGCAAATTATTTTATACTTTATTCAAAAATTACAAATATCTTACACATTAATTTGAAAACATTTCCTCAAGAACCGACATAACCCAGCAAAAACGAACCGCATCATTTGAAGAATATTTCCGTTTACCCATTTTGAATCATGAGGAGAGAACGATCGTGGAACTTAAATATTATTTCAGGCTGTTTCAGAAGAAGCTGTGGCTTATCGTACTAATCGTTATGATCGCTTGCGCTGCGACAGGCATTCGAAGCTACTATATGGTCACTCCGGTTTATACCGCTGCCGTGAAACTGATCGTCAATCAACCGTCCAAGAGCAGCAAAATGGGTACAGATATCAAAAAAATCCAGACGGATATGATGCTGATTCATTCGTATAAAGAGATTATCCACTCACCTGCCATCCTGAATAAAGTAGTCGAGCAATACCCCGGCCTCCATGCCAGCACGCGCGAACTGTCCAGAGTTTCCGTAGCAGCAGCGGACAATTCTCTACTCATGAGCTTAATGTACACCGATACCTCCTACGAGCGAGCGGTCAATAACGTCAATGCGATCTCAAACGTGTTCAAACAGCAGATCCCCAAGATTATGAACATAGATAACGTAACCATTCTTGCAGAAGCCAACCTAAACGGATCGCATGTTCCGATAAACTCAAACCCGCAAATGGATATTCTGATTAGTCTTTTCATCTCCTTGATGTTTGCAGCAGGACTGGTGTTCTTCCTCGATTATATGGACAAAACGTATAAGTCGGAGGCTGATCTCGAAGCCGATCTCGGCCTGCCCGTGCTGGTTTCAGTGATGAAGATGAAGAAGCAGCGCCGGAAACGTAAACGTCCTTACGCAGCATCCGACAGTAAGGCAGGTGGAGAACAGTATGCGACAGTTAGCCAATGAAATTAACTTAATTACGATTAACAAACCGAATTCACCGATCTCTGAATCCTATCGGAAGCTTAGGACGAATATTCGTTATGCATCCGGTAATCCGGTCAAAGTGATCATGATTACCTCTTCCGGGAAGGGAGAAGGGAAAACGACGACCGTCAGCAATTTGGCGGTTACTTTCGCACAAGAAGACAAGAACGTGCTGATTGTGGATATGAACTTCCAAAACCCTTCGGTGCATCGGATATTCAACCAGCCGAACAGTACCGGTTTGACCAGCATTTTGACGGACAAGCATACCTGGCAGGAAGTCGTGAAAGATACACCGATTCATCATTTGTTCCTCATTACAAGCGGACAGCTGCCTGCCATTTCGTCCGAATTGTTGAGGTCATACCGTATGTACCAGCTCATGGATGAGCTTCGGCTGCATTACGATATCATTCTATTTGATGCACCTTCAGTTCTAGAGGCAGCGGATTGCCTGACAGTCAGCGCTATATGCGACGGGGTCGTTATGGTGGTCATGGAAGGGAAGGAAGAAAAAGAAAGGGTCAAACAAGCAAAGAAAAGCTTGGAGCGTGCCCATGCACGGATTATCGGAGCCATCTTGAATCATACCGGTTCGTAAGACAATACAATAAAAAGGGGAAAATAGTATGAATGTATGGATGTATATCGCGGCTTTCTTATTTCCGCTTGATAACTTCCCGCTTATGTTCGGTCAAGCCTATAAACCTATCTCATTGTTATTTATCGCTGTATACTTTATATTGAATCTGCCTTATCTATTTCGACTCCGATACCGGGCAATCGAATTGTGGATTGCGGTTATTTTTATCACTATCGTTTTGTATACGGGTTTTCAAAATGTGAAAATGCATTATTCTTTCATCGGGTTAATGGACGCGATTTCATCACTGGGCGCAGGACTGCTCGTCTACTTAAGCTTTAGAATATTCATCTATCGCAATAACAAGGATGCATCGTATCTAAAGCTCTTTAAATATATTCTGAGAGGCTATGGAGTAGCGATTGCAGTAGGCGTCCTTCAGCTGATCTACATTTATGCCTTCAGAAGCGGAATGATCAGCACCCTAATCGATTTGTTTGTAAACCGTGACATTTACCGTGTGGCGAACAGGGTTCATTTTACTTTTTCGGAGCCTTCCTATATCGGATTGCACACGAACTTATTTCTTATACCCGCTTATTTGATCCTAAAGAACAAGAACTGCTTATCCAAACTTGATAAATGGATTGTTTTTTCCTTTATTCCCATTTCATTATTCTCGCTGTCGATCCGGTACATGATTGATTTGCTCGTCTTGTATATCGTGTATGTATTCGTCACTTCAAAGGCGAGAGAAGGCTTTAAGATCATTATGAAATTGACGGCTATGGCAAGTATAATCGCCGTCCTTCTAAACGTCATTTTTGTACAAAACATCTTTCATTTGAAGGCAGACCATTATCACCGCATCGCGAACATGATGAGTAATCCATCGATAATATCGAAGGATATTTCTTTTAGTATCCGTTCCACGTATTCTGAAATTGGATTGCGTGCATTTTTGGATAACCCGATGATCGGCTATGGTTTAGGGAATTTCTACTATGGCTACATGAACCATCTGGATATGGTTCCACCAAGTTTACTGAAGAAGGGAAGCGAATTTAGCCAGGCAACGACTAATCTATCTCTTCCGCAGTACAATATGTACACCCGGTTATTGTCCGAATTCGGACTTATCGGAATGCTGCTGCTGATGGCAGTAGCTGCTCTTTTTCATTCCTTTAAAGGAAGAAACTTTGCTAAGATGATCATGGTGCTTCTTGCCTATTCGCTCATGCAATTCGACTCGTTTGCGTTTATTCAATTAACCTTCTGGCTTGCCTGCTTTCAATCCGGATTTATCTCACAGCTGCAGCTCGACAGGTCAAGTCAGAAGGAAGGCGGTAAGGTTCCGGCTGCCTTCGCTTCAAAGCCGGCGATTATTACGTAATCATAGATACAGCAGCTATCCATGATGAGAAAGGAGTAAATATGAAGAAATGGACGGCATTTGGCATCGTATGTGTTCTCATCTTTATGATGTTTACCATTACGGCATCCGCTACGACGACGGGGAAAGTGGAAACCGCCAGCAACCGGATGGAAGCCAGCCAAACCCTGCTTGTGAATAGCGAAATACAGGATTCAGTTAAAAAGTATCTCTCCGATGCTCCAGTGGAATATGCAAATGTATTTAATGTCAAAAGCAACAAATTCGGCGCTGCCGGCAACGGTAAAAAGAACGATACGGCTGCGATTCAACTTGCGCTGAATCAAGCCAAAAAATCAGGCGGCGGGGTCGTATACCTTCCAGAAGGAACTTATGTGGTATCGAACAATCTATATATCTATTCGGGAACCAAAGTCATGGGGGCCCGTGCTAAAATTACGAAAACCAATACGAAAGCAGATTTCGCTGTCTTGGTCATAGCGGCCGGGCAGCACAATGTTGTGGTTGAGGGGCTGTGGTTAAACAATACGCAGACAGCCGGCAATATCAGCATTGACATTCATAAGAATGTAAACAATGTATGGATAATGAACAATACGTTTACCGGTATCCATTCACAAGCAATCAATATGAACAACCCCGGTATTGAACATGTGCAAATTAGCGGCAACCACTTTGAAAAGGTCTCCTATGGCCTGCTGACCAATAAAATGGCCGTTTCTATCAAGGATATCCGGGTGATTAACAACCAGTTCATTGATATCTACAGCGACGCTATAGAGCTGAATCATCCCGGTCAGGCGAATGAAGCAGAGGAACATTTCGTGATTGCGGGAAATTACATTTCGGTCCCCAAAGGGCTTGGTAAATCGAAAATGGCGGGATTCGGGATCGGAATTGCAGGAGCGGACAATATCACGATCACGGGCAACGTCATTGAGAAAACCCGTTACGAAGCCATACATATCGAAGGTGGCGCCAAATATCTGAATATCATCGGCAACATTATTGACGGGGTTGAGAACGATCCCGATGTAAACCTGAACTCCGGAATCTATATTATTGATGGAAGCTTTATAACGATTTCAGGCAATAACATCCATCATGCCTATAACTATGGTATTCATCTGGAATATGCAGTCAATCACAACGCCAAGAATATTATCATCAGTGACAATACGGTTACCGAAAGCCGCAAAGGCGGGGGGATTCGTATTGCCGGTATGTCCGTTGATTCTAACCTCATCCTCTCTCAAAATATAGTGACGAATAATACCGGAGACGGTATTCAGGTTGACGGCAGCATCCGCAACCTGAAAATTACAGATAATATTGTAAACGATAACTCCCGGTATGGTTTGTTCTTTAAGAAATCCGGCTTTGGATGGTACATCTCCGGGAATACCTTATCCGGTAACAGCGCCGGAAATATCGGCACAGGCGAAGGCTTTATTACACCGGTCCCACTGCGTGACCAGAGTGCGGCCATAACTGCTGTTCTAAACAAAGCAAACGACAATACCCCGTGCAAAGACGTATTTTCGCTTGGAACCGGGGCGGAAGGACTGCTCTACTTAACGGCGAAACAAGGAGCGGCTTATTCGACGAAGCTGTACCGCATCAGCTGGGATGGTACTTTACTGACTCACGAACTGGTTTCCCATGATCATCAAGGCACCATTCAAGCGTTAGATCCGGTTATGAATGGCAAAAGCCTTCAAGTGCAGGCTTCCAGCGGACAATCCGGGAGTATTGAAATTGAAGCGCAGTTTGAAGGATTAATTATGCTGAAGTGAGTCATCGGCAAGCGCTTCCCTGCTCGCAGCAGATGTTATTTCATTGAGCGGAATGTTCGAGGACTGGATTCTTAAATGCAGCCATAGCTTCACCGCTTTCGGCGGTAGATGATTTTTTTCTTTCATCTACCGCTTTTTGCTTTGTTCAATGCAAATCGATATAGCACATGAGATCATATATTCTTTAATATACATAAACCGTTGAACCTTTTTACAATATCCCTTGGGGAGGAACTTTCATGAGTATGTTCCCAGTATACGGTTGGGTAAACAAATGCAAGAAGTTGGCGGTGTATTTCCCTAAGCAATTTCAACCTCAACAACCAGGTATTGAATCGCTGATGATCCCAAGACCCATTTCAGAGAACCCCCGATATAAAGGATCGGGAAAATTGAAAAATAAAGTCATGCTCATTACTGGCGGCGACAGCGGAATCGGACGGGCGGTTTCGTATCTCTATGCTAAGGAGGGGGCGGATATCGCCATTGTTTATTATAACGAGCACAGCGATGCTGCAGAAACAAAAGCGAGGATCGAACAAATCGGGCAGCGCTGCATCACGATTCCAGGAGATGTCGGCGATGAATTGTTCTGCCAGAAGGCTGTCGCACAGACTGTCAACCATTTCGGGCGCCTTGATATATTAATAAATAATGCCGCCATGTAGTTTTATCAGGAAAGCATTGAGCACATCACGACTTCGCAGCTGGAATTCACGTTTCGAAACAACTTTTTTTCGGTTTTCTTTCTGACCAAAGCGGCCCTTCCTCATCTTAAGCCCGGCAGCTCCATTATTTCGACCTCTTCCAGAACCGCAAACTCCGGATATCAAACCTTAATTGATTACGCATCTACCAAGGGAGCGATCAATACCTTTACCCGTTCCATGGCCATGTCTCTTCTCCCTCGGGGAATCCGGGTCAATGCGGTAGCCCCGTCATCGACGTGGACACCCATTATCCCATCTTCCATGCCTCCGGAGGCTTATATGACGCTGGGAAACGAAATGCCGATGGGAAGACCCTCTGAGCCTTTTGAGCTTGCGCCTATATATGTTTATTTGGGCTCGGAGGACTCCTCTTATGTCACCGGACAAATTTTCCATATTAACGGCGGGGATTATTTGGGGCAATAACAAATCCGGCGAGGTGGTTATGTTGCGGGCTAATGCGGATAAGGAGCAGAGCAGCGATATTGGAATATCCAGACCGAACTGGATACCGACAACACCGCTCAAAAGCATGAGTCAGACCGAATATGACGTCCTTCGTCGGCACGGGGGCAGGCGGAGGAGCAGCTCTCTGGCGGCTATGCGAGCAATGGGGGAATAACGGCAAGAAAATCGGCGTTATCGAAGCCGGCTTTGGGCGGAAGGATGCTTGCGTGGAATGCGGTTACGCCGCGCATGTACATGACAGAGCAGGATTGGCCTTTCCCGATTCGGGAAATGGAGTTGTATTACAACATCGCTTTCCCAAGGTGGAGATCCATTATTCCAATACTGCGGAGGACCTCAAGATTCTCGACATAGCGGAAGAAGCGTTGAACAGATTTGCAGCCGCGCTTGGTTTCGGTACGACTCATTTTGGGCGTCAGGCCATCGTCGCTGGCGACCATGAATCCTGCACATGCCGTATGGGCGACGACCCCGCAACCTCTGCTACGAACCGGTTTGGACAAATTCACGGCGTATCCGGGTTATTCGTTGCAGATAACAGCGTTCTCCCTTATCTGAGGTCGGCGAATCCTACATTGACCACGGTTGCTCTTGCCATACGAACAGCGGATTATATCATCCGGACAACCGCATAAGCTTTCCAAAGAGCGCATTGAACAATTGTTTTTGATAAAAAGATGGTACATTTCAGCAAAGACAGAAAGCAGGGATGCTTATATATTAAAGATAAATCAAATCCGTAAAGAAAGAGGGCAGTATCATGAGAGTAGAAATAGATAATCTAGGCATCCCTCCATTAGCTGGCCTGTGCAGCTATGACGAAGCTTGTAAACCTGGTTTTTCTATCGATGACAATGTAGCCTTATTGAGGCGGTTCAACTATGTAAAAACACGGCTCCATGCGATTTATTCCGCTCATATTGCCCGTACGCCGGAATGGGAGGTCAAGAGCGCATTCAGCTTGCATCTGTGGCTGGATGCGGAACACGCGGCGTCCCTTCGCAAAAGAGTGTCCGAAATGCGGGAGCCTCCGCTTTATTTGGACAAAGTACCTGACCCTGGTCTCGAGAAGCTGATGGACGAGTTGATCCGGTCGGATACTACGATCGAGCTGCTCACGGGAATTTATGCCGTCATTAAACCCGAAATGATCCGCTCGATCCGCAGGCACTTGGAGGAAACCAACCCGTTAACTGATCAGCCAACCTGCCGGATCTTAAAGATCATCCTGCGCGAAGAAGAGGAGATGCAGGCTTGGGGTGAACAGGCGCTGGCCGCTTTGACGCGCGAAGCGAATGATGCCGCTCTCTCCCGGCATTGGCAGGAGATCTTACGATTCTACCTGCTTGATGCAGGAGGGATTTTCGGGGATTTACTGAAGCCGGAGATGCAGCATCCCGCTGAACCCCGATCGGACGGAACCCGTTACGAAATGGATGCGATGCCGCGGCGGGACGAGCGGTTTACCGATCCTTTTAACCGCTCTGCCGAAATCGACGCTTATTATAAAGACGAGAACCGGGAAAGCGATGAACGGACGTACGCCCTGCTCTACAAAAGACTTCGCGAAATGGACGTTCCGGAATGGATGGGGCCGATCCTCTACAAAACGACGGGAAAACCGTGGGAGTATTACACAGATATCTCCCGGCAATTATGGGATGAGGCACGTCATGCAATGATGGGTGAGGTTGGCTTGTATGCGCACGGGGTTGCTTTTTACAAATATCCGATCGATATCAGCTCGTCTGTTTCCCTCAATACGAGATTTGAGCCGTTGGAAGCGCATACAGTGCTTTGGGCCATCGAACAAGGCTTAATGAACAAGAACACGGGCAAACGTTGGGAATGGCAAATCGCCCAAAAATCCGGCCATGAGCTGGCGACCCTGTTTCAGGATTACGATTGGGCGGATGAAGTGCTTCACTCTCAAATCGGCCGCAAATGGCTCCTTCCTGAGTATGGCAGCCTCGAGAACATGCAGACGCAGGTGGAGCCGCTATGGGTCAAATGGGGCGACGGGTCCGGCAATACAAAGCACGTCTCCAATCATAAGCCTTGGTGGAACGATTTTGTCCAGGAAATCCGGGAGCGCCGCGACGGAACACGCCAAGCCTGAGGCTGGTCTGATCAAGAAGTCCCTTAAAAGCAGTCACAGCTGGAAGTAGCCAAAACAAAAAACGCCGTATTTCGGCGTTTTTTGTTGTTCATGGTCATTACGTACATCATGTACATACATCTTTTATAACGATAATATCTAAATCTTATAAGCCTTCATCGCTTTGCGCAGCTCCTTCATCGATGGCTTCTTGCCATACATCAGCACACCCGTACGGTAGATCTTCGCAGACAGCCAGCCTGTGAACGAGATCGTGATGATCAGAATCGCAACAGACAGCCACACCTGCCATATTGGCGGATCCGATAAGCCCAGCCGAACGACCATGGCATAAGGCGAGAAGAACGGAATGAACGATGAGACCTTGATCAGCATCGAATTGGGATTCGACAATCCGCCAAACATACAGATATAGAAGCCTGCCAGTGACAGCATCGTAATAGGCATCACCGCCTGCCCCAGATCCTCAGTCCGGCTCACGATCGAACCGACTGCAGCGAACATCGTTGAGAAGAGAAAGTATCCGGTTAAGAAGAATAGAATCGCATAACACAGAAGCACCGGATCAATATTGCTCAGCTTGATATCGAACTCGCTAAGCTTGCTGGCATTATGCGGCATCGTCATATTAACAACAATGACAATGACGTAAACAGCCAGCTGCGTCAGAACGATCAGGAACATGCCTGTTATTTTTCCGAACATCGCTTTGAGCGGGGAAACGCTCGTAATGAGAATCTCCATGACCCTTGAGCTTTTCTCGGCCGTGATTTCACTTGCAATCATCTGCCCGCTAATCATGATCGCCATGAACAGCATGAAGATAATCACATACACCAGTGCCATATCCATTCCCTGCTCACCCTCGGTCTTGCCGCTGCCGATTGAACCAGCGCCTTCAGTTGCTGAAATTTGCACCGTATCCAGCTGAATTGGGGCAAGAAGCAAATCCTTTTGCGCCTGGCTGAGGCCGGAATCCTGCAGCACGCCCTGCTGCTTCACCCACAATAAGGCCGTTTGCAGGGATTGCGAGGTTTTCACGTCCATAAGCGCTTCGGACTTGTAGGTCACACTTGGGAAGCTGCCATTCGTACCCTCTGCGAATTCGATGTATCCTTTAATTGTGCCGTCAGCTACTGCCTGCTTGAGCTCCTTCTCATTCGCATCCGCAGTACCTGCATCTGCAAAGGATTGAATCTCAATTTCCGGCTTCTCCTGCGCTTTATAATATTGATTCAACAGGCCGACTATTCTGCTCCCTGTATAAAAGTCTGATCTCGTCTTGTCCTGGGTTTTGTCCACATAACCAATCGATGTCGCCTTACCTTCACCGCTGAACTGCGAGATAATATAAGGTAAATTAATGCCAATGCTGATAATAACTGCAATAATAATGGTCGTAATCAGAAAAGCTTTCCCTCTGAGTTTATTCTTCACCGTGAATCCGACTACCGTAGCAAATCCATTATTCATGATTCTCACCTACCGTCTTAATGAATATTTCATTCAATGTTGGCTCAAGAATTTCGAAGCGAGTCACATTCGTCTGCGCCAGCGCATGCTCCAATATTGGACGGCCTGCTGATTCGCTATTGATAAACAGCTCATAGCCGTATTCATGACGATTGACATTGCTTACACCGTTGATCCCGGCAAGCCCTGACACATCGCCTTCCGTTGCCAGAATAACGCGCTCACGCGGGAACTGCTTCTTAATGGCTTTCAAATTCCCCTGCAGCACCGGATTCGATTTATGCAAAATAGTAATATTGCGGCAAAGCTCCTCAACATGCTCCATTCGATGCGTGGAGAATAGAATGCTTGAGCCGGAATCACGGAGTTCCTTCACCGTTGATTTCAACAGCTCGACATTGACCGGATCGAGGCCGCTGAAGGCTTCGTCCATGATTACGATTTTCGGATTATGAATGACCGCCGCGATAAATTGAATCTTCTGTTGATTCCCTTTAGAGAGCTCTTCAACCTTCTTGCCGTAATACTCCGGAACACTGAACCGGTCCAGCCAGCGCTTTAAACTGCTGTCTGCATCCTTGCGGGACATTCCCCGCAGCTGCGCAAGATAGAGAATTTGGTCGCTTACCTTAACCTTCGGATACAACCCGCGTTCCTCCGGCAAATAACCCAAACTCTTCAGCTGATCCGCACTATAGTTCTTCCCGTTATATCGAATGCTGCCCCCATCCGGGTAAATAAGCCCAAGCACCATACGCATTGTTGTTGTTTTGCCTGCACCGTTAGCACCGAGCAAACCATAAATCTCACCCTCTGCTACTTCAAAGCTGATACCGTTTACTGCCGTCTTATCCCCATACTGCTTCATAACCTGGTCCACCTGCAAAGGTTTCATTGTAATCATCAGACTCCTCTCACCTGTTCCAATAGTCGTTGCAAAATCTCGTCAAGCTCCAGCTTCTGCTGTCCGATTACTCGAAGCTCCGAGGTCTCAAGCCAGCTTTGCGCTTCCTGCGCTTGACCGGTCACCACTTTAAACATGCTGCCGCCCGTGGATTCTACGCTCTGAAAACCAGGAATAGCCCTCCAATCTACATGTCTGTTATCCCCTGCATCCAAATAAAGTACATACCATGACTCGAGCAGCGTATCCTTCTCGTACATCCCGATGACTTTGCCTTGGATAACAAACACGATGTAATCTGCCAGCCGCTTGACCTCGTCTACAATATGAGAAGCCATGAGAACCGTCCGGTCACCCTGCTCCATGTAGCGGTGAATAACTTCTATCATCGTCTTCCAGGCGATGGGATCAAGTCCCGAAGAAGGCTCATCAAGCAGCAGCAGCTCCGGGTTATGGGCCATAGCCAAGGATATATCGTACTTACGGCGCATCCCCTTCGACATCCTGCCTAGCTTGCGCGAGGTATCTACTTCAAATCGGCGGAGCAGCTCCTGATAGCGGTTAACATCCCACTGCGGATACCATTTTCTAACAAAATCCGTCTTCTGCTCTGCTCGGAGATGGTCCTCGATATCGATCGCTTGCTCCGGCACATAACCAATTTTCTGCTTCAGCAGATGATCATCATTTACTCCGACCTTCTCACCGAGAAGCTCGATTTCTCCAAGGTCCGGCTTGGTTAAATTAAGCATCAAGCGAAACAATGAGCTCTTGCCGGAGCCATTCGGACCGATAATCGCCGTCACATACCCCTTAGGAATAACCAGCTCGATAGGTCCAAGCTCAAACTGCTCCCTCTTCTGGACAAGTCCAGTAATCTTAATTGCAGGCTGTTCCATTCATACGCCTCCCCAGTTACCCTACTCCGGTTTACGCTCCAGCAGCTCCTGCAGCAATTCCATCATCTCTTCATCGCTGCATTGAACGCGTCTCCCCGCATCAACCGCTTGCTCCATCGCTTCCTTCACAGCACTCAGCCTATGCTTATCCCGCATCTCATCACCGACCTTGGCGATGAAAGTGCCCGTTCCTTGTCTCGTTCGCAGCAGCCCTTCATTCTCTAAATCCTGATAAACCCGCCTGATCGTAATGACACTGCATTTCATCATCTGGGCTAATTCACGTATAGACGGCAGCAGAGTTCCTTCCGCCATTTGACCGCTCACTATGCTTGCACGGAGCTGAACCTCGATCTGATGGTATAACGGCTCTGCGCTTTGTTCGTTAATTTGTATTGGAATCCACACCGTACCACCTTCTTGTCTTCGAGATCATCAGACTCAAGCATCCTGCTTCTTAACTCATTAAATTCCTTACAGCCAGCTTGCTGCGTATCCATAGCCCTGCTGCAACCGTCACCCCGGAACCTATCAGAAGCGAGCCTATCGGCCAAATCACTTCTTGATCCTGTGCAGCCTTAATCGTGCGGAATACAATCTCCATATCTGTCAACCAGCTTATTAGCGAGATAGCCGCAAATCCTACTATATATCCAAGACAAACCGCGAAATACTTCTTGCCGCTTAGCAGCTGTTCAAAGATTACATACGTGGAGCCTATAGCCAGTGCATATCCGATCCATATCAAGGCGAAGAATATATATTCACCCGTGGTAACCAACTTGCGAAGCTCATCGAGCAGCAAATACTGCGAAACGAAGAAATATGCGCCTACAATCGTCAGCACAGTGATCAGCTGAAGCATTCTTGAAATCACGATAGATGTTAAACCAATAGGCAGTGTCCGCCAGTAAGCGATCTTTCGGGTAAACGGATCTTTCTGCCAATATTTCAGATACGATCGATTCATCAAGAATCCCATATTGGGCAGAATCGTCAGATAAAGTAAATCCCCAACCCACCGAACGTTATTCGACGTTTTATTATCTAATAACTCCTTGAACAACGGCATCATTACGATGCTGATATAGGTGAAGAAAAGCATAGTAATGAGCAGTCCGAGCCACGATCTGCGCAACTCATACTGGAATAATAGTTTTGCTCCCTGCCAGCTGGTCATCTGGCCACCTCCACACTTTATACTGTATATATCAATATACACAGTATACTCACAGTATTATCCATTGTCAACACCTGGAAGATCAAGATATTCTAAAGAAAAAAGCTGTATCCATCGTTGTCTGGAACAACGAGGATACAGCTTCTTTTCATACCATTCAACATGGCCATATACAGCGTAGCAACATTCTATTCTTGGCTCTCTAACGCATCATCAATTGCATCGATAAGTTGATCAAACAGCTCATCATCTTCCTCGATAGCCTTTTCCACCGCGAAGATTTCTTCTTCAGTTCCCGATTCATTAGCGAAGCTAAGACTGTAGTCCCACATCTTGCCTCTCTTGGTCAGCAGCGTGATTTCATACGGCTGTTTATGGCCTTCCACCTCAAAGACGACTTGCCCCCGGTAGTTTTCGTCCTCATCCTGCGTCACTGATTTGCTCAAAATCGTAATGTTCATGATCGTCCTCCGTATTCACGATTAACCGAATAATACATCTAATACCGGTTTGGTATGACCGCCTGGATACATGAGATAGAGCAGTACATAAACCGTGACACCCGTAATAGCTGTAAAGAACCAGACTACGGACGTCACTCGGCCCCATTTACGGTGTTTGGCAAACTTGCTGCGGAATGCGAGCGTAAGAGTCGTAATACCAAATACGGCACCCACAGTTGCTAGAACGATATGAAAGAATAAGAAAACCAGATAATAGGGCTTCATCTCATCCGAGCCGCCCCAATCTGTATTTCCAACGAAGATCGTCCGTGAAACGTAGATAATGAAGAACAGCAATGCCGAAGCTGCTCCGGCGAGCATAACCTTCTTATGAGCTTCCAGCTTTCTCTTTATCGCTAAACTCCAGCCAATTGCCACGAGTATCGCACTCAAGGCTATGAATGAAGTACTGATTGCAGGTAAAATATCGTACATTGACAAGGGATATCCCATCCATTCCTACGAAAATCATATTCTTGCCCTTAACTTAACACCCCAGCTTCAGCATCCGGAAGCGCGTCATCAGAATCAGCATGCTCTTTCTTATACCAGTTGTAAAATACGTAAGCCAGTATAGCTCCGTACATCACTTCTTGAACAAGCTTCATCACGATTCCGCCAAGCTGCTGATCTTCTGCCGGCTCCATGAGATTAAAGAAGGATGGCCCCGTGAATTTTGCCAGCATAACGCTGGGATCACCGGAAACGCAATAACCCATTGCTTGTGCCCATACCTGAGGATCGTTATAGGTCGCATACATCGACGTGCTTGAGAAAATAATAAGCGCGCAAGCTGGTGTCAACAGCATTCCATTAGCGAATATATAAGCCATTTTCCTCAGATCGGTAAGACGGTTCCATTCCGGTACTGGACAAGCAATTTGCCACCACATCATGAAGGATGTGATAAGAAGGACCAAGTAATAGATTCTGTGAATGACAAAATGTGTCATTACATAGTCATGAACCCCTGGTACATGATAGATCGAGAACAGCATATTGAACAGAACAAGCGTCAAGATCGGATGCATCGCCCAAGAGAGCTTCTTCCATGCATTTCCTGAGAACATCATCCGCCACATAAACTGCGGAATACCGAGCAAAATCATTGGCGGTACAATCAAATACGAAATCGACATATTCGCCATATGGAACGTAAACATCAAATGCCCGAGCAGTTCAAGCGGTCCACCCTGCACAAAATAATAAAGCACGACACCAGAAACGAACAATGACTTTTGCATCGCTGTAGCACGCGGTGCATTCGGCACATGCTTTTCTCTCCACGGTCCGGCCAAGTAGAAATATAGTATGACAAGCGCTGCCATAAAGAAGAAAAACCATGGGCTCCATAAATCTTCAAAGCTGAAGTATTGCAATCCGAGCATTATGGTACCCCTTTCCAAACAGACTAGAAGCTATAACAAAAGAGGGGGCCGGCAATGGACCACCCTCTCTTCAGTTTATAACCCGTTTTACCACCAAGCCCAATATTCGGCCATGATAACAATTGTGAATACAACGAACACACCCATTAGAATACCAACGATTGGGAAAATATGTCCGCGATCCTTCATATGCATCCAGAACGACATTTGAATAAATACTTGCAAAAGCGCCATAAAGACCAGGAAGATGTAGATAAACGTTGTATTAATTTCTCCTGCAGCAACCATCGCAAACGCGATGATTGTCAACAGAATCGAGAAGATAAAAGCAACGATATGCTTACGCGGTCCTTCATGTTTATGGCGCTGACCCTGCTCTTCGGCAGCTGAATGTTGATTGGACATTCGTTAGCCCACCTTTCCCATCAAATAAACGACAGTGAAGATGAAAACCCACACAACGTCGATAAAGTGCCAATACATACCGGCAACATACAGCTTTGGAGCTGTTATGACGTTCAGACCTTTTTTGAAAACTTGTGCAATTAGAATTGAAATCCATATGACCCCGAACAATACGTGAGCACCATGGAATCCAACTAAGGTGTAGAAGGATGTACTAAATGCACTGGTTGAGAACTTATGACCTTCACTGACGTACGTATTAAACTCGAAAATCTCAAGGCCAAGGAACCCTAGTCCGAGAATAACGGTAATAACTAACCAGCCGATCATAGCTTTTACTTTATTGGTGTGCATCGATTGAATCGCGAACACACTTGTCAAACTCGATACTAACAAAATGAAAGTTGCTGCTGCGACCATTGGAAGCTCGAACAATTCCTGCGATGTCGGATTACCGTCACCAACCTGATGGCGAAGGGCCAGGAACGAGGAGAACAACGTTCCGAACAAGACCGTTTCACCGCCAAGGAATAACCAGAAGCCGAGCACCTTATTACGGCCTTCGAGAGTAGCTTTCTCCGGCTCATGCGGCAGTTGGCCGTCTACGTGTGAATGTGTGCTCATGCTTTAACCCCCTTGTCGTGCAGTTCATCCGGCTCGATATGGAAACCATGATCGTCATATACCGAACGAAGGAACATACAAACAAACGTAATTAGCAATCCGAAGCCAGCGAAAATATGTTTGTTAAAGATTGTCGCTACGAAGCTGTTGGAATAAGTTCCATCCGCATACATAAGTCCCATACCTGCAATGAACAAGCCTACAGACATGAAGAACGGAAGAATGGATGGTGACGGCATATGAATTGAACCAAGCGGCTCAGCAGGCGTCATACCGCCCTTGCCTTCCATTTTCTCTTTCCAGAATGCATCATAACCGCGAACCAGCGGAGTTTGAGCAAAGTTGTACTCTGGTGCAGGGGATGCGATCGACCACTCAAGCGTACGACCATCTTCCCAAGGATCATTAGAAGCATTGCGGGGTTTAGCCGCTGTTACTACGATATTGATCAAGAACACAATTGTACCGATACCCATTAAGAAAGCACCGATTGTACTGATTAAGTTCAAATTATTGAATCCGAGTCCATCCAAATACGTCCAAACACGACGCGGCATCCCCATAAGTCCAAGGAAATGCTGTACGAAGAACGTTAAATGGAAACCAAGGAAGAAGGTCCAGAAGCAGATCTTACCGAGTGTTTCATCAAGTACGCGACCGAACATTTTTGGCCACCAGTAGTAAAGACCTGCGAATAAGCCAAGAATCAAACCACCGACGATAACGTAGTGGAAGTGAGCAACAACGAAATAGGAATCGTGATACTGGAAGTCAGCAGGCGCTGCCGCAAGCATAACCCCAGTTACACCGCCCATTACGAAAGTCGGAACGAAGCCTACTGCAAACAAATTAGCTGTAGTGAAACGAATCGAACCGCCCCACATCGTAAACAACCAGTTAAAGATCTTGATACCTGTCGGTACAGCGATCAGCATCGTTGCAATCGAGAACAACGCGTTCGCAACCGGGCCAAGCCCTGTCGTAAACATGTGATGCGCCCAAACCATGAAGCCGAGGAATCCGATCAGCACGGTAGCGAATACCATGGAGCTGTATCCGAAGAGACGCTTACGTGAGAAGGTACTGATTACCTCAGAGATAACCCCGAAGGCCGGAAGGATCAGGATGTATACCTCAGGATGTCCGAAAATCCAGAAGATATGCTCCCATAGAACCGCATTACCGCCGTTGCTGACTTCAAAGAAATTACCCATGAATAGACGGTCAAACATCAGCGCCACCAGACCAACTGTTAGGGCCGGGAAAGCGAATAGGATCAAAGCCGAAGTAATGAAAGCCGACCATGTGAACATCGGCATACGCATGAAGCTCATGCCTGGCGCACGCATATTAATGATTGTCGCCAAGAAGTTAATACCGCCGATCAAGGTTCCGATACCGGCAATCTGCAGCCCGATAACATAATAATCAACACCGTGCCCAGAGCTATAGGTCGTAGTCGCAAGCGGTGCGTACGACGTCCATCCAGCATCCGGAGCACCTCCGGCAAACCAGCTGACATTCAGCAAAACTCCGCCTGCAAAGAATGTCCAGAAACCAAGTGCATTAACGAAAGGAAAAGCTACGTCCCTCGCACCGATCTGCAGAGGCACAATCGCATTCATTAACGCGAATATAATCGGCATCGCAGCCAAGAATATCATCGTCGTACCGTGCATCGTCAACAATTCGTTGTATGTATGCGCCGCTACGAAGTCATTCAACGGTTTCCATAGTTGAATCCGGATAAGGATTGCTTCCAAACCACCAACGAGGAAGAAGAATCCGCCAGATATCAAATATAGAATCCCGATTTTTTTATGGTCAACCGTTGTGAGCCAATCCATCAGGCCACTGTAACGCTTAACCGCATGTGCATGAGCCAAAGTAGGTACCTCCATTCCGTGAGTAATTATTTCTCGTAATCAAGCTTCAATCCAGCCAAGTACTTCGAAATGGCATCGATTTGCGGTTGAGTCAAATCAACCTTCGGCATCAATGTGCCCGGTTTAACCTTCTGAGGATCAGTGATCCATCTCTTCAGGTTTTCCTCGACTGTACCTTCATTCTCGTACTTCGCATCATCTGTATTAACTAAGATACCTGCTACAGCCTGACGGCCGCCGATACCAGTCAAGTTCGGATACAATTGACCGCCGTTTGCTCCAATCGCATGACAAGACAAGCACTGACTATTCAGAACATCAGCAACTTCTTTGTCTGCCGGAAGCGCAACAGGGCTCTTCATCGCTGCAACCCAGCGATCGAATGACGCACGATCAACAACTTTTACTTTAAAATCCATCAAGGAGTGAGAAGGTCCGCAAAGCTCGGCGCATTTCCCTAGATAAACGCCCGTCTTAGGCGCTTCAAAGTACATGATATTAACGTTACCGCCTGGATTGGTATCCGTTTTACCTGCAAGTGACGGAATCCAGAAGGAGTGAAGAACGTCAGCCGTCTTCGCTTCAATCGAAATGATAGCGTCATTAGGAATGAGCAGCTCTTGGGCTGTCTTTACACCCAGGTTCGGATATTCAAATTCCCACCAATATTGATGAGCGGTTACTTTCACTTGTACGGCATTTGGATCTTTGGTGTGGTCTTCTGCAAGGCCAAACACAGTTTTAACTGTCGGTACACCAAGGATTATCAGAAGAATAATCGGTATAACGGTCCAGATAATTTCCAGCTTGTGATTACCTTCTACTTGGACTGGAATTGTTTTGTCGCCTGGACGGCGGCGAAAACGAACAATAACATACACTGCAATTGCAAAGACGACTATAACGACCAAAACCATAATGGCGACCGTTAATTTCATTAGTCCAAATTGTTCTTCAGCAACCGGTCCTTGCGGTCTTAGCGTCGACAGATCAGCTCGTCCGCAAGCTGACAGCAGTAACACCATTCCGGCAAGAAGCGGCAGTAGCCGTTTTAGAACGTGCCACCGATTCATCATCAATCAACCCCACTTTTTACGTTTTCGCAGCTGCCGTGGATGGCGCAAAAAGCGGCTAAGCTGCGTGATTTCCTTGATGTTTAGACAACTTCCGCAATCTAATCACTTTAATAAATATAAAGTTGAAGGTGCTATTTGTCAATGTTCCGGGGAGAGTTCACAAATTGTTCTCAAACCTGAAAAAAACCTGATTTTATCGCTTTTTTTGCTTGCCAAGTGCAGACTGAAAAGTACTATCTCTATCCTACATTGTGTGCAAAAACCATGGTCTTTTATGTATGAAGAAAGCATGCATATTTCATCTTTCGTCGTTCATCCTATAGGTAGTAAAACGGAAGGAGCCACCCTAACATGAAAAAACGAGCTGCTTGCCGAAACCTACTCGTATTTCTATCGGCTGTGACCTTGACGGGCATGACCTTAACCGGCTGTAATTATGAACGGAAAGTACAGAACAGCACATTTGACTATGGGTCTAAACGGAAAGGCGACCCTAAAATGCTCGGCAGTAAAATGTACGGCACAACGAGCAATGTACCCGGCCAGCATGATAATCATTGGCTGGAATACAGCTCTTTGCTGTCGACTGATGTCTCCAACATTAACGGTGTTGCCGCCGCCATCGTATTTCTTACAGACAAGAATGCCTATGCAGCGATATCTACCGATTGGACAGCCACGGGAACCCGCAAATCTGGAGGTCACGGTACTCGCGAACAAGATAATTCAGGCTCTACCGAAGGTGTTTACAACGTAGATACCGGGAGCCCCTATTGGAATAACCAGCGGATCGTTACGCCGTATAATTCCCAGCTGTCCATTAATGATCACAATGAAATCTCCAGCGAGCTTAAACAAACGATAGCTGTTCATGTCCGCAGGCTTGCACCTGCAGTGCAGGAGGTCCATATTTCTGCCAATAAAGAATTCAACAACCACATTATTCAGTATGCGCAGGAAGCATGGGCCGGACGTTCACTCACCCCTTGGCTGACCTCATTTAACAAGCTGGTCAAGCATCAATTTGTTGGCGGACACGATGTTCCCGAGCCGATCGACATTCAGCGCAAACGTTCCAGGCCGGAGTAACTTAGCTTATCCATACCCTCACAGTAAGCAAAACAAACAAGAGGACAACCTCTGCAAAGACGGAGTCCTCTTGTTATTTTGCAGTTTCAAAAATGGTTTTGAAAAATCGCTTCTATTAACATAGCAATTTTGATGCGGTTCACTGGACCTGCTGCAAAGCAGTCCTGACCTCTGCATCCGTCGGCATTCCCGCTTGAGCACCGAACTTGGTTACAGAAAGCGAAGAGGCAGCCACAGCATATCTGATCGACTCGGAAAAGCCGTGTCCTGCCGCTAAGCCGGAGCATAAGGCGGCATTCAGGCAATCCCCCGCTCCGGTCGTGTCCGTCACTTCAACTTGGAGAGTGGGTATCGTTATCAGCTGCCCTTTCTCGATATAGGAGCAGCCTATAGAACCGCGGGTTACGGCAATCCGATTCCCGTACGTTTCCTCCCATTTAAGCATTTGAACCATTAGCTCCTCATCTGCTGCATCTGGCGAATGATTCGAAAGAACGGCAAACTCTGTCTCGTTAGGCGTAAGAATGTCCACGAGCTCCAGCAATTCCTTGGGCAGCGGCTCAGAAGGCGCCGGCGCCGGATTGAGCACAGTAACGGCGCCAGCGGCTTTGGCTATCTCTAACGTTCGCTTCACAGCATCCAGTGGGATTTCCAGCTGCACAAGAACGACAGCTGCACTTGAAAGATCCCCGCTATAGTCAGAAATACGATCCGCTGTCATACATCCGTTCGCCCCCGGAACAATCACAATGCAATTATCTTTCGTCGTATGCAGAATCGTTGCCGTCCCCGTCGATTCCCCTTTCAACCGTCCAACCCGATTTGTCTCCAGCCCAAAGCCCTGCAGCTGCTCTATAATCTGTCCTCCGAATAAATCATCCCCTACTGCACCTATCATGACCGTTTTTGCCCCAAGCTGCGCACAGCCTACTGCTTGATTGGCGCCTTTGCCGCCTGGAACATAATGAATGGCACTCCCTTGCACCGTTTCACCAACAAGAGGCATCCGTTCAGTCGTAACAACCAAATCCATATTTAAACTGCCTACCACCACAACAGTTGAACGATTCATCCTAACTCCCCCATTTCCAAGTAGCTGCTTCTTCTCTTGCATAATAACATAGGAAAAAACGGGGTGAAAGCGGTTAAACCAAATCCCATTACAATACTGTTATCTCATAGCCGCGAGGAAATTTGCCTTTAAGTTAGTGAAGCGTGGATACCAACCGTCTTATTAAAATAAAGTACTTGACAGCAATCTTAATTTCATATATCTTTAAATTAAGATATTTGATATTAAGACAGAGCTGAGGTGAAAACCGTGTCAAAAGATCCGCATAACGTAAAGGTTGCCAGACTGACTCACAGAGTAATTGTCGCGGAACAAACCGATAATGGAAAATCATTTATGGACGAATCCCTCCCTCACCACACACTTGCAATCGAACAGGCAGTGAGTGGTTTGTCTTTTGAGGATCACATACAGGCGATTCATTTGTTAAAGAAGCTTGGCATCGCAGCTCAGGGCAGCTTCACTTAGCAGGAAGTTAAGAATGAATGAGAAGAAATGATCTGGCAGTTGATTTATTTCATCTTTTATCTTAAAATTAAGACACTTAACATTGAAAAAACGGAGGAATTGTATTATGTCTATCGCGTTGGGGTTATTAATTATCCGGGCTGTATTCGGACTGATTTTCGTAGGACACGGTGCACAAAAGCTGTTTGGTTGGTTTGGCGGATACGGGCTAAAGGGCACTGGGGGTTGGCTGGATTCGATCGGCATTAAACCAGGCGTCCTCGCAGCATTTATGGTCGGATTGTTTGAAATTATCGGAGGCTTATTATTCGTGCTTGGTTTATGGTTGCCTTTTGCAGCCGTCCTTATCGTTATCTTAATGATTGGGGCCATCATCTCCGTTCACTATAAAAACGGATTCTGGGTTACCCAGAACGGTATTGAATACAACATTGTTATCATTGCCATTGCGGTCGGCATCGCCCTAATCGGCGCAGGCGATTATTCGATCAATTAATTACTGCGGAGGTTTTGAGTGTTTGAGCGAAAATCTACATTAAAATTACTGCGGAGGTTTTGAGTGTTTGAGCGACTTTGGTGCGCAGCACCACGGGAGCACAAACACCAAAACCGGAGCACCTAGGAGGAGTTAATATGCAAACCCTTGTATACGGGCCGACACTTCAGGCAGTTGGAGCTTTTGATGGAGGTAAAATTACGGAGCAGAAACCGATTGGGTTTCCAGGTGAAGGTTCCGCATTGAAACGTCTGGGGCCTCTCTTCTACTGGGCTTGGGCGCACTCCGAGGTGGAGGGTTCAATCCCTCTCCATCCCCATCAAGGTTTTGAAATTATGACTTATGTGATCTCAGGAAGAGCCGAACATGGAGATACGCTGGGCACGAGGAGTACAGTTGGGGCTGGCGGGGTGCAGTTGATGCAAACCGGCTCCGGCGTCAGTCATAAAGAGCGCATGGTCGGGCCCGATATGGAAGCTTTCCAAATCTGGTTCGAGCCGTATTTGGAAGAAGCTTATCTCCGGAAACCAACCTATATTCAATATGAGCATGAGGATTTCCCGATCAGTCAAGGGGAAGGCTTCGTTCAAAAAACCGTAATTGGAGAAGGCTCACCTATTCAGATCGTTGCCGATGCGCAGATGTGGGATGTTGAGATCGAGCCTGGTGCAATCTATTCGCATCCCATTGCCAATAATCGTACGCTGTCAGCTTTAGCAATCCGGGGCAATGGTGTCTGGACGAACGGTTCGGATATAGAGCATCGTACAGCCTTCCAGCATAAAGACTTCGTCGTTGTCCGTTCTGACCGTGAGGGGTCTGTTACGATTGAATCGACATCCGATATCCCTTTACGTATAGTTCTTATCGATGTGCCGACAACGGTCAATTATCCGCTGTATCCAAAACGTTAAGAAGAAATCGCGAACTAAAAAAAGGAGATCCGCCCGCGCATGCGCGGCAGGATCTCCTTTTTCATCATGATCGAATAATTAATGGGCAGCAGCCGGACGTTCCTTCGCTTTGTCGGATTCACCGGCATTACGGTTAGCCGCTTCGCGATCTTCCTTCATTTCCTCGACGGTTTTTGTTTTCAACCGCGCTGCACCCTGGTAGTTCTCGCGGGTAGGAACCAAATTCCCGGAAGCCAAGCGTTCTTTCGCCTCTGCGATTGCGGATTCATACTGCGGCAGCCATTTCGCCTGCGCAACCAGCATTTCATCAGCCATTTGCCAAATTTCTTTGGGGTTGCAAACGGCGCCAACGAGCGGATCCATCATCATAGCTTGGCGCAGCAGCTTATCGTCGCCATGAATAGCAGCCTCTACAGCCAAACGCTGCACGGAAATACTCACGTTGCAGACCGCAGCGCAGCCAAGCGGCAAATCGCCGACAACCGGCATATTAATCCCGTTACGATCCACATAACCCGGCGCTTCGATAATGGCATCGTTAGGCAGATTCGTAATGATGCCGTTGTTGACTACGTTAAAGTGGCCGCGGTAAACACGTCCGGTCTCCAGCCCCTCAATGATGTAAGAGCCGTGCTCCTCGCCGCGTTTCTCAGCGGAATATACGAGAGCATCTTCCTTCATCCAGTTCGGGAAATCCGTCTCGAACCAGTTGCGGCCTTCGGTGCAAACACGCAAATACCCGCCTGTCTCGCCATTAATCCATACGCCAAGATCGATCCAATCAGCAATCTCGTCTGCACGCTTACGGTACCAAGGCACATATTCGCTCAGATGTCCGTTGGATTCTGTGGAATAGTAACCAAAGCGGCGCAGCATATCGATACGGACCTTCTCCGTTTTGCTGAATTCCGGATGCTTCTCGAAAGCTTCAAGCACTTTACCGGTTAAATCTTCACCCTTGTGCTTAACGGAGACATACCAGGTTTGGTGATTGATTCCGGCACAAATAATATCGACTTCTTTCTTCTCGAGGCCAAATGCAGTCGCAATTTGCCAGTGGCCGCCTTGAACGCCATGACAAAGACCAATCGTATTCACGCCGCCGTATTTATTGCAGGCCCAAGTCAGCATCGCCATTGGATTCGCATAGTTCAGAAGCAGTACATTGGGGTCAGCTACCTCGCGGATATCTTTGCAAATATTCATCATCTCCGCAATTCCGCGCTGCCCGTACATGATTCCGCCGGCACACAGCGTATCGCCCACACATTGATCGACGCCGTATTTGAGCGGAATATCGACATCATGCTGGAAGGCCTCCAAGCCGCCGATACGGACGACAACGAAAACATAGCGTGCATCCTTCAATGCTTCGCGGCGGTCAAGCGTGGATTGAATCTTGATATCGAGCTTATTTTCATGGATATCCCGTTGGCAAAGCTGGGTCACCATGTCCAGGTTATGTGAATTTATGTCCGTAAAAGCAACCTCGATATTGCGAAACTCCGGAACCGCCAGCAAATCTCTCAGCAGCCCGCGTGTAAACCCTATACTGCCGGCACCGATAAAAGTAACTTTGAATGACATGGTTTGTTGAACCTCCTAAGGTTTTTTTACAATTTCGATGTTCACGTTCAGCAGCAGAAAATCCATAGAAATATGCTTGACTTTCTGTATTACAACCTGGATCAGCGCCCTGTCAGCTGGAGGTGCGTTCAAGAGCGAATGGGCTTGGTTGTCTGCTTAACAACTATCTACATTGTAGCAGGGAGGCGGAGAATACGTTTTCAATTTTACAACGGGAATCCTCAATCCATGTCAACTATTGAAACTTAATTAAAGCCGGTAAAGGTTTCGACGGATTTACGGTAGGCCGCCGGCGAATATCCCGTATGCTTTTTGAACAGCGCGCTGAAATATTGCCTGCTGTTCAGACCTACATAGTCCGCAATCTCGATGATGGGGACATCGGTCCGGGCCAGGAGCATTTTGGCTTTTTCCACTCTAATTTCCGCCAAATATTCGGTAAGCGTCAGATTCATATTGGATTTGAAAATACGCTGCAAATAGACGGGGTGCAAATTAACCGCGGCAGCAATATCTTTGGCCTGAATATCACAATCATAATGCTGATGCATATATTCCATTGCTCGCCTTACATAGGAATCAATTTGCCGGACTGCGCTATCCTTGGCCTCTTCTGCCGCCAGCCTTGCAACTCTAACGATAAGCTGAGATACCAGAAGATGCGTCATGCTTACATTATTAGTCCCTCCGTTATCGAGCTCCATCACCAGGCTTTTGAGCGTATGATAAACATCGCTGGGATCACGCATCACAATATAACTGTATTCGCGCTGAAGCAGCTCCTTCAACACGCCATTGCTCTCAGCCAGCTGTTTCATGGATGGCAGAATACTCCCGCATGCCGTGAATATAAACTCCACGTTCAGCATGCGGCACGGCCCCTCGGCCACAATCAGCCGGTGGGTAACGCCGGAATTGAGCAGAATGAGATCCCCCTTGCGCATCGCAATGGACTGGTCCTCCGTATCCACCCTGCAGACACCCGAAATCACATACATAATCTCATTCGTCTCATGCGTATGAAAACCCATTTGAAAATCATTCCACTGTTTATAGTAATACGCGATAATGTCAGGGCGGTATTCGCCGTTTAGCCAATGCGGGTTGAACAGACTTTGCTTAGCCGCCATAACAATACCTCCATTCCAAGATCGTTAATCGGCTTCTATTCTACTTTCATAATTGTCTTTGCGTCTATTATTTGTCAAGTTGTTCAATTGCATAAATCCTCTTGGCATTTCCAGTACAAAAGCACTTCCAAATCCCCTTCCTTGCATGAAAAAAGCGGCTGCCCCGGATTCCACTCCATGAACAGCCGCTTAAATCAGATATGCGTTTAATTGGTTGAATCAACGGTACGAAGCCGTGATTTAACGGCAAGCCAGATGAAGCTTAACGCCACGCCGACAATAACACCGATCGCCAAGTCATGCGTGATCACGACAGAACCTACGGTTACAGCCATTACGACCGTTTCATTAGCCGGTACTTCGCGCATTTTTACAACAGATTTCCAGTCAAAGATCGCCACACATACCATCAGCATAATCCCAATGAGCGCCGCCATAGGAACCAAAGCAAGCACATCGCCCAATACGACTGCGAGCAGCAGCAGAAACAAGGCGGATACTAAGGTGGAGAGCCGCTGTCTACCGCCCATTTTCACATTCAATACCGATTCAGCGACTAACGCGCAGCCTGCCATCCCGCCGAAGAAACCGGCAATGAAATTGGCAATGCCCTGTCCGCGCATCTCTCTATTCTTATCGGTCTGCTCATCGGTCATCTCATCGAGTAAATTATGGGTCAGCATCGTCTCCGTAAATCCAACGACAGCAAGCGATAACGAATACGGCAGGATAATCAGCAAGGTTTCCCAATTAAAAGGCACATCAGGCAGCAGGAACGAGGGCAGCGAGACGTCCATGACGGCAATATCGCCTATTCGGGATACATCCCCCAAACCGGCTGCCCAAACGGCAAAGGTCAACAAAGCGACCGCAACAAGCGGCGAAGGAATAGCCTTGAAATATCGCGGCAGCACATAAATGATTACCAGCGTTACCCCAACCAGTGCATACATCGTCCATGAAGCATCCTTAAAGTAGCGGAGCTGGGACAGGAAGATCAATATCGCAAGCGCATTGACGAAACCGGTTAAGACGGCCTGCGGCACAAATTTCATCAATCGCCCAAGCTTGAATACACCCATGAAATACTGAATGATACCGGTCAATACCGTTGCTGCGAACAAATACGCGATGCCATGCTCCTTGACAAGCGTCAGCATGAGGACTGCCATTGATCCAGCCGCCGCTGAAATCATACCCGGACGGCCGCCAAGAAAAGTGGTCACGAGCAGTATACAAATCGTCGCATAAATACCAACAGTGGGCGGTACGCCTGCCATGAAAGAGAAAGCCAAGGAGTCCGGAACAAGGGCAAGTGTAGCGGTCATTCCCGCCAGCACGTTCACCTTCACATTCATCGTCCATTGTTTACGCCAATCAGCAATCAATTACATTCACCTCAGATAGTTATCTATTCAACAAAGGGCCAATCGATCAGCTTCTACCAAACTGTCCTTTGGTTCTCGAATAGCATAACGTGATCGCAGGTGGAGGTCAACGCTAACTTATCCGTACAGGCTGCTTGGTTGCAGCAGATTCATAGGCAGCCAGTGCAACCTGCACCGCACGCATGCCATCTTCACCCGTTACAGAAGGCTGTCTGTCGCCTTGGATACAGCTTATAAATTCAGCCACTAAGCCCTCATCCATATCAGACCCCCAATTAACCCATGAGGTTTTCATCGTCACATCACTATGCGCAATGATATTTTGCTTGAATAAATCCGTTTTACTTACACCGGCTGTCCCGACAATCTCAAGCGTAACATCCCCCCAGGTAGGGAAAGATTGTGTCCGCGACCACGAAGGATCAAGTGAAGCAATGACGCCATTATCGAATTCGAAGGTGAGCAGGCCGCAATCGTCTACCGGGATGTCATGAAATCTTGTTCCTGCCTCCGCATAAACCTCGGTCACCTCTGCTCCAGGCATGATCCAGCGCATCAAATCAACAACATGAACGGTATGATCCAGAAGCGCACCGCCGCCGGATAGCTCGCGATTCACAAACCATCCCCCGGGCATCGAGCCCCGGTTCGTACCTTGGACAGCAAGAATGGAACCCAGCAATCCCTGCTCGACTGTCTGTTTCATCTGGATTGCCGCAGGGTGGAAGCGGCATGGAAAGGCAGTCATTAATTTGACCTGTGCCCGGGCCGCCGCATCAATCATTCGCTGTGCATCCACCACCGTCGTTGCCAAAGGCTTCTCGCATAATATATGTTTGCCCGCTTGAGCGGCTGAGATGACGATATCCGCATGCATCGCATTCTCCGAGCAGACGATAACGGCATCCGCTGCAGCTTCGGTATCGTTCTCCAGCAGTTTGGCGTAATCCTGAAACAGCGGAGCTCCAAAGTGATTCGCCATCTGCCGTCCGCGTTCTGCATCCTCATCTGCGATGCCAACGATTTCAATACCCAGACGCTTCAGTGACGAAGCATAGGAATAGGCATGCCCATGCGCAAAGCTTATGAGTCCGATCTTCATCACACACTCCCCCTTGCTTGTAGAGTTACCGCTTTTCCCGAATATGCGGATTCAATAGCAGCAAGGCTGATCCGCAGCGCCTCGAACGCATCCGCGCCCGTTACGATTGGTGTTCGTTTATCGGTAATACAGGAGACAAAATGGCGAAGCTCATCCTCGTAGGGGCTGCTGTATAAGGGACTTTCCGGTATCTGAACATTGGGGGTTTCACCCGATGCTTGGCGATGCAGCAGAACCCGGTTTGTTTTCTCCTCATCGGAGTTCATCGATAGAATCCCCTTATCCCCCGCTACCTCAAGCTGTGTCCTGAACCCTTCCGGATAAGCCCATGAACCGACCGCATGCCCGATGGCCCCGCTGGCAAACCGAAGAGATACGAGCGCATGATCATAAACACCCGCACCCCGTGCCAGCAAGGACTTGGCATACACCCGCTCGACTTCTCCAAAGGTCCAGCGCATCCAATCAAAATCATGGATAAGCAGATCCAGCAAAATACCGCCGGACAAATTCATATCGCGGTACCAGCCTTCTGATCCGAGCGGACAGGAGCTTAAACGCTGCGTACGAATGGTTCCGGGCGTTCCAACCGCCCCTTCATCCACAAGCGACTTCGCTTTCGCGTAATCAGGAAAGAAGCGGAGCACCTGACCCACCAGCAGCAGCACGCCTGCCTTGTCGCAGGCTTCGATCATTTCGCCGGCTGCTTCAAGCGACCCCGCAAGCGGCTTCTCACAAATGACATGTTTGCCATAAACGGAGGCTGCCGTTATGGCAGCATCCCGATGCATCGGCGTCGGTAAGCAAATATCGATCACATCCGGCTGCTCCTCATTCATCCATGTCTCCCATGCCGTATAACCCCTCGTCCCGCTTCGCAGCGCAAGTGTTTCTGCTGCATCCGGTCTAACATCTACGATGCCGGCGACCTTCACACCGGGAATTCGTCCATAAGCATCCGCATGAACGCCGCCCATCGCTCCCGCTCCAACAATTCCGACTTTAAGCACCCTCATTCCTCCTCTTCAAGCTTGGTTTGCATCTCTCCCATTGATTCCAATCCCAACCCTAAATTCTTCGCTATATGGTGTATGACTATCATTTCGGGATCGTTCGGAAGCTCTCCTGCTGAACCGGACATCCATTGCATGGGTTCACAATAAAAAAAAGAAACTCCATCGCAGAACGTTCTGCAATGGAGTTCCCTTCTATGCCGTCCATTTCCTATGAATAGCTGCTGCCACATCCTTACCCGCTGTGCACGTCGGCTCTGCGAAAGTAGATCAATACGAAGAGAAGCGGAAGAAGGAAGGCAATCGACATCGTTGCTGCACCCACAGATGCCTTGTTAAGCTCCGGAGACATGTTAAGTACGAGATTGAGCGGAGCACTCCACGGATAATACATAATGTACTTGGACTGCATGATCGTCAGCTCCGAGATGACGGCGAAGACACCGAGTCCCATGGCAGGAATGTAGCTTCGTCCCAGGATCGCGACGGCTGCCGATATCGGAGCAAGAGCAAACTGCAAAGCGAGCAGCAGCCCATATTTGCCAAGGGTTTCCCCCAGGATGGACAAGGTCATGGAATCATGCGGAATGATGTACCCCGACGCCCATGTCAGCAGCATCGAGAGCAGTAACACGGCCGTCATTACGGGTATCACAACAATGAACTTGGCAGCCAGCACCTGATAGCGGGACTCCGGCCCTGTCAGCAGGTTATTCACCGTACGCTCCTGGAACTCCCGCGCGAACATATAGCCGATAAGCAAAGAGAATAAGGTCGGACACATGAGCATGGTCATCAGCATCAGATTATCGCCAAAATAGCTGCTCCAGTGCAGCACGGTTGTCCGGTCATAATTATAGCGGTTCAGCATAACGGCAAAATTCAGCGCAGCCGGAAGCAGCGCCCCGATTACGAGCAGCCATAACATTCTGGATCGTCTCCACTTGATCCACTCGCAAGCGACTAAATTAAACAATCGCCGCACCTCCTTTTATTAAGTGGATAAAGTAATCCTCCAAAGAATCTTTGACCCCGCTTAAGCTGTTCACGAGAATACCTTCCTTATTGAGAAACCGGTTCATCTCTCCCGAATGCTTGCCCTCATCATAGATCCGCAGCCATCCGTCCTCTTCCACCCGGCAGTCCTGAATCTGCATATGTGCGGCCAGCAGCTCTCTGGCCTTCTCCGGCTGATCCACCTGGAGGCCAATATACTGCCTGTTCTTCTCCTTCAGCCGCTGCATCGACGTTTCCTCCAGCATCACGCCGCCGTGAATAATGCCTACTTTCGTCGCAAGCTGCTCGACTTCGCTAAGAATATGGCTTGAGATGAGAATGGTGATCCTGCGCTTCTGCGCCAGCTCCTGAATGAGGTGGCGGATTTCTTTAATGCCCATCGGATCTAAGCCGTTGGTCGGCTCATCGAGAATGAGCAGCTCGGGATGATGCAGAATCGCTCTGGCAATTCCGAGCCGCTGTTTCATGCCAAGCGAATATTGGGCTGCTTTGCGATTGCGCGCCTCCCATAATCCGACGGTATGCAGCGCGTCCTCCAGCGCATCCCGCCCCTTCAGGCCCATCATTCTGCGATGGATATCCAGATTCTCCAGTGCCGTCAAATTCGAGTAGAAGCCCGGATATTCAATGACCGAGCCCACTTTGCCGAATATCTGGTTTCTGCCCGGCTTGATTCTTTCACCGAACAGTTCGACCTTCCCGGACGAAGGCTGAATTAAGCCCATCATCATGCGGATCGCAGTCGTCTTGCCCGCACCATTTTGTCCGAGAAATCCATAAATGTCTCCCTGCTGCAGCGACATGTGAACATTGTCGACGGCTTTGATTTTCTTATAATATTTACACAGTCCTGTAACCTGCATAATCGTCTGCATGAACAAATCCCCTTGTTAAGTAATATCCTTCTTCCGAAACGCGCTGCACCCGAGGAACAGCAGGAGAGCGCCGTATACAATTGAATAAATGATGAACATCACGCTTGGCACATTAATGGTCGAGAAAGGCCCAAGCGACCGCAGCATTTCTGCGTTGAGAGGCAGGTCGAATCCCCCTATAATTTCATAGTTTAAGCGGTGAAACAGCGAATCCGTCGGGATCAGCAGGGAGATCAGCATAGAAACCTTATTGATTGCCAAATTCGGCTGTTTCAAAGTAAACAGATTCTCCGCGAAGCCGCTGAACAGGCCAAGACCATACAGCATGGCACAGGCAACGCCATTGCCAAGCGTAGGGAGAAACGTTGAACCGAGCAAGGACAGCGCTAGCAGCAGCAGCGGGATGAGTAGAAACAGCAGAAACGCCTTCATCAGAGCCAGCGGAAATAATGGAAAGTTCATCAGGTAATGCACCGGAAGCAGGATGGCCCAAAAGAGAATCGCATTATAGAGCAGCATCCAGCAAGCAATGCCCGCATATTTGCCCATATAAACCTTCCACCGGGGAATCGGTCTTGCAAGCTGCGCCAGCATCAATCCGCTCTCCACCTCGCCTGAGATCACACCCATGGTCGAGAAGAATACCAGGAAAGCGGCGATCATCTGGGCGAAAAGCAGCCCCAGCGTGAGTGCTGTCACTCCTTCCAGAAGGGTATAAACAGGCGCGCCGCTCTCCCCTTCCATATGCTGAGAAATTTTCCATAGACCTAAGCTGTACAGCATAATGAAGACCAGCGTAAGGACGCAAGTGATCAGAACGATTTTTTTACGAAAAAGCTCCTTGCCGGCAAAGGTTATCCACATCATGTTCTGAATTCCTCCTGTGCGCCGGACATGGACAGGAACCATTCCCGCAGGCGGCCTTCAACCGGGCGGACCTCATAAATCGTCACGGCTTCCTCTATAAGAACACGGTTCATCCAGCCGATCTGTTCACGGCTGCGTGCCGTTACATCCAGTACGGCCTCGCCGCTTTCATCCGACTTCTTCATACGGAATGTCAGACCGGGAAGAAGCTTCTTCGATACGGCATCGAAGAGCTCCGGGAACCAGCCACCTACATGAATCTCCCAATTCGTTCCGTGACGAAGCAGCTCGTTCATCGGTCCGACTGCACGGAGCTTGCCTTGATGCAGAAAAGCAACCTGATCGCAGACCGCTTCCACATCCTCAAGCAGATGCGTGTTGAGGAAGACTGTTTTCCCTTCTTGGCGAAGACTCTCCAGCAGCTGAACGACTTCATGCCGTCCAATCGGATCTAGCGCGGAGGAGGGCTCATCCAATATAATCAGCTCGGGATCCATGAGCAGCGCGCAAGCAATGCCCAGCCGCTGCTGCATGCCCTTGGAATATTGCCGGACGCGGTCATTCCCGCGATGCTCAATGCCCACCCGGTGAAGCACTTCCTTGAACCGCCCGATCATATGCGGGGACCGGGTCTGCGTCATCGTCATCCCGCTCAGACAAGCATGGTAAGCAAGCACCTCCATGCCAGTCAGCCAATCTTGAAATCGGAATAATTCCGGCAGATACCCCAGCCGGCGCCGCGATTCAGCCGTTCCGATCGGCAGGCCAAACAGCTGGCCGCTGCCTGATGTGGGATGCAGCAGCCCGACGACCATTTTCACAAAGGTGCTTTTACCGGCGCCGTTTGGCCCGAGCAGTCCGAAGATTTGGCCACGATTCAACTCTAGAGAGATATTCTCGCAGCCGCCCCCTCCTGCATAGGTTTTGGTTAAGCCGTTCGTCTGCAGAATCATGATTGAATCAATCCTTTTGCTTCATTAATAAGGCTGTCATCGGAAGGATAATCGGCTGTTGTGCCTCTGAGCTCGTAAACCCAGCCGTCCTGCAGCCAGATGAGCGATCTCTCCCGATCATTCGCGCTTAGAACCGCTTCCTGTCCATCCAGCGTGAGCGCCCTGACATTGTCTCCATTCGTAGGAATCGGCAGGGTATGACGCCAATCACCGATGCCGGCTAATTTCGTGCGAATAGACTCGGGCAGCATCGGCAGATCTAAGACAGCCTCGCGAACCTGCTCCAAATCGACGCCATCCGGTACATCCAAGGCAGGTGCCGGGAATTGAATCAAGGTTTTCCCTGATGCTGCTTCACCTTCCGCCGGCTCGGCCTGCATCAGAAATGTCCCGGGCAGATGAAGCTGAATCGGCTGGCCGTCCACAGATTTAGGGAACGTCGTCTCTCCGCCAAGCACGGTGATCAGCTTATTGATCTCTTTAATATGCAGCTTGAAGATCAATTCCTGCTGCGGCTGGTAGGTGACTTCATTGCCGGCCCCCTGCAGATGCTTAAGGGAATGACCCGCTATACGTCCGGCTTCATCCTGACTCAATATCTTAGTGAGGCCGCCGCCCCGCTGTTCAATATCGCCGTAACGCATCAGATTAAACTGCTTCTCCCCAATCGCTCCTTCTGATATCGCTTGGCGGAAAGCTTCAAAGTCCGCCTCCGTGACGGACACCGTTTCAAAGTGCTGAATGCGGAAATGATTCAGCATGGAAGCCATAGCCTTCTGACCCCAAGGACTGAATAGCAGCAGCCCGGCTACGACAGCAGTCATTCCTGCGGTAACCCATTTCTTCATTCTTCTGCTCTGCTTGCTTCGGCGAATCGTTTCTAGAGGTAATACCGGTTCAGTGAGCTGAGCGGCGCGCTGCACCGTCTGCACTGTTTGCTCCGCGTGCACGGTCTGCTGGGTCGGCACAGCCGACACCTTCTGCACATCTGCTTCCATCTGCTGCTTCGGCACAGCCGGCACTGCCTGCACTGTCGGCACTTCCTGCTGGGTCTGCACAATCGCTTTCCCCTCCACTGTTTGCACCGCCTGCGCCGTCATCTCTACATCTGCGGCCTTCACCCAGAAATCCGCCACCGGCTCCATCTTCACCTTCTCAAACAATCGTTCCCACGCCTGATCGACTTCCGCTTCCGTTACGGTCAATTGGTCCTTCCTATCATCCTTCATGAATCCATAACCTCCTCATCTGGCATATTCTGCTTGAACCGTTTGGCCGCCCGCATGAGCAGCGTTCCCACGATCTGCGGATTGACCTTCAGCGCTTCCGCGATTTCTGCATGGCTGTACCCCTTCTGCTTCAAGAGAAGCGCTTGCCGATCCCGATCGGAAAGCTTGCCGAGCACCTGCCGGACAACATCCCGCTCCCAGCTCCGGATGAGCGTATCTTCATTAGAGGGGTAGACGCGTTCCTCGGCGAGCACCTTATTCTTCTGCCGGTCGATTAATTCATGATTACGCCCCGAAGAACGGTAATGGTCGTATACAATGCGGGTCATTACCCGATGAAGCCAAGCGCCGACACGGTCAAGATCTTCGGGAGGATTCCGGTACAGCCGCAGGAATACTTCCTGGGTCAAATCCTCGGCCGCTTCGCGATCCCCGATCAAGCCGACGATTTTGCGCAAGACTGCAGGGTAATGCTCCCGAAATACAGTTTGAAAACGCGTGATCCCATCGATCTCCATTCCTGCTCACTCCTTCACCTTATAAGACGACAGTTTCATCAGAAAGATAGCACCCACCGCAAAAAAAGAGCAGTCTGCAGGAACTTTAGCCCCTGCAAGACTGCTCTCTTCGATTAGTACAATCTTCATTTAACCTTCAACAAGCTTCTTATAATTATCCAATTGGCTTTGAATTTCAGCCATAACTTTATCATAGCCTGCAGATTTCAGTTTTTCGCGGAACTCTAGAACGGCTTTCTCCGGATCCGAGGTCTTTCCGAAAATAATAGCCGGCAGCTGCTCACCGATTACCTGCGAGATGGAAGTCATTTCAACATCCACTTTCGTTTTGTCGAACACGAATTTACCGTAAGGGAATGGCTTCTTGATCGCATCGTATTTTTTGTATACATCGCCAATACCGCTCCAGTCGGCGTCGCTCGGCACGTCGAATTTATCAACGCGTCCGCCCCAGAAGTCAGTGTAGAAAGCATCTTTGGCCTCATCATAAGCGGCAGGACGCACGCGTTTGCCGTCTTTGATCTCATACTGCACGCCTTCTAAGCCGAAGTTAATCAGCTTGTAAACTTCCTCATCCTGACGAATGAGTTCATAAGCCATCAATGCCCGCTCAGGATGCTTGCTGTGCGCGCCGATCGATGTACCGCCATGCGTAATCGGCATCGAAATCAGGTTGCCGCGTGTATCCGAGAACGATTGAGATGCTCGGTTGCCAGCTCCCCGCCGACGATTTCATTAATCGCGACGCGGTGAAATTCACCCCCCGGCAGATCGCCGTTGATCAGCACGACAGGTACTCTTTTGTTAACTTCCACTACTTCCATGGCCATTTCCCTGCATTTCACGAGATCAATACGGCCGCCGATCATGATTATTCCATCGACCTGCTTCTCGATCAATATGTTTAAATATTGTGATTCATTGGGATGGAATTTTATAAGATTCGCTGCGCCCCGCTTCGGCGCAATGCGGCTTCAGCAGCCCCGCTGCGAGTCAGATCCGGTCCGCCGTCGCTTTGGCTGTTGCCGACGTCTGCCGCTACGACAAGATCGCCGTCCACAATCGCGCTTCGGCAAGCGCTCGCGCTGTCATCTTCCAGCCCAAGGCTCGATAATGCACGCTCGATACCATCGTGATCAGAGAGGACATCCGTTGCGAACAGGGCGAGCCCATTTCCATATGGGGTACCATAGTTGTTCATCATACCGCCTGCATAGATACCTCCCGCAAGCCCTGCCGGAGGAACAATTCCAAGACCCAAGGCAGATTCATCACCGGCTGCTTCACGCGCATCGACCAGCTCATTCACCTCTTCCGCATGGACATTTGTTTCTTCTTCTACCCGGCGGGAGTGCTCCCTGTCCTTGGCCAGCACTTTTATTTCGGTCTTGGTAAAGCCTTCCTGCTCCAAAGCCTGCACCGCTTCGATCGCTTGACCTTCCGACTGAAAAATTCCGATTTTCATCGCCATATGAATGACCTCCTCCAAAGTTTGCTTACCCTTGGTATACCCTGTTTCATTCGGATTCAATCGGATACAATAGAAGATAATCCCACTGCAATCAGGCTGTTTCAAACGCAGGGGTGCAGGGTAAACATCACTAATACGAAAAGTCATTACGAGCCTGACAACCACAATTTACAGGTTCTTATTTTGGGTACAGGAGAGGTCGTTGTTATGAAACAAACAGACAAACTATTTTTGCGCACAGAGAATCAAGAAGGCAAATGCATCGTCTATGTCGGCGGGGAGCTTGATCTTGAATCAGCCGCTCAAATGCGTGCCATTATGGCTCCTCTTGTTGAGTTGACAGACCGGGAGCTCAAGCTCAACCTTCGTGAGCTTCGATACGTCGACAGCACCGGAATCGGGATTTTCGTCTCGGTATTGAAAGCACGCCATGCCAAAAACGCTCCTTTCGTTGTAGAAGCTGTTCCGCCTAATATCCGCAAGCTGTTTGATATGACGGGGATTACACCTTACATCCTTAAATAAGCAGAGGTATTCCTCTTGCTAGCGTACTGCGGCGCAATAACTTACAATGATGTTCACGATGAAAGGAACGAGGTTAAAGCCATGAAGGAAAATGAAGAGATCGTTACATTAACGGTGCCCGCATCGGCAGAATATATTGATTTGGTCCGGCTTACGCTATACGGACTCGCCGTCAAAATCGGATTTTCTTATGAGGAAATCGAAGATATGAAAGTTGCAGTATCCGAAGCCTGCAATAATGCAGTGCTTTATGCATATGGAGATTTGTTACATGGCCAGACAGCACCAGCCCCAGAGGTTACCCCTCATATCGAGGTTCGTTTTATAAAAATGAACGATGCGCTTTCTATTGTTGTCAAGGATGATGGTCGGAGCTTTGACACCAATAGCGTATCTCGTCAGACTGAGCCTATGCACGGTCAATCCGTAGAGGAACTTCAAGCCGGCGGCTTGGGCTTATATCTCATGCAGGCGCTCATGGATCACGTTGAAGTCAACAGCGATAAAGGTACCGAAGTGGTCCTGACTAAACGCCTCATTAGAAGTGGGGAAATGGCATGAATGCACAACCGGCCAAGCAGCCGTCATTATCGAACGCCGAGCTGATTCTGGCTTACCAGAATGACCCGACCAATGATACAGCCACGCTGCTTATCGAGCATTATGAGCCGATGGTTCGAATGGCGGCCGGTAAGATTTCGCGTAATCGTCCTGATTTGTATGAGGATTTGATGCAGGTTGGCCAAATTGCGCTGCTGCGCCTCTTCAAACAGTTTGATATTTCATTAGGCGTACAATTCGAACCTTATGCCATGAAGAGCATCATCGGGCACATGAAGAACTATTTGCGTGATAAATCCTGGTACGTTCAAGTTCCAAGGCGCATCAAGGAGAAGGGAATCGCTGTCCAGCAAGCAGTCGATGATCTGACGATCCGATTGGAACGCTCCCCCCGAATTGAAGAAATCGCGGAATATATGGAGCTTTCGACCGAAGAAACGACAGAGATTCTTGCTGGCCGCGAGCTGTACCATTATGTATCCTTGGATACCCCCATCTCCGAAGACGAGAATACCACAACGCTTGGCGACCTGATCGGCTCTTCTGCCGACGATTATGCCAGCGTCGATAAAAAGCTGGATCTGGAGGCCGCGATGTCGCAGCTCAAGCCTCAGGAGCAGCAGGTTCTGCTGCTGGCTTATCAGGATGGACTGCCGCAGCGCAACATTGCAGACCAACTAGGCGTTTCGCAAATGAGCATTTCAAGGATTCAACGACGGGCGATCGAGAAGCTCAAGCAGCTGCTGAGCGAGAGCGAAGCTGATCCGTTGAATGAGTAACGGCTTCGCTTCAGTGATAAGCACGCCGCAATCAGGCATAGTCGATTGCGCGGCGTGCTTATTTGTTATGAAAGCGCCGCCTAAGGTTGTGCAGGGATCAGGTTCGCGTTATGATGGTAACTATAAGACAGAGCATGTACGGACAAGCAGGAGGCTCGTTAACCATGATGCATCGGATGCTGCGTTTTCCTTCCAACTGGGAGTGGCACGTGCTTCACGAAGAACGGCCGGGAACGGCCAATCTTAGCAAGCGCTCACAGAAACAAGCTTCCCCTTCATCAGTCATTCAGATGGAGACAACGGACGATAACGCGGAAGCGATACATACCCTCAAACAATCTCATCCCGAGATGGCAGGCTGGCTCAGCGAAATCAAGAACGCGAAGCATAATCATATTATTGTTTCTGAGCTTGCAAGCGGCGAGCCGGTTCTCCAAGGGACTTTAGTATTTCAGGCCTCTGAGGATCAGCGGGATTTAATACCGCTTCATTTCTGGGTTACGAAATCGAAAATCGCGACGATTCACTCGGATTATCGGTTATCCATCCGGCTGCAGCTTGAGCCCTGGGATGACAAGCTTAACCGCTGTCAAACCGCTCCAGAAGCTTTCTTCGTCATGCTGGGGCTCATCTTGGAGAACTTTCACGCCGGCTTGGATGAATTTGAGACCAGACTTGGCGAGCTGGAACAGAAGATGCAGAAGCGCAATCGGACCGGACTCATGAATGTGATCTTCGAGCGCCGTTATGAGCTGCTGCATTGGAGTCATCTTTTCATTCCCATTAGGGAAATCTTAGGCGCGGCGAAGGAAGCCTTCCTCGATTCCTTAACGGAGCATGAAGAATATAAGCGAATGGAATTCAAACTCGACCGCATCCAAGAGCTGCTCAGTCATTATGCGATGGAAATTGATACCCTGCTTATGATGGATGATGCAATCTCCAACTTTCGCGGCAATGATATTATGAAGACGCTGACCATCTTCACCGCCTTATTCACCCCTGCTACGGTAGTCGGCGGCGTATGGGGCATGAATTTCAACCGCATACCTTGGGCTTCCGAACCTTGGGGTTTTCTAGTCGTTACCTTTATCATTGCGGTATCAACCTTGTGCATCTACGGATGGCTGTGGAGAAAGGGTTGGACGGGGGATTTATTGAAGGGCCGAAGGCCTGAAGACATTGTCAGCTCAGCCTCGACATCGACATCGACATCCGGAATGACTGCAGAGGGGCGCGGCTCCGGCGATAACCCGCTTCGTCCCCGGAGCTCGAGAATATCCTCCCTGAAGCAAGCGGGCGAAGAGCAGGAATCCTTCGGATTGCCTTCCCGCTCCAACCGCTAGGCGGCAGCGCTGTGAACGAGAAAAGACTGACTCAAAGGGGAATTCCGAATGAGTCCGTCCCAAATGTCTAAGTAAAAAAGCCTCCAAACCCACTATGAAAGTAGGGCTGGAGGCTTCATTTTATTATAGCTCGCATTCTAAAGCGGCGCTCTAAAACTCCAAAATGACTTCTGAGACAGCCTATTGAAATTGCATATCTCTGTCCAGGCATTAATTCCATCCTTCGGGACTAAGGCTATACTGGCTCCCATCCTTCTGAACAAAGGCTATACTGGTTCCCATCCAGTATAGAGGGCCATATTTCATTTGATCCCGCTGCTATACTGCATTCCATCCAGTTAAATTTCCTCAAAAAGGGCTTTTCAGCATATTTCGAGCCATATTCGGGATCTTTAACTGCAAATATCCAGTATAGTGTACATAAGGTACACAAAAAGTCCCAAATAGCTGCAAATATCCAGTATAGAGGCTGATGCCAAGAGTAGATTAGTCTCGATTCGACTCCATTCTATTAGATACCATTAGATTAGAGTCCATTCTATATAGATTTCATTAGACTCTTATTCCATTAGATTAGACTCGTGTTCAATTAAACTCAATTAGACTTATTTGGCAGACAAACCTTTTTTCACTCGAATTATATAATATCAACCATCTATCGTCAGAACGGTCCAGCTCGTTATCCGATTCAAACAACGCTTCCTCCAGCTCTAGATGAGAGGTTGTTCCTCCAAAGGGCCGAAGCTTCTGCTTCAAATTGGCCATCTGATCATCCTCTACTTCCCCGACGAGGTCCAGTATACCATTAGATTAGAGTCCATTCTATATAGATTTCATTAGACTCGTATTCCATTAGATTAGACTCGTATTCCGTTAGATTAGTCTCGATTCCATTAGACTCGTATTCCATTAGATTAGACTCGTGTTCAATTAAACTCAATTAGACTTATTTGGCGGACGCGCCCATTTCACTCGAATTATATAATATCAACCATCACCAAACATCTATCGTCAGAACGGTCCAGCTCGTTATCCGATTCAAACAACGCTTCCTCCAGCTCTAGATGAGAGGTTGTTCCTCCAAAGGGCCGAAGCTTCTGCTTCAAATTGGCCATCTGATCATCCTCTACTTCCCCGACCAGGTCCAGTATACCATCAGTAACCAGAATCAAACGATCCCCCGAGCTGATCTCAAGCGTATGCTTCTCCAGAATCATCTCATCGAACATTCCGATGGCGACACCGCCCTGGCTGAATGACTCAACGGAGCCGTCACTCCGCAAAAGCATCCCAGGGGGATGCCCCGCATTCACATATTCCACTATTCCTTTGCTTAGATCAACCAGCATATACAATCCGGTAAAATAATACTGGATCAGCTGATCCGCAAACTGCAGCTGACCTGCACGGCGGTTCAGTTCCTGAATGACGCTCTTCGGTTCAATCAGCTTCGTCATCGCATCCTTCAACACCGATGCTATAAACATACAGACCAGTGATGAGGAAATTCCGTGCCCCATCGCATCAATAACTGCAATTCCGTACCGATTATCATCGATGCGATTCCAGGCATACAGATCGCCGGACAGCTCTTCCGAAGGACGGTAGATCGCATTTATCGTTATCTTCTCTTCCTCAATAGGCGGAGACAAGACAGCTGTCTGCACTTCCCGGGCAAGCTGCAGCTCCTCGGTTACCCGACGATCGCGGTCCTTATGCCAATCCTTCTGCTCCTTGAGCCGAAGGGCCACACGGATCCGGGCCAGCAGCTCAATTCGGTTAATCGGTTTGGTTACATAATCAATGGCTCCGGCATCCAGCGCCTCCGCCAATTTCTTCGAATCTCCGATCGCAGTAACCATGATGATCGGAATATCACGAAGCCGCGGTGATTCTTGGATAGCCGAGCAGGCTGTAATCCCGTCTACACCGGGCATCATCATATCCAGTAAGATCAAATCGATGCCGTGATGATCATTACCCGAAGCATCCTCCGGCTCGTTACCCTGGGCTGTTAAACCGAGCAGAGCAAAAAGCTCGGTACCTGATGCAGCAGCCAGTGTATCTTTGTATCCGGCCCGCTTCAGTATTTCCTTCACAACGGTAATATTCATGGGGTTATCATCAACGACGACAATACGCATGTTCCATCTCCTAGCTGCAAGCTCTTCTCTGGTTATCTTCATCTTAAATTACTCTTCTCCTATACTACCCTATTGCAGGCAAAGTATCGGCCTGCATGGTTTACGAACCTGCATGGTTTACGAACGTTTGGCGATCAATCGCGCTACACGCATGCCGGTCTCCATCCATTCCATCCATGCGGGCGTTCCTGATTGTGCGGCTTTGGCTTTCAAATGGGCGTTAGCCATCTCACGCTGCGCAGAATGAGCATGGATTCGGGCTGCTTCTGCGGTGCCGGCACTATCCATATCTACATATATCGAACCATCTGTTTCCATTATCGCATAACTCTCTTCGATTTCACGCTCTTTTTGCTCGGCTGCACGCTGAGCTTCTTTAGCTGCTGCGGTCTCCGCACGGCGGCGCAGCTTGCTGGTCCAAAGGGAAGAGAAGTTGTGAGCAACGCCGGCAACCTCATGAAGCGCTTCACCGGCTTCCCGGACAGTCGCCATTAAAGGATCAATAGCGGTCAGTTGGCTGTCTACACGGTCAGTAATCTTTTTGGCGCTTCCCACCAGTTCAGCAACATCGCCCTTCCATTCATGAATCGCTCCCTGCACCTCAAGCAATGTCTTACCGGCTGACTCAAGAGAGCTCTGTGCCTTACGCAGGGTTTGAATCATAAAAATAGCTAAAAACGCAACCGACAGCCCAATAATTAACATCGCCACATCCATTAATGATACGCCCATAATTAACAACACCTTCCCAGATTTTCATTCGTTTGTATGTCTTTAAATACCCGGTGCCGGGCATATTGAATCGTTTCAGAGACTTTGTTTCAACCGTTTGCCCATGCGGTTAAAGTCGAATCAAGCAGGGAGGCCAGCATGGTTCACTTGCTGAGGACGATCAATCGTTGATCACAGGAATTGAGCCTTCGCTTGAGTCTACAAATTCGAGAGGGTTGGTGATTGGTATGTTACGTTATGCAGCGATTTTCTTAATCATTGCGATTGTAGCCGCGATATTTGGTTTTGGAGGTATCGTAGGAGCAGCTGCAACAATTGCGAAAGTACTGTTCTTCATCTTCCTCATTCTGTTCGTCGTTTCACTTATTACAGGGCGTCGAAATTCATCCTTGTAACGATGCTCAACTTTTCTAACACACCAAACAAGCTGACTTCGGTAATAGATACCGAAGTCAGCTTGTTTTTGTGCTTGTATGCCTATGAGTGCCCTCTCCGGCGCTGCATGACACCCGCCTAAAGCACATTGGCCTATACAGGCATAGAATGCTGTATGGGGGGCGTACAGTGATGACAAACGGGAGCAGCATGGACATCCGAACAGCTATTTTTCTGGCAGCAGTATGCGGGCAGACGTATAACCAGTTCAATAGTATACAGCAGTTGTTCCTCGTTCCGTTCAGCTACCAGGTAGTTGGCTCTTTTCAGGCTGCCGCTTACTCCAGTACAGAACAGCCCTTTGGTTTTGTTATCGAGTCTGATCGGGCGGCCATCTTGGCTTTTCGCGGAACAAGCTCAGCAACCGACTGGGTGACAGATATGATTGCGGAGCAAATCGCATTCAAGCCTGTTGCAAATGGCGGATCTACTCACAAAGGCTTTACAGATATCTATATGAGCGCGCGGAGCCAGCTCTTCAGCTTATTAGATAAGCTCCCTGCTTCTAAACCGCTCTTCATTACAGGGCACAGCCTGGGCGGAGCGCTTGCTACGCTGGCTGCGATGGATATTGCATCCAACCGGCAGCATGATCAAGTCGTCCTATATACTTTTGGCTCGCCCCGGGTCGGTGATCCCAAATTCGTCCGCACCTTCAATCAAAGAGTGCCGATCAGCATCCGGGTGCAAAATGAATACGACATCGTGCCCCATCTGCCGCCTCTTATGTACAAATCGCCCCGAACGGATAAAACGTACTATTACCTGCATGTAAAGGAAGAATCCAAACGAAGCTTCCGTAATGGATCCGTAGGGGGCAATCATGTCATCAGCAGTTATTTTGCTGATTTATCGAAGGAAGCTCCGGTTTTTGCCGAAACGATATGCATGCAGCCTCCCGGCTGGTGCCCTTTATAATCAGCCTAAGACAGATGACCATTTGTCCCGCTCTGCTTTAGGCAGTCCTTTGACGACCAGCCTGTAAGAATGATCAATCATATCCTGCAGCTCTTCCCCTTGTATCGATCCATCCACGCGAATCGAATTCCAATGCTTCTTGCTTAGATGATAGCCTGGCGTTATTGCTTCATACTGCTCACGAAGGTTCTCGGCTATCGCCGGATCGCATTTAAGCGATATACTGCTTCCTGATAGCAGCGCGAACATTTTACCCCCGATCTTCACAACAAGGGGATCAGGGCCGAACGGATAATCCTTCACGGCCCCGGGCTTCGATAAACAATACTCCGTAATGTCTTCCACCGCCATACCTCCTCCTCTCATTACTCTCTTAAACGAGCATTAAACGAATGTATGACTCGCAAACGCCGCTGCTTGTCCATAGTACACGCCAGCTTCATCCGTCAAGTTCCAGACGATGGCATTCTCGATCCGAAAACGCCGGCCGCTGCTGGAAATCCGAATCCCGCTGTAATCGTCGATATACCCTTTCTCATTCACCGCCTCCAGGAACCGTTGACGCTCCGCTTGAATTAACGGCTCCGCCGTATGCCGGGAAGCGGTCTGGGTGAAGCGCTCCTCGCTCATCTCCCACAGCTGAAGCGCCGCCCGATTGCCGTAATTCAGAACCGGGTCGCTTTGGGTGCCGTGAGACAATACGACAAAAGGGGCTTCGAAGAGCTGTGAAGCAGCGCTCCGCTGTGCATTTACATGTACAAGCGGTTTGCCCAAGAGACGCTCGTAGCTCTCCAGAATCAGACGGGCATGGCGCTCAGAAACGCCCCGTGTATTGACTTCCTGCTCCATGAAGGTAACACTCCTTTATTCAAGATATCCGATTAGAATAGACGCTTGTCTGTCACTGGACTGCCCGTTTCTTCTCTTTAAGATGTACGGGAACCTTATACTTCCTAATAACTGAAAAAAAGAACTGAGAGCAGAAGCCTCAGTTCTTTCATTTGGACTATACGCCCATTTTCTTACGTTGGTTGTTCACTTTTTTAGTGTTTTGACTCTTCATTGTTTGTTGGTTGCCGCCTGGACCGTGCTTTTGCTTACCGCCTTGAGCTTGATCCAGCTTCTTCTGAGCGAGCTTCTGCTTCACTGCTTCCGCCAGCGAAATTTTCTTCGGCTCTTGCTTCTGCTCAGCCTCTGCAATTTCTGGAGCTTGTTGTTCTTCTGACATGAGATCACCTCATCTGATTGTACTAGTTGTATTGTATCGCTTTTTCAACCAGCTTTCCAGTAGGTAAGGAACAAATGAAGCAGATTTAGGCAATCGCCTATAGGCGGGCCCGCTTCAGAGGCTTACTCCCGCAGCGCTTCCTTTAGCTTCGTCGACATCGTGTCAAGCCGTCCCGAGCGAAGCATGCCCCGCAATCTTGTCAGTTCTTGGGTAAGCCGTTCTTTGTCCTGCTGCAATTCTGCAATGACCAATTTTGCCTGGTCAAGCTGCTCCTGTAAGGAGGGCCGGGAACTCGGCATGGGATGACTGCCTCTCTTTCATCAGTCGCCAATCAGCAACCGCTTATGCTGTCATTTTAGCGCTAATAGGAGGCAGAGACAACATCAGCCTTGCTCCGAAAGCAGCTTGGATGTTTCCAAACCGCCTTAGCCAGGTTATTCCTTGACTGATCCGAGCGTGATTCCGTGAATAAAGAAACGCTGGATGAAGGGATAGATGAGCATAATCGGAATCATCGAAATGATGATTTTCGCTGCATTGAATGTCCGGTTGGACACGGCCATCGCCTGAGCCAGCTGATCCGGCGACATCGACGTCATCGCTTGGACACTGAGCTGGGCGACCAGTGTCTGGATATACGTTTGCAGCGGATAATGATCCTGCTTGTTCATTAAGATCAGACCGTCGAAGAACGAGTTCCAGTGAAATACGATGCTAAACAGCGTAACGGTAGCTATAGCCGGGAGAGAGAGAGGAACGAACAAGCGGACCATGATGTACCATGGGCCGGCGCCGTCGATCTCCGCTGCCTCGGACAGCTCCTTAGGCAAATTGCGGAAGAAGTTCATGAGCAGAATGACGTTAAACACCTGCACCGCTTGCGGCAGAATAAGCGCCCACATAGAGTCGAGCAGGCCGTAGGATTTGATCGTCATAAACCAAGGCACGATGCCTCCGCTGAACAGCATGGTGAAGACGAGAAACCACATATACACATTGCGCATCGGGAACTGCTTGGCATCCTTGGATAAGGCGTACGCCATCATGATGTTGAGTGCAAAGTTCAGCAGACCGCCGAACACGACCCTCTTGATGGAGATGAAGAAAGCATTGAAGAATTGACCGTCGTCAAGCACTTTGGAATAGCTGGCTGTCGTTGATTTAATCGGCGTCAGCAGTACCCGTCCGGCATCAGCCGCCGTCTTATCGCTGAACGAGACGGCTACGGTATGAAGAAGCGGGATGAGACAGACGAGCGTAAAGACGATCAACACCGTCAGAATCGTTCCGTCAATGACTCTGTTCGAAAGACTGGATCTTCCCACCATAGATAATCACCTCATTCATTAGAAAATACGATAATTGGCAAAACGGCTGGCCATAATGTAGGAAACGACGACCAGGATGAAGCTGACGACAGACTTGAGCAAACCGACCGCGGTTGCCAAACTGTACTGTAAGTCGTTCAAACCGACACGATACACGTAGGTATCGATAATATCGGATGACTGATAGACGAGCGGATTGTACATGTTGAAGATTTGGTCAAAGTTCGCATTCATTACGTTGCCGAGCGCAAGCGTTCCTAGCAGCACGACTGTCGTCCGCACCCCTGGAAGCGTGACATGCCAAAGCTGGCGGAAACGGCTGGCTCCGTCGATATCGGCAGCTTCGTAGAGAACCGGATTGATGCCGGTTAATGCAGCCAGATAAACAATGGCGTTGAAGCCGAATTCCTTCCAAACGTCGGTGCCGACAATGATAGCCGGAAACCACCTGTTGCTGGCGTAGAAGAGGACGGGGTCGATCCCGAACAGCCCGAACAATTTGTTCACAATTCCGTCGAGCGAGAAGACGTCGAAGAATATAGTCGCAAGCAGCACCCACGAGAGGAAATGCGGCAAATAGACGATGGTTTGGATCGATTTTCGCAAGAATTGCTTCCGCACTTCGTTCAGGAGCAGAGCAAAGACGAGCGGAACGATCAGGTTGGCGATGATTTTCAAGACCGCCAGGAAAATGGTGTTGAAGAATATGACCTTGCTGTCCGGCAATTGGAACAGATAACTGAAATTCTCAAGCCCGATCCACTCAGACCCCCGGATGCCGCGTCCTGGTTTGAAATTCTGGAATGCCATGATGGCATAGAACATCGGTACGATACTGAACAGGACTAGGAGGATAATGCCTGGCAGAACCATAATGTTGTAGTGGACTGCATTCTTTTTCATGCGCATCGGTTCTCACCGCTTTTTTTTGAATTTTGTGAAGAAGGGCTTCCAGCAAACCGCTGCTGAAAGCCCGCTTATTGCTCAAGTCATTATTTGTCGTTTACGATCTCAGTAACTTCTTTGGTAATTTGGTCGCCGCCGAGCTTCTTCCATTGCGCTACGAAATCATCGAATGCGCTGACCGGCAGATCGCCGACTATGATTTTCAGGTAGGTTTCGTTTTCCAATTTCTCCAGTGTTACCCACTTCGTTTCCATCGTGCGGGTCATGCCGTAGAAGACGCTGAATACTTTTTCCATCGGTTCGTTGGCTAGAATGCTTCCGCCGAGCTCATAAGCCTTCGCCGGCTTCCAAGCATCCATGTTCTTCTTCGGATTCTCTTTCTCCAGAACAGTGAAGTCGTACACTTGCTTCGTATCCGGATCGAATGTCGCCGGATCAACCTCGCCCTTCAGCGCTTTCTGAACGTCATTATAACGTTTTACGACAGCGTCTGAGTAATCAAGCAGCAAGTCGAATGGATAGTAGTTGCGGATGTGAACGCCTGTTTGGGCAGCATAGTCATCAAGCTTCTTTACTTCCGCTGTATTCGGGTCTTGTCTTCTCTCATAACGAGTGAACACGTTAAGCATTTTGACAGCCGCTTCCGGGTGCTCATACCCTTTGCGCACAACGATATAGCGATCCGTTACCGGTGCCATATGCGTTACGAATTTGCCAGCAGCGTCGGATGGAACCGCGTAAGCTTTCCATTCCGCTTTGGTGTCGTTGGTGACAGAGTCAGCCAGCGGCCAATACGGCATCCACCAAGGACCGAAGAACAGCCCTGTTTTGTTCGCCACAATCGGCTCCTGCGTTTCTTTGTACAGGGCGAACTGCTTATCGATCAGACCGCGTTTGTACCAGTCAGCGAGCTTGGCAAGCGCTTCTTTGTTCTCCGGTGTTGTCGATCCGTAGACAATGTTGCCGCTTGCGTCTTTGATCCAGTTTTTGGGGAACGCATGGTAGGAGCTGAAGATGGAATCGAATCCGTTCGGATTCGGCTTCTGTCCAAATACGACCTGCTTGTCGCCTTCCAGACCGACCGTATCCGGTTTGCCATTGCCATCCGGATCTTGTTCAACGAACGCTTGGGCGATTTTCTCAAGGTCATCGATCGTTTTCGGTGCAGGGAGCTTCAATTTGTCGAGCCAATCCTGGCGTACCCACAGCAGTGCGGGGGCATCAGCCTCGATGGCTACGTTCGGCAGCCCGTACAGCTTCCCGTCTGAAGTCGCATCCTCCAGTGCCATGCCTTTGGTCGAAGCGTAAATATCCTTCACCAGCTTGGAGCCGTATTTCTCGTAAGTATCTGTAAGATCTTCAAGCATATCGTTATCAATCAGCTTGCGCAGCTGATTGCGGTCTACGACCATAGCATCCGGCAAGTCGTTGCTTGCGATAGCCAGGTTTACTTTCTGCTTGAACGGATCATCACCTTTTGCTTCCCAGGAATGAACGACTTTAATGTTCGTGAGGCTCTCAAAATAACGGGAGGCTACGTTGTTGTCGTTCGTATCGCCGTTAATCAGTTTATCGTCGGGAATTTTGAATCCGATGCTGAGCGTAACCGGCTCGGCGCTTTTCTCATAGGCCAAATCGTCCCCGGAATTCGTGCTGCCGGATGTGTTCGTTTGCGTCTGTTCATTCTTGCTGCCTGCTGGTTCCTCAGAAGAATTATTGCTGTTATTGCTGCTGCCGCATCCGCTTAGCACGACGGAAATGGCCACAGCCATAAAAAGAAGCTTCGCTTTCATGGATGTCCCCCGTTTCTAATTTGCATTCTGTTGTGATTACGCTTTCAGTTTAACCGAGCCACCCGGTTTCCAGGGAGTGAAAACCGGCCGTAATTGGTCCGGGGATGTTTGCAGATCGTGAACCGTTTTCATACCGGCATCAAACCGTTTTCATACCGCTCATCCGATATTCGGTCGGTAATTTACCTACACGCTCTTTGAATACCCGGCTAAAATACTTATCATCTTCGAAGCCTGCTAGCGAGGCGATCTCATAAACTGGCGCATCGGATTCCAGCAGCAGCGTCTTCGCCCGCTCGATACGCAGATGGCGGAGCATTTCCCCAAACGATTGGCCCGCGAATCTGGCGAAGCATTGGCTGAAGTAGCTGCGGCTCATGTTGATATGAAGTGCGACATCGGATTGATTCATTTTATCTCCGGCATGGAGCCTCATGTATTGAACCGCATGAATCAAACTGAGCAATACTTCTCTGGAGAGCGAGAGCTCAAGCATTCTGCGCTGCGCGTTATCAGAGAAGGAACGGAACCAGTCCTTCCATTGTTTCCACGTCCGGTTGCGATTAAGGTCGGCATACAGGCGTTTATTCGTTTCTTCGTCCAGCAGCAGGCCGTTCCAGTTTTTGCCGAGCGATTCGGCGAAAGCCGCGAGCCTCTCCGGATCAGGCCCGCAGAGCTGCACCTTCTGCACGAAAGCCTCCCAATCAGATGAATACAACGCCCATTTCAATGATGTCCAATTTGCAAAATCTGTCTCTATCTCTGAGGCGGACGCAGGCTGCTCACGGCGTAACGTTTCATAGGGTATGGTGGACAACCTGGCGGCTGCCGGCTCCGATTCGTAGAAAAGCTGACGCGCCAAGCGCTCGCTAAGCGTGCGCTTCACTTCGGCAAACGGGTGACCCTGAAGGCCGGTTACAAGAGCAGCCTGCCACTTGCCGGCATGCAAGCTCACAAGCTCGCGGTTAAGCTCGGCGGGCGGCAGGGACCGGGAGAGAGGCGCCATCCAGATGCCGCCCAGATCCATAAGCGGATTGCGCTGAGCGATTGGCATCCGGAACAGCTCGGTGCTGTCCTCGCCAGGGATTACAGGGCAAAGCAGCAGGGCCGATGCCACGGATACCCGCTCTTGATCAGACTCAAGCGGCGGCGCATAGGCCGCCCTGCTGTTCTCTTCCCATTGAATCCGTTCGACGATCCGGTTCATCACGTCATCGACGTTCTCCATATCGAGCAGCGTCTTCACGATATAATCAATCGCCCCGAGCCGAAGCGCTTCCTGCAGAAAATCAAACTCATGATGGCAGGTCAGCACCACTGATTTCATTCTGGGGAAACGGTGCCGGACAAGCTTCAGCAGCTCGAATCCGTTCATGCCCGGCATCGTAATATCGGTGAACAGCAGATCTACTTCGTTCGATGCCAAAAATTCCATCGCGGATTTGCCGTCTGCGGCTTCCCCAACAATAACGATGCCAAAAGATGCCCAATCAATAACGGAGATAAACCCTTTGCGCACCAGCTTCTCATCATCGACTACCATCGCTCTAATCATCGAAATCCTCCCTCGCTTTCCGCGGAATAACGATGGATATCGTCGTCCCGACATTGGGTATCCCCGTGATATCTATTGTCATCTGTTCCCCGTAGAAACGCTTCAGCAGCCGATTCACATAGGATAGCCCGATGCCAAGCCCGCGCTTTGCCGTAAAGTCGTCTTCATTCAGCAGTTGATGCGCCGTCTGCGGATCAATGCCTTCGCCGTTATCGGCAACCTGCAGGGAAACGGTATCAGAACCACGTGCGCGAATCGTAATATCCACCCGCCCATTGCGCTCGCTTGTACCGTGATAGATCGCATTCTCCACGAGCGGCTGCAGCAGAAAACGGGGGATGGCCGCGGAGACAACGTCCTCATCCACGTGAACAACGTACTCAAATTCATAATCGTACCGGATGCGCTGCAGCTCCATATAGTTCTGCAGCGCATCGATTTCATCTTGTACGGTTACGATGATGCTCTTCTTCCCAAGGTTGTAGTGCAGCACCTTGACTAGAAGAGTTACCAGCTTGTCGATCTCCTTCTGGCCGTTCATCCTGGCGAGCCATTGGACAGTGTTCAACGTATTATGCAAAAAATGCGGGTTGATCTGACTGAGCAGCTTCTCGATCTCCAGCTGGCTCTTCTGCTTCTCGTTATGCTCAACTTCGTTAATGAGTCCATTAATCTTGGTTTTCATATCCTGGAAATTGCCAAGCAGCAGGTCGAATTCCTCGACTTGCGTGTAGGTGACGGGTGTCTCCCGGTTCTCCGCCATGCGCACAATCTCCAAATTCACTTTACGCAGCGGCCTGTATACCTGCTTCCAGATGAATAAAGCGAGCAGGACGGCAAAAATAAGCGAGGCCATGGCAACAATTAGCATCTTGCGGAGCCAGGAATAGATCTCGCTGTTGAACGTTGACTGCTTGACTGCTGTAATGAGCTGCCAGCCCTGCGGGCTTTTGTAACGAAAGAAATGGTAGCCTTGATAGATTTCATGCTGGTCATTGCTCCATTTGGTTTTGACCACGTCAGAGGACATATCCTTGTTTTCTATATAGGTAACGGCGCCCTCTTCATTCACAAGCAGATGGGAAACCTTCATCCCGTACGATTGCTGATTCAGTATTTTGGCGAACAAGTTGTAATTGGTCTCCAGATAAACGTAGACGTTCTTAACGCCAGGAGCTTGGACAACTCTTATAGACGAAAAAACGATGTTGGAGCTGTTGTTGTACATGGTCTTATGAGGACCAAAATAACTCGCGCCGTTATAAGTGATAAACGGAGGAAGCTTGCCGGTATCGAAATTTCGGCTCAGCGTAAAGTTCGTGAACAGAACCGGATCTTCGGCACCAGGTATAACATAAGCGGTCAGACCAAGGTAGGGATTGGTGAAATTGACCAAATTGATTTTCTCGTTAATGCTGGACATAAGCTGTGATTTCTTGTACACCTGGCTTTCCTGCATAAAACGGGCTACCTCATCGACGATTTGCCCGTCCAGCGCGAATTGCTTGGAAGCGAAATCGAGATTATTGATCGTATTCTCCAGACTGGCAGCTTCTTGTTTGAGGCTGGCGCTGATCCCGCTTTGAATTTTGTTCGTGAGGATCGAGTAAATGGAGAAATAGGTGACCAAACCAAGAAGAGCAAGCGGCAATAAGCTCCCGATAATCAGATAAAAAACCAAGGTGCGCCGCAGCGATCGGGAAGCTAGCGGCCGGCGTTGAAAAATGCGGCTCTTCATTCCTTTCATTCCCCTTACCACGACCGGTTTAGGCCGCCGTTAATGGAGGTATTATAGCACAATAGAGTCCTCTGTAAATGCGATGCTGCAGGGAAGGCTCGAAGGAGAAGTTTCCCAGTATCCGGATAAGCAGGTTAAATAGCGGTTGACAGCAAGCTGAAATCAGGGTATGTTAAACTTTGTTTTAAACATTGTTTAAATTCAAGAATCGGAGTGATTACCTCGACGAAGGAAAAAATACTTAACGCAACCCTGGAGCTCATCAAAGCCGAAGGCATTGAAGGAGTAACCATTCGTAAAATAGCCGGATTAGCGGGAGCCAATATTGCGCTCATCAATTATTATTTCGGCTCCAAGGAAAAGCTAATCAGTGAAACGCTTAAGATTCAGCTGGATTCATTTCGGGAAGCCTTCACCGTTCTTGACGAGAAGGAGCTCCCTCCTCTGGCCCGGCTGAAAAAGTTTATCCTTGAGTACACTTTTTCGCTGCAGGAGCATCCGGAGCTGGTCAAACGCCTTCTTGGCCAAGACAGCCTGTTCGAGTCGCAAACTGAATATGTCCGCTTCTTCAAACGCCAAGGGTTTGAGAAGATAAATGCTGTGTTGACTGAAATTACTGGAGAAATCAACAGAGAGACCACTTTGCTTATGATGCAGCAAATTTTCGCGGCTATTCTTTCACCCGTCGTTAAGGCTTCTTTCGCCCAAAAGCATGAAGCAAGCGATGATTTGGATTTTTATCCTTCAGCTTCTGTTGAAGAACAAATCGATCTTTTCTTCGATCATTATTTCTACAAATACACCGCTCATTGAGCAGAAAGCAGAGGCTGACTTATGTCCGCGCGACCGCAAACGAAACACCCGGTAAATGCCGATGACAACTTCTCTTTAAAAGCCATTCTTCCGCCTTTATTAGCCATTATCGTCGGTATGATTATGGTTATCCTGGACAGCACGGTCGTCAATGTGGCTATTCCTAAGCTTGTCGAATACTTCGGCACTGACCTCAAGACCATACAATGGACCGTAACCGGTTATACGCTGGCATTGTCTGCCGTCATCCCGCTTGCCGGATGGCTGACCGATAAATTCGGCTCCAAGCAGATCTTTCTTATTACGATCACCTTATTCACGATCGGCTCACTCTTGTGCGGAATCGCCCAAACACCGGAGCAGTTGATCATCTACCGGATCATTCAAGGCTTAGGCGGCGGCATGGTATCCCCGATCGGGATGGCCATGGTATTCAAGCTCGCGCCTCCCGAACGCCGGGGGTCTATAATGGGTCTGCTCGGCATTCCAATGCTGATGGCGCCTGCCTTCGGTCCGATCTTATCCGGCTGGCTTGTTGACTCCGTCAGCTGGCATTGGATCTTCATCATTAATCTTCCGATCGGTATCGTCGCTTTCATTCTAGGCATGAAATACCTGCCTAAATCCGATCGCCATAAAGCGCCCCATCTGGATATTCTCGGCATGTGCCTTGCTCCGATCGCCTTCTCCATGCTGGCTTACGGCGTAAGTGAAGGCGGCACAAGCTGGTCTTCAACGCAGACCATTACAGGCCTGGTTGTCGGCGGTGCAGCTCTGATTCTGTTCATTATTGTAGAGCTTAGGCAGAAGCAGCCGCTGCTGGAGCTCAAAGTATTCAAATCCTCCGATTTCACGCGGAGCATTATTCTCACCTGGATCGTGCAGCTGGCGCTGTTCGGCGCCATGCTGATCGTACCGCTATACCTGCAGGGCGTTAAACATTATACAGCGCTGGAAACCGGCTGGATCCTGCTTCCGCAGGCACTCTGTGCAGGTATTGGGATGCCGATCGGGGGCCGGCTGTTCGATAAGATCGGAGCAAGACCGCTTGCTTTCATCGGCCTCATTATCGTTTCGGTCGCTTTATTCATTCTGTCGGGCGTCGCCGTTGACACGAGCCTATGGGTCATTCTGGTTTCCATCAGCTTGATGGGTCTTGGCATGGGCTTCTCTATGATGCCGCTCAACACGCATGTGCTCAATTCCGCACCGCGCCGGTTAGTCAGCCGTGTAACGCCGCTCACGACAGCGGCCCAGCAGGTCGTCGTTTCGTTCGCAGTTGCAGGTCTGACCGGCTACCTGACATCACAAATCGCCTCCCATGCATCAACTGCGGGGAAAGATGCGAATCCGCTGACGGCCGTCGTTGCCGGGTACGGGGATACCTTCTTGCTTGCCGCATGGATTGCAACTGCAGGCGTCGCGCTTAGTCTCCTCCTTAGGAAGCCTAGGGTAGAAGAAGACGATCAATTAGCCGGCAGCGACAAGCCGGACCCTGCTATGATGATGGGACATTAAGTCATTAAGCGGGCAACAATCCTAATCACTACTGCCGATTATTACTATCATTCGAAGCACAACCCCTGGCCCCACTGGCTTCGGGTTATTGCTTTATATATATCTTGTTTCTTGCGAACTCTTTCAGATGTAAATACAATTGAGAGATTCATAGCTTGCTGAGAGGGATGAGGAAAATGGCTTTATTGATTCGACTCGGAAACAGAAGATTTCTGCTGTTCACGTTGATTCTGCTGTTAAAATGCTGTTTAGCATGGTTCGTTATCTTCGAGGACGGCCCCTCCTGGGGGACCATGCTGACTGAAATTCCGTTCTTTTGGCTCGTCTTCTGCTTCATCGAATGGTTTGCCTCCAAGCGGAAGCTGCTGTATTACACGATTGCCAATGTATTGTTTACTCTGCTGTATTTCACCGTTCTGATGTACTACAAATATTACGGCATTATTGTTACGTATCACGCCATAAGCCAAGCCGATAAAATAACCAAAGTCGGTGAAAGCACGTATTCCCTGATGGATCCCTACTACTTGCTGATTTTCATAGATATTATCGTGCTGATTGCTATTCCGCTTTGGCTGCGCAACAAATCGAGGCGGATTCAAATAAACTTACGGCCGATCCGAAAATCCGTACTGATTTCGCTCTTCCTCGTGTCTGTAGCCTTGTGCACGATCAGCATATGGCCAAACAGGGCCAGTATGAACGAGAACAAGCAAGCCAGAGAAATGGGTATCTTGAATTATGAGGTGTATACGATATTCGCTGACAGCACTGAGGATACACCCGTGGTAGATAAGCAGAAGATCACCCAGCCTGCTATCGATCATCTCAAAGGGATAAGCGTCCCGGCTGAGCCTCAATATTTTGGCGCTGACAAAGGCAAGAATGTCATTATTATTCAAATGGAATCCTTGCAGAACTTCCTGATCGGACTTCAACTGGACGGCCAGGAGATCACTCCGAATCTGAATAAACTGGCAAGTGAAGAATTTCACTATAACCATTTCTATACGATGGTCGGACAGGGAACAACCTCGGATGCCGAATATGTCGTGAATACATCCTTATACGTACCCAAACATCAGGCAGCCACCCAGGACAACGTCAAGAAGCAGCTGCCAAGCCTGCCTAAGCTGATGCATGCCAATGGGTACACCACTGCAACCTTTCATACGAACAGCGTGGAATTCTGGAATCGGACGGAGCTCTATAAAGCGCTTGGCTGGGATCGTTATTATGATCAAAGCTTCTTCGGCGATGAAGACCATATCGCTTTCGGAGCCTCGGATGAAGTGCTGTATGCGAAGACAATTGAGGAATTGAAAAAGATGGATCAAAGCGATAAGCCCTTTTACGCCCAAGTGATCTCAATGAGCTCTCATCATCCTTACAAAATTCCGGAATCCAAGGTTAAAATGGAGCTCCCCGAGAAGCTGGAGGGTACACTCGTCGGCAGCTATATCCAAGCCCAGAACTATTCCGACTATGCACTTGGAGGATTTATCGAACAGCTGAAGGCAAGCGGCATATGGGACGACAGCATTGTGCTGCTGTATGGGGACCATCAGGGATTGCCTGTATATTCCATCGACAGCAAGGAAAAATCGCTGCTCAAGGAAATGATTGGCCATGAATATGGATATACCGATATGTTCAACATCCCGCTTATTATGCACGCACCGGGTGTTACCTATCCGTCTGTCATTCAGCGTACCGGCGGACAGATCGATATCCTGCCGACTGTGGCGAACCTGACGGGTGTTTCCGCAGCGAATCAAATCCATTTTGGCGAGGATTTATTGAATCAGCCTCCAACCGTGCTCCCGATGCGCCATTTTCTGCCAAGCGGTTCATTCTTCATGGGATCCGGGCTGTTCATTCCAGGCGTCTCCTATGAGGATGGAACGAATCTGCAGCTGGATGGAAGCAAGCTAAACGGAAGCGGTGCCGCGAAGGAACAATATGATGATGCGCTCGAGCTGCTGCATCTGTCAGATAGTTATGTGCAGCAGCTTCCGGATATTGCTGAAACTAACACGGACGACGAATGAGGGCGGAGCGTAACCTCGCTCAATTCCTTGATAAATAAGGTGTGTACCGGCAAATCAGGCTGCTGTATACTCGGGTAGTAACTACAAGAAAGAGGTGGATAGCTTGTCGAATTGGAAAACAGCTGCTCAAGATGAGCTGGCTATCGTATTTGCTGAAGCTAAAGCGATTATCGCCTCTTTCCCTGCTCCGCTCGGCGTTCGCGGGATTCGTTACCTGGACAAGTTCAATCCCCTGGAAGCAAACAGCACCAATAACTATATTTGTTATTCCTTGCCCTTCTGGCTCCAGGACGCTGTCTTTGCCGATGCAGAAAGTTGCAGGCGATTGTCGCTGGCAAACGTATTTATTATGCTCTACTTCTTCATTCAAGATGATGTCATGGACAGCGCTGAGGTACATAAGGATTGGAATGAACAGCTTGCACTGAGCAATCTGTTCTACCTCTCTTTTCTAAATCTCTACCGCAGCTCTTTTCACCCTTGCTCGCCCTTCTGGGACTATTTCAACACCTACATAACGGATTGGGCCGTTAGTGTTGCAACTGAAAGGCAAGTTAGCAAGGAGCCGCAAAACCCGCTTCGGTTTGCCAGGAAAGCGGGGCCGCTTAAGCTGGCCAGCACAGGACTGCTGCTGCTGACAGCTCAGGAAGCTTTGATTAAGCCGGTGTCGGAGATGGTGGATCATGTGCTTATTACCCTTCAGATGGTCGATGACTGGGCGGATTGGAGGGAGGATCTGGCCGAAGGCAATGAGAACAGCTTGCTTGCTTTCCTTCATGCGGAACTACAGCTGGCTGCCGGTGAACAGCTGACGCCTGAGCAGATCAACCATGCTCTTACGGTGGAAACCAGGCTGGACCGGTTCGCCGAACAAGCGCTGGACCGCCATGAGCGGCTCCTTCAACTGGGCATCATCCAACTTCCTCATCTGCTCGCCTTTCACCAAGCATTATCCCAAGAGTTGGTGCAAGCGGCGCAGCGGCTCCAGCAGCGCAAACAGCTGCAGCTTCAAGGCGGATTTGTCAGTTGGCTGTCGGCGCAAACCTAAAAAGGCTGTGCAGCAAACCCCGCATACCCGGTCTGCTGCACAGCCTTAGCTTTATTCTATGGCAATTGGGAACCGAATGATGGCCTCTGTCCCAACGCCAACCTCGCTTTTAAAATCTAATCTGCCTTCCATCAGCTCGATAATTCGGAAGGTCACCATTAATCCAAGGCCGGTCCCTTTCGTTTGGCTGGAGAAATACGGCTCTCCTAATCGTTTAAGCATGGATTCCTCCATCCCTTTTCCATTATCCCGAATATGGATGACCGCTTCCCCCAGCTCCTCATAAGCCCATAGATGAATGCTTCCGCTGCCTTCCAATGCTTCAATACTATTCATCATCATGTTGATCAAGGCCTGCTTCAGCTTGGACGAGTTCCCGCGCATACACAGCCGCTCCGGAACATTCAGAATAATCCTGCCGCCCTCCTGATTGGCAAGCGGCACCATAATGCCTTCAACTTGCTTCAGTTCATCAGCCAGGTTAAGCACAATGACCTCATCAAGCTGAGGCTTGGCAAACGTTAAATAGTTGGTAATGATTGCCGCAGCGCGGTCAAGCTCCTCAATTGCCAGCTTCAAATATTTGCGTTCTTTATCCGCCGAAGCATAGTCGCCCATCAGCTGCAGAAATCCTCTTGTCACCTGAAGCGGGTTACGGACCTCATGCGCCACGGAAGCCGCAAGCTGACTGATGACCTCCATCTTCTCCGAGCGCTGCAGCTTTTGATTATAGACCTGCAGCTCCTTCGAATACTTCACAATTTGTCTATGGCTGTCCGCGAATCGTTTGCCGAGCAGGATGACAAGCGAGCAGATGAATCCGATTAGTCCCCACTTCCAGAAATGAAGCTCATACATGCCGGGGTTTACATAAAACCAGACCAGCTCACCCGTGCCGATTAAAGCAAACATGCCAAAGCCGATGGATATAAATGCAGCATCCTTATTACCTTTGACCGCATAGAAGATGGACAGAAAGAAAATAAGCATGAACTGCACAATCATCGTTATTCCGAACAGGGAAACCGTAATCAAGAAATAAATGTTCCGCATCGGAATAAAATCCTGCAATACCAAAGTGAAGATACAGAGCATTGAATAAATCACTTCAAATATCCGGTATTTTCGAATGAGCCCGTAGGGTCCCTTGCCAAAAACACTTTCGAAGAAGTACGTAAGAGAGGGCATGAAGATGAACAGCGCGAGGTCAAACAAATGAAGGTAAACTTTCCCGTATTGACCAAAGAACATGTAAAGGAATGACGCGTTTGTGATGAGGATAATTCCTGCGCAAAGCATGACCGAGCTTAAGGAAATCCATCCGATAACCTGATCTTTGCCAAGAAATACAGCGCTGACAAACATAAGGAGGGCAACGAACAAGAAGGAGCTTCCCAGAATGATATCGCCCAAATCATCTTTAATATATCTTGAAGTAAATTGCTGATAATCACCGACCTGAATGCTCCCGAACAGTCCCATCCCTTCCATCGTGGATTGTACATGGATGAATACCGTCTTCTTCGAATCCGTTTGATTAACAGGCAGCAGCAGCCGATTAATGGCATATTGATACTCATATTCATGCTCGTATTTTGACTGTCCGTCTATATACAAGGTAACTTGCTGGCCGTAGAGCCTGTCGATGAACAATCCGGATTTTTGAGAAATGGCCGGTAAGTCAAACTTGATCCAAAGCCCTTTAGCCCCTGCCGGCATGACTTTATTGGCATGGTCTGCATTCACCCGCTCATAGCCGTCTTGATTCATAGCTTCGGTTAAGGATAGGGTTTGCTCCTCCTCCCACTTTATCTCCCAGCTGCCAATCTTCGTATCTAGTGCCAGGTCCGCGTAAACCGGGATGATAGGAAGAAAGCACAAGAGGATTATCATCATACCGATTATCTTAAGCAAAGGTTTCACTGCTGCACCTCTTGTTTGAATTTGTAATCCTATTCATTATTTATGTTACAAGATAGAAACATTCACTACATGCTCTAGTTACAACTGCCGCTTAGAATGGTAATAGAAACGTGGAGGCTTCTTTCAGAACCGCGCATTACTAGGAGGTAGTAGAGCAGCATGAATAAAAAATCGACATTTATATCCTTTATTTTACTTTGTTTGATAGGTTTTCCGCTAGCCCTTTTCACAATTGCCCAAGATCCGCAGAACGTATCGGCTTCCGCTTCCGCTGCAGGAGCGGTTTACACTGCCGCATCCACGCAGACCAGCAGCCAAATTGCATTCTCTAAGTTCATGCATATGAATACACCCAGCTTGACCATCAAGAAAAACAGCGCCGGGAAATTCATCGTCACCAACAGCAGCAGCACCATCGTTCTAGTAAACAAAAAACGCGAGCTGTCTTCTACCTATAAGCCGGCAGACTTAGTTAAACCAAACATACCTTTCTCCTTCTCCGGAGAAAGCCCAAAAAAATATTTGCGTAAGCCTGCTGCGACCGCTTTAGAAAAACTCTTCGCAGGCGCGAAGAAAGCCGGCATTTCTTTAAGAGGGGTATCCGGCTATCGGTCCTATGCAACGCAAAAAGCTATTTTTGACTACAATGCAGCTCTTAAAGGGGAAGCCGTCGCTAATCGGACAAGTGCGCATCCGGGACAAAGCGAGCATCAAACAGGACTTGCAATCGACGTATCCAGTGCAAGCGTCAATTACGCGCTTGAAGAAAGCTTCGGAAAAACAAAAGAAGGCAAATGGCTGAAAGCACATGCAGCCGAATATGGATTCATTATCCGTTATGGCGAAGGCAAAGAAAAACTGACCGGCTATTCTTATGAGCCATGGCATATCCGCTATGTCGGTGTATATATTGCGCAGGAAATAACGAAGCAAGGTCTAACATTGGAGCAGTACATGAGCAAATTTTAATCGCGTCTCAACGAACAAAAGCGGCGGTATCCAAAAATGGATATCCGCCGTTTTTGTTTGCAAGAAATGAACGTTTGTTGAATTCGGATGCGAATACCAAGCTGATCTCCTATAATTAATGGTAACCTTTAGATCCATGACAGGAGCTTTCCATGCAGACAAAAGAGCAGTGCTTTGACTCCATGCTGACATTAACCGCCGACTTATTCTTCTCCATAGAAAATGATCTTTTCAAGCCTTATTATGAAAGCGGACCTAATGAGGTGAAGTCTGTTTTGGATGTAGGATGCGGGAACGGTACATATTTATCACGGTTAAGTGATCAATTTCCAATGTGGCGGTGTACAGGCATAGAAATGGATGATCGTATCTTCCGCTATGCCCAGCTCAAAGCAGCCGATCATCTGACCTTTATACATACGCCCTACGAAAACTATCAATCGGCTGAGCCCTTTGACTGTGTCATCATCCGTCTTGCAGCAGCACATCTGCAGGACCGGACGCATTTCATGCATTGGCTGCGCCATCAACTGCATCCCCATTCCATCGTCATCCTTATCGATGTTGAAGAGTCCCTGCAGCTCAGCCTGAAACAAAGCGAGAACCTCCCCTTGTTCAGTGAGCTTTACCAAACCATGAGGAAGCCGCTCCGTGCTTCGAGACTCTTAAGCTTGAAGGATTCCCTTCTGCTGGAAAGCGAATTTGCCGGCTTCAATCCTTTAAAGGCTGTCAGCTACAGCATTAATGCAGATTCAACGAAGACGAGAAAGCAAATGTATGACTATATGCAGGCTGTGACAGGAGCTTATTACGGAAGTCCGCTGCCTCCCAAGCGGCAGGCTGAACTAAATGAATGGTACAATAATGAAGCGGCATCTTTCGAAGTGGGCCTATTCGGACTTGTTCTCGGTCTTAAGGCGTGAATTCATTATAAAAAATAGTCGAATAGAATCATATTTTAGTAGAATTTGTCGGATGAGCATGATACACTCATTTGTGAGAATATTATCCAATTGCAGAGGGTGAATAACATGTCAGCAGAACAAGAATTGCTTAACAAGATCATTGAGAAAGCTTGGAGCGACCCCGCTTTCAAGAAACAGCTGCTAGCCGATCCAAAAGGGGCTATCCAGGATTCCTTCAACATTACCGTTCCGGATGATATTGAAGTAACGGCTGTTGAAGAATCACCGAACAAATTCTATCTCGTCATTCCGCCTGTGCCGCAAGCCAAAGCCGATGACGGTAACAGCGTTCAAGCGATGTGGTAAATAGACGGATAATAGAGCTGAAGCGAATCTATCGCATCAGCTTTTTTTGTCCTATGCGGGAGTGTCACCCGCTAATACCGATGTCTGCGGCAAGGCCGGGAACCTCATCACAGCTTCCGTTCCGACTCCCTTCTTGCTTTTAAACTCCAATTTCCCCTGCATGACTTCAATGATTCGGAAAGTAACCATCAGCCCAAGTCCGGTTCCATTCACCTTATTAGTGAAATAGGGCTCCCCCAACCGCTGTAAAATATGCTCTTCCATTCCTTCGCCATTATCTTGGATATGAATGATAATCTCCCCGTCTTGTTCAACCGCCCACACTCGAATCCATCCATTGTCGCCAAGAGCTTCAAGACTGTTTTTCATCAAATTGATAAAAATTTGCTGCAGCTTCGTATCATTCCCTGCCAGACTAAGAGAAGAGGGAATATCGATTTCCATCTGCACACCCTGCATATCAGCAAGCGGCATAATTATATCTCTTACATGCTCAAACTCGCTGGCTAAATTCAGCCGATGAATGGACTCAAGCTCCGGCTTGGCGAATGATAAATAATTGGTAATGATGGAGGCTGCGCGGTCCAGCTCCTCAATCGCCACCTCCGTAAAGCCTCTCGCTTTCGAATCTGACAGACTGTCGCCGAGCAGCTGCAGGAAGCCGCGCGAGACCTGCAGGGGATTCCTCACTTCATGGGCTACGGAAGCGGCAAGCTGGCTGATAACCTCGATTTTCTCGGAACGCTGGATTTTGAGATTATAAGTCTCAAGCTCTTTGGAGTAGAGAACCATTTGTTTGTGGGTCGCTGCCATCTTGCGGCCCAGCAGAATAATCAATGAACCGATGAAAGCAACGATTCCGAACTTCCAGAACTTAAAGTCATAGGTTTCCGATTGCGCGAAAAACCAACTGATCTCCCCGATCCCAACCGCTGCAAAAATACCCATTCCAACCGATAAAATTCTCGCTTCCCTATTTCCCTTCCATGCGTAAATGATCGTAAACACGATGATAAGCAGAAATTGAACGACCAGGACGAGTCCCAGCAGGGTGACGGTAAAGAAAAAATAATAATCAAAATACCGGTTATGCGTAAGCAGATTAAGGACAAAGCAAATAAAGCAGAAGAGGGAAAAACCGATTTGAAACGTTCGCAGCTTACGGAATACGCCGAAGTAGCCGGGCCCGAACATATTTTCAAAAAAGTACGTTAATGCCGGCATGAAGAAGAAAAGGGACAGATCGAACAAGCTGTAAAAAACTTGCCCGAATTCACCGTAAAGGGTAAACAAGAACGGACTGTAGGTGATCATCAGGCATCCGATTGCCATGATCAAAATACTGAGCGAGAGCCAGTTCCCCCGCTCCCGATTAAGAAATATGGAGCTGAGAAGCATAATGAGAGACACGAATAGAAAGGCACAGCCGAGGAAAACATCATTGAGATTGGCTTTTACATACCTGGCTTCGAGCTTCTGATAGTCTCCTACCGACAGCTTGGATGAAAGCCCGATACGCTCCGAACTGCTTGTTACATGAATAAGCATGGACTTGCCGGAGAGATTCTCCCCCAAAGGCACCAGGATGCGGAACACATCGTATTTGTACGAACGCTTCGCTTCATATATAACGTTCTCATCCACAGAAATTTGCACCTGGCTGCCATACAGCTTGCTTATGTATAACCCGTCATTCGGGCCGAGCTGACCGAGTGGAATCCGAATCCACTGCGTAGTGACGTCTTCGGGCTTGATGGGCAGTTTATCTTTTGACAAATCTATTGATGTCCAGGACTGATCGAGCTGCCACCTTTGCTCCCAGTTGGATATAGATCGTACTGCTTCCTCCACTGCGCTGAAGGTAACTGAAGGCAGCAGTGAAGCAAAAAAAGTAAAAAGGATTGCTGAGGCAATGATTAATCTGACTACTGGCTTCAACTAGGCACCCCGATTCATCGTACTCTCTCTCTGTGACATACCTTTTCGGAAAAATTCACACCCCTACTTCATGAGGTATCATTTCTACCGGGGATTAGCATCAGGCGCTGCAGCTTTCACCATTGATATAATAAGCCGATTCCTCATATACCTTGAAAGCAAGTTCTACATCGACTACCCCGGCAGCATGCAGATGCTGCGTCACCGCTCGAGCAAAGGCATCCCGAATAACAGGTCCCCTTTCAAACCAGGCAACCTCGACAAAAGGATACGTCGTCACCGTTTCTCCTCCAAAAACAGAAGTGACTGACAAGCAATCGATTGTAAAATTATCCGCTGCGCATTGGCAGATTTCAACCAACTCCTCCACTAACAGCTTGCTTATCCCCATCATGACCTGCGGGCTGATTCCTTTAACTACTAACTGCGGCATAACATTTCTCTCCTTATTCATCATATTGAAATTGCTGCTCATCATCGGCAATGCTTTGGAGATCGCCTCCGGTAATCGTGATGATGGGGTACTCCTGCACGCGCAGCGCATGCTTCAAAGCCAGTTCCTTGATATATTTGGGAGATCCATCCTGTTCTTCATCGTACAAGAGAATCAGACCATCTGTATGCTGCAGCAGAAATCGATCCTTTTCTTTGAACTGCCAAGGACCGTCATACTTCTTGTTCGTTATGCTGTTGACATAATCGGCTCCTGAGAGGATGCGCTCGTAGATTTCCTTCTTCGGGTCGCTCCACTTCTCTTCCTGCTCCAGAAAGGGGGTAATGACGGCAAGCTTCAGTCCCTCATAGGATTGTTTAAGCTCAAGGGCTACCTCCGCTGCCCAGATCTCCACTCCCCATTGGCCGCTGACGATAACCCATTCCAGCCCTTCTCCAGCCAAGCGTATCAGCTGTTTTGCAATGGCCTTCTTAATGATATCGATCCCTGGATGCTTCATGGCGAAGATCCCGAGCTCCGTTGCTTTATAGCCTGTTACAAGAACCCGCTTCATATCCTGACACTCCTTGTTTATCTTATTTTCAGGTTAGCACAGATTCTGACAATCACGAAGCGATTTCGACAAAATACAGCAAAAAAATAACCGCCTATTCATGCCGGATAGACATGTTAGGCAGTCCTGAGAGGACAGATTCAATTCGGTTGCAAGCGTCGGACAAAAGAAGTTCATGATTTGCGAAGCGGTAAGAAGCGGGTCGTCCCGGCGCCATCCGGAACGAAGGTTACCTGATTGTCCGTAAGCGAAGCAATGCGGGCAAGCGACTCCACACGGTAGCCCTGCTCTAGCAGCTTCTCTCTGCCGGGCTGGAAGGATTTCTCGATTACGATGCCGATGCCCGCTGCATCTGCCCCTGCCTGCTTAACGATCCGCGCCATTCCAAGCGCAGCCTCTCCGTTAGCCAGGAAGTCATCAATGATGAGAATTCGGTCGGTTGGAGACAAGAACTTCCTCGACACCGTAACCTCACTTTCTTCCATCTTGGTAAACGAGTATACTTTCTCGGTATAGAGATCCTCCTGCAGCGTCAAGGACTTGCGTTTACGGGCAAACAAGAGGGGGACGCCAAGCTGCATGGCGGTCATCACACCTGGAGCGATGCCGGATGACTCAATCGTTAATACTTTCGTGATTCCATCTTCCGCAAACAGCTTCGCGAAGGTTTGGCCGATAGCGAGCATTAGCGCCGCATCAATCTGATGATTCAGGAAGTTATCGACCTTCAGCACCTGGTCATTCAGCACTATGCCTTCTTCAATGATTTTCCGCTTCAACACTTCCATCAGCCTGGTCCCTCCTCTTTGCTTATCCCTTCGGATAATGTTCCTTAGGCCTCTCTACAACCGTTCCATCATCGAGATGCAGCCATGTCTCGAAGTCCCGCTCCCCCTGATTCAGGCGAATCAGCCTCGCCCCCCGCCGGAAGCCTTCTTTTCCGTAAGTATGATAACCGGTCGCTCTCCCGTAGCATAAGCGTATCCCATGCAGAGTACCCCAGTAATCATTGATGTGATCATGGCCGCAAAAGGTACCGACGACATCCTCCATCTCAATCATGGCGCCGAACATGCCCGAGTTAATCGGCGGGCAGGCTACTTTCTCATGGCGGTGGCCATAGCATAACTCTGTCTTCCATACTTCCTTATACTCTGGCAAAGGGATATGGAAGAAAGCCAGCGCCGGCAACGAACAGCCGTCATTCATCGCTGTCAGTGAACGTGACTGCTGCACATACCAGTCGATCTGATTTCTCTGTATCCATTGATACCCTTCAATGCTCGGGAAATCCGAGTAGCTTCCGCTATCGAGAAAATACAAAGCGGCAAGCGTTTCCTTGTCCTGCGCATCCTTGACCTGAATCACAAAATTACCGACCCCGGCTATATCCTCCGGGCCAGCCTCGCTGACGCAATTGGAATGCTCAAGCTGAACCTGCATCAGTTCTTCCCTCGTGACCAAATGCTCCGTATCATGGTTGCCCAGCACAGCGGCCCAAGGAATACCGCTGCGCTCAGCGGCCGCGACCGCATCACGAAAGGATTGTCTGGGATCCGCACAGTTTTTGCTATAAATAACATCCCCCGTGAAAACAACTAGGTCCGGATGCTCGGCGTCGATTACCCGCTGAATCAGCGCACCTGTCTTGGCGTCGTCTTCTTCTCCATTCTGCCAGTGCAGATCGGTAAATTGGGCAATCGTGAAGGTGCCGTCGGGACGGTAACGCAAGGATTTGCTCATGCATTCAGCCTCTTTCAATTAAAATCGTCGAGTAGATGAGTAGACTAGATTCAAAAACGATTACATTCTTAAATTCATGCCGCTGGTGCCCTGCTCGATCATGGCCTTAACCACTGTCCCGATATGCGCGCCCGCTTCAATCGGCTGGGTTCCATTGCGGTGGATGTTAGAGAGCACATTCCGATCCGACTCGACGGTTCCGATATGCGGCCGGTAGCATAGATACGCGCTCATGGACTGCGGTGAAGCAAGTCCAGGCCGCTCCCCGATCAGCATGACAAGCACCTCCGGCTCCAGCAGTTCGCCAATATGATCCATGCAGGCGACTCTGCCGTTAGTCACGAAGAAGCTCGTGCCCCAAGTCAGCTTATAGGAGCGGAGCGAGTCCAGCAAGGACGGGTAAACATCCTCAATATTCGCTTCAATGGCTTCCGCGCTCAAACCGCCCGATACGACAATCTGGACTTGAGGCTTTGCCATGCAGGCCGCAGCAAGCCGAGCCTCGCTCTCAGGTGTCAATCTCCTGCCCAGATCTGGCCGCTTCAAGTACATCTCTTTATCTCTGCACATCGTTGTCACCGAGAACAGATTAAGCTTGTCCAGCAGCTCCGGACGAACCTCCCCATAAACGGAATCGACTGCCGCAGCATGATCAAGCCTAAGCGTTAACAGTGTGGATGTTAAAGGACGGGTTCCCGCTCTACCGACTCCAATACGTGCTGGCGTGCTTCTGATCAGCTCCTCCAGCACTTCATTACGCTCCGGTTTGCCGGCTGACCTCTCTTCATTCGACCCCATACTTCATGTCACCTTCCTTCCCTCCACCGGCTTCCCTGCTAGGCGAATATCGCCGCATCGCCGGCTCGTCCGGTTAATCTGCCATTCTCCATAAGCCCCATATCTTCAAGCCAGCGCTCAAATGCAGGGGCAGGCCTTAAGCCCTGCAGCTCCCTGACGGTCGCAATATCATGGTAACTCGTCGATTGATAATTCAGCATGCAGTCATCCGCCATCGGTACGCCAATGAGGAAATTCACACCTGCGGAAGCAAGCAGCACCGATAGATTATCCATATCATTCTGGTCTGCCTTCATGTGATTCGTATAGCAGACATCGACTCCCATCGGAAGCCCATGCAGCTTACCCATGAAATGATCCTCAAGAGCGGCTCTTATCACCTGTTTGCTGTCATACAAATATTCCGGCCCGATGAATCCAACCACCGTATTGACCATGAATGGCTTATAATGGCGGGCAAGTCCGTAGCAGCGGGCTTCCAGTGTGAGCTGATCAATACCGGCATGAGCTTCCGAGGAAAGCTCCGAGCCTTGTCCGGTTTCAAAATACCACCGGTTAGGCCCGCTTCCGGTCCCTTCCCTGCGAATCAGCTCATCCGCTTCATCCAGCAGCGCTGCATCAATGCCGAATGCTTTGTTGCCCTGCTGCGTTCCGGCCAAGCTCTGGAAAACCATGTCCGCCGGAGCGCCAAGACCGATTGCCCGCATCTGCGTCGTAATATGCGCAAGCACGCAGTTCTGCGTTGGCACCTTCCAGCGCTCCATGACTTCCTTGGTCGCAAGCAGCAGCTCCTTCACGCTATGGGCGGTATCAATAACCGGGTTAATGCCAATGACCGCATCACCGATGCCGTAGCTTAAGGCTTCATACAGCGATGCCTTCATCCCCCGAATGCTGTCTGCCGGGTGATTAGGCTGCGCTCTTCCAGCCAGCACACCCCGCTGTCCAATGGTATGATTGCATGTTGTAAGAATATTGATTTTGGCTGCGGCCTGCATAAGATCCAGATTGCTCATCAGTTTGGCTGCAGCCGCAATCATTTCACTGGTGAGCCCAAGGCTCAATCGTTGAATCTCCGCGCCGCCCGTGCTTGTTTGTAATATATACTCCCGCAGCTCCGCGGCGGACCAGTTCTTGATCTCCCTGTAAACCTGCTCATCGATATGGGATTCAATGATTCTCGTGACTTCATCCTCTTCAGCCGGAAGCAGCGGATTGTCCCGAATTTCGGCCAGCGTAAGCTCTGAGAGGACAAGCTTGGCGGCGATTCGCTCGCTTGTGTCGGCAGCCGCAATACCGGCCAGCTGATCGCCTGACTTCTCTTCGCTTGCCTTCGCCATGAGTTCCTTCAAATGATGAAAGGTATAAGAGCGTCCTCGAATCGTTGCCGTTCTGCTAAAGCTCATGATTATCCTCCTGACAAAAACGCAAGTGTCTTGATAATGACTGGAATGAGATCGCCGCTGAGCGGTTCTCCTACATCGATATAATCCCCGTGCTTAACGTTAATCTGATCGATACAAATGATTGAAGCGGCATCATCCATCCGGAAGGCCAGGGCTTGCCCAAGCGCTTTGGCCATATCATTCGAGCAAATGATAACGACCGCTGAATGCTCTGGATCATTCTTCAAATAGGCGTCCGTTATCGCATCCGCTAAATGCTGCATAGCCGTATACGAGCAATAACCGAGTCCTGTTAAAGCAAATGCACAAGGGGAAGAGGTATGCGCGCCATATAGTCTATGAGCAAGCTTCATATGCTCCGATAGATGCAGCTCGGCAGCTGCAGCATCTGCAAGCAGCCCTTCCGTTAATGGAATCTTTACAACCGGCAAATTACGGATCGGCAGCACCCCCGGCGTTATATAGACCGTGGCGCCGCTCAGCTCAGTCGTATGCATCCCTGCACCGATTACGGTTGCTCTAACCGTCTGCTCGGGAGGGATGCAGATGAGCTGCCGGCGCTCCGCTTCCCGCATGATGGCATGGGCAAGCAGCGGGCCGATGTCGCCATAGACAGCCGTTTCTTCTACAGATTGCGGAGCCTTCTGCGTCATTAACGCTGCTATTCCGCCGGAAATCATCAGCTCTCCGAATGGAGGCCCTTCAGCTGCAGCCTCACCTATATTCAGCAGCAGTGCGGCAGGGTCTATTCCCCTTCCGCCGCTCCAGCTGCTGATTGCGGACAGCAAGCATGCCGCCATGCGGGAGGCGATGTCCTGTAAAACAGTGAAGTCAACCTGCTCCCCGCAGCGGATTGAATATCCCTCCGCTGCGAGCCAGGGTGCAAACGAAGCAGCTATTTCCTGGATGACTCCACTCTTGTTCACACGAATCAAACGCCCTCCAATTCGGAGCGTTAGGGCAGCTATGCAGCTTCCTCTGCGAAAGTATGCTGCATTGGCTGTACCGCCTCCTACATCAATGTTGAGGACCGTCTCGCTGCTAATTAGCGACCTTGCTTCTGCGCCAGAGCCGCGCCCGGCAAGAATCCCTTCCAGCTCGGCGCCTGCAGCAGCAACGACAAAGTCGCCCGCCCGCTCCGCCAGATGATGGACAATCGGCTCGGCATTGCGTTTGCCGGCCGTCTCGCCTGTAATAATAACCGCGCCGGATTTAATATCGGTCAGCTGAATATCCCCTCTTCTGTACTCTTCTTCAAGGAGCATCACAATTCGCCCGTAATCAATTTCATCCGTGCCCAGCAGCGGTGTCGTATGGATATCGCTGCAGTACACCAATTCACGATTCGTAATCCGATATTCGGGAAAACCGAATGGCTGCGATACCGGTGTGATCTGCAGCCGGCTTACAATCAGCTTTGTTGTGCTTGTGCCTAGATCGATACCTAAGCTTGTCATCCACTCTGCCATTCTTCATTCCCCTCGGGCAGCAAGCCCAGCATGCTATAACGATTCTCCGCCGGTTTCCAGGCCCATTACACCATCAATAGTCGCTAAAGTGATAATGACTTCTTCGAATTTAATCGGCTTGATCAGCTTCACCTGAACCCTCACGATGAGAACGGAGTTACGGTCGACGTCTGCTGTCTCATCGTTTTCTACGAGCATTTTGCTAATCTGGATGCCATGATGGTTCAGCTCGGAGACGACCTGATTCAAGCTTGAGGAGCTTTTTTGAATTTTGATAACGAGCTCCCGCTTCCTTTTGTTCCGGGAAAATTTGCGTTCGAATTTATTAAGGAGAAACAAGCTGATTACGACGAGCAGCGTCAGCACAGCCGAACCGTAATAAAAGCCCGCACCAACCGTCAGCCCGATAGCGGCAACGACCCATAACGAAGCCGCTGTCGTAAGCCCGGATACGGTGATGCCGGTTCGCAGAATCGTACCCGCACCCAGAAACCCGATTCCGCTTATCACTTGAGCCGCGAGCCGTGCCGGATCTAATCTCACATTCGGTTCAGAGGCAAACTCGGCAAAGCCGTACATGGACAGCAGAACGATCGCCGAAGAACCGAGGCAGACGAGAATATGCGTGCGAAAACCGGCCGAATGTCCGCCGAGCTCCCGCTCAAGCCCAACGAGCCCGCCAAGAATTAGCGACAGGACCAGACGGATCGTTAACTCCCAATAGCTGATATGCCAAACGCTAGGATCAAACACTTGTGCCATAAGATATCATCCTTCTAGCTGTATATTTAGCTGATACATCAGTTCATTCAAGATGATTGCCAAATGTATTCAGTATAAACTAAATATGTTGCTGCATTAATTTTTATGTTGACGAGTAAAATCCTGCTTGTGATTTATGTATGTTTCGTAAATTCATGACTAACCTTCTTGTTCGACATAAACCATTTCAATCCTGCTGAAGCAGATGCAATCTGCATGGATCTCAATGGCCTCTGGCGCAGAGGAGTTTCATGAAAGCTTTCCTGCAACCTCTGCTCGAAGTGCTGGAGGATGATGCTTAGGTGCTGACCTCCACCGGTTTATCTAGCGTAAAAGCAGCAGGCAGCCTGGAACATAGGGTTCCGGGCTGCCTGCTGCTTTAATTACCGCCTATTCCATAATCCCAACCGCTCCGCATGCCTTTGGAAGATACGCAGATGGGGTTCAAATTCCAATTGCCGGATGGGTGAACCCGTTCCAAGCAATTTTTTAAATTTGTTTATTTTGAATTTGTAAAAATTGCCCGGCTCTCCGTTATTGAAAGCTCTATTTCTTGAAGCGTTCTAAACTTCCTCCGCTGGAGCTCCCAAGATTACTTCGCCTGCCGGACTGTCTGCTGTGCGAACCAATCCCAGCCGAGGCCGACATGCTCCGGTTTATGGGAGTCCGAACCATACACGCACTCGATCCCTTTGCGATGGCATTCTTGGATGAACCATTCCGGCACATAAGGCTTGCCGCAAGTGGCTACGCGAAGGCCTGCCGTGTTCACATCGATTCCGACGCCGCCCTTAGCAAGCTTCGGAAGGATCGCTTCCAGACGCTTCCTCACTTGGGCTTCATCAATCGGCGGCAGCTGCAGCGAGAACTTCTCGATGAGGTTAATATGCCCGATACGCTTCCGCATCGGCAGCTTGGAGGCAAACTCGATGGCCCCCTCCACATGGTTGTAATACTCGTCCACCACCTTTTCCATGGATCCATAGTACGCCAATAGATGGGTTTTAAAATCCTCCGTCGTGAAATCGATAGAGCGTGTCCCGCCCAATCCCGGCAAATAGTGCACAGAGTACACCACATCCTCCAGCTCCTGCTGCCAGTTGTCGACGATCTGCTCTGTATAGGAAAGCTGCCCTGGCAAATAATCCAGCTCAAGCCCCACGGTAATCTCGATTTTCCCGCGATACTGCTCTTGAATTTGCTTCGCATAGTTCATATATAAGGGCAGCTCATGTTCTGGCATCGCCAGCTCTTTCATTAATCGCTCATCTACTACATAACCGGAAGGAAGCGGCGGATGCTCGCTGATCGTATAGCGCTCGAACCCAAGCTCAATCGCGCGGTCCACGTATAATTCCTCAGCAGCATCGCTTCCGTGATAGCAAAATTTCGTATGTGTATGTCCATCCCATTTCATTCCTGCTTAATCCCCCTCGTGTCGCTATAAATGTCAGTTTCAATAAGTATATCATTTGATTAATATTCCTGTAATCCTAACGCATAAAGAAACAATATCTTGACCGCTCATCCCCGCTCGTTGTAAGTTGAATATTGCATTCATAGATATAGATAAAAATTGTTATTTTTTACTGGATTATTCAGGAAGAAGGAGTCAGACATGATCAGCAGATTTAAACGTTTTTTAATTGGCCGTCCGATGAAGAGCGGAGAGCTGGAAGGAGAGAAATTAAGCAAGCTAAAGGCGCTGGCCGTCTTATCGTCAGATGCATTATCCTCAGTCGCATACGGCACTGAGCAGATTCTGCTCGTATTAATGGCTGCCGGTTTTGCGGCTGTTTGGTATTCCATCCCGATTTCCATCGCGGTTCTCGGCCTCTTATTCATTCTCATTCTCTCTTATCGCCAGACGATTTTCGCTTATCCCCTAGGTGGCGGCGCATACATTGTCGCCAAGGATAATCTCGGCCTGTCGACCGGACTTCTTGCCGGCGGATCGCTGCTGGTCGATTATATTCTAACCGTTGCGGTTAGCTCATCGGCCGGTACGGATGCGATTACATCCGCTTTTCCATCCCTGCATGACCACAGGGTGCTTATCGCATTAACTATGATTGTGTTTCTAACGGTTATGAACCTTCGGGGAATCGGCGAGTCAGCCTCCATACTGGCCGTCCCCGTTTACCTTTTCGTTGTCGCCATCTTTGTACTCATTCTATGCGGTATTATAAAAGTTCTGACGCAGGGTGTTCACGCACATGTACCTGAAATTGGCTCGGCTGTTTCGAATATCAGCTTATTCCTTCTCCTGAAGGCATTCAGCTCCGGCTGTTCCGCACTCACCGGGGTGGAAGCGGTATCCAATGCCATTCCTAACTTCAAGAAGCCGGCAGAACGCAATGCGGCCAAAACATTAATCATGATGGGCTCCATTCTAGGCGCCATGTTTATCGGAATCAGTTTATTGGCCTATTGGTATGGGATCAAGCCCGACGCGAAGGAAACGGTTGTTTCCCAAATTGCCGATGCCACCTTCGGAAGAGGCATACTCTACTATGTCATTCAAGGCATTACCGCTCTAATCTTATTCTTAGCGGCTAATACGGCCTATTCTGCCTTCCCGCTGCTCGCCTACATGCTGGCCAAGGATAAATACATGCCGCATGCGTTCATGGTGCGCGGTGACCGTCTTGGTTTCTCGAACGGCATTATTTTTCTAGGCGTATTCTCGGCTCTGCTGGTCATACTGTTCCATGGGAATACGGAGAACCTGATCCCGCTCTATGCGGTTGGGGTATTCATTCCGTTCACCTTATCCCAGCTTGGCATGATGATCCGCTGGCTCAAGCTTCGGCCGTCCGGCTGGCTGGTCGGCTTCCTCATCAACACAATCGGGATGTTCACGACACTGATCATTACGCTCATCTTTATTTCCACCAAATTCGGACAAATATGGATGGTCTTTATTTTCCTGCCTATCGTCATTCTGGGTTTCTTCAAAATCCATCAGCATTACATGAATACCGCTGACGAGCTGCGGGTGAATGTTCAGCTTGATAAGCCTGTGGCCAAGGGCAGCACAATCGTTGTCCCAGTTGCCGGCGTTACCCGGGTCGTTATGCAGTCGCTTAGCTACGCGAAGTCGCTTACCGATAATGTGGTTGCTGTATACGTGGGGTTTGATGATGAAGAAATCGAGCGTATGGAGAAGAAATGGGAGGAATGGAATCCGGGTGTGCGGCTGATCATTCTTCGTTCCAGCTATCGCAGCATTATCCGGCCTTTAGTCCGGTTCATTGAGACGGTCGAATGGAAAAATGCCGAAACCGACCATATTACAGTCTTGATCCCGCAGTTCATCACCAAGCATTGGTGGCAAAACATTTTGCATAATCAGTCCAGCCTTCTGCTTCGGGCGTATTTGATTAATCAAAAAGACGTTGTCATCGCTACTGTGCCTTACCATCTGCACCGGTAGAGTCCGCAACGATAAGGCCGGTTAGCGGATAAGTCCGCTTTGGGTGCCGGCTGAGATGCTAGAGACTGGCGGCAGCCGGGCCTGCTGCAGGCAGTTGGCTGGCAGTCGGCTCTGCTGGAGGAGGTACCGACTGTCTGTCAAGCAGCTTCAGCCTGCTTTGGGGCATCGGCTGGCTGCATCGATTAGTGACGCTGGCTGACAGCTTCTATCCCTCGTTGGAGCACCGATTGGTAAGCAGTCGACGCTGCTTTGAGGCATCAGCTGCTTGTGCAGTGACGGCAGCTTCCATGCACCGACAAGAGCTGCTCACCAAGATCGGGGTTTATAACCATTGCCTTTCCTCCATAATAGGAGGGCCCAATAGGGTTGTATCGAGCTAGATTAGGAAGTTTTAAGTGGAAATTTCCAGTATAGCGCTCATAAGAGGTCAATAACGTCTGAAATAGCTGTATTTCTCCAGTATAGTTGCTCTTACGCATGATGTTTCCTCCAGCATAGACGCTCTTAAGCATGATGTTTCCTCCAGCACAGCTGATCATACGCATACAAGTGATCTCCAGCACAGATGCTCATACGCATAATCTACAGCATAGACGCTCTTACGCATACAAGTGATCTCCAGCATAGACGCTCTTACGCATGATGTTCCTCCAGCATAGATGCTCATACGCATGATGTTTCCTCCAGCACAGCTGATCATACGCATACAAGTGATCTCCTGCACAGCTGCTCATACGGGAGAATTCCGGCAATAGGGTTTAAATCATCATAGACGCATCAAGAGGCGGTCTCGAGGTCATGTTCATGACTTCAAGACCGCCTCTTTGACTTGCGGCTGCCGCCGATGCTAGCTGCCATCCTGGGGATTGAATATTTGCATCCAATGATCGGCATCCTCTAACGCCTGAAAGCCAAACTGGCTGTATAATCCGCTCGCATCCGAGGTCACAAGCAGGAAGCGGCGAAGACCCTGCAGCTCTTGATGATCCATGATCGCCTGCATCAGCCTCTTCGATAATCCCTGCCCGCGATACGATTCTACAACGAACACATCCGTCAAATAAGCAAACGTCGCACAATTGGAAACAACCCGCGCAAATCCGTCTGCCGGGCGCCTGCAGAATGATCGTAGATGCCAAAGACGGCTGCGGAATGCTCTACCGCCCGCTGAAACGTATCGAAGGTCAATGATTGGGCCCAATAGAAGTTATCGTGCATATAGGTGTGAACGAATGGCAGATCCAATAAAAGACGATCCGTTGAAATTTGTATATTCGAACGTATGCTTACCGAGTTATCCATTATACTCAAACCCATCACCATCCTCTGGAATGGAAACTTGATCCAGCCATCCCTCATGGGACAGCCGGTTCCGCAAATCGGCTCTCGTCGTCAGACAGTGATTGATCGCGTCCATATGAACGGCAACCACCTTCGTATAGGCCGCATGCTGACAGAGGCTGACCACATCATCTGCATCCATAGTAATCGGATCCCCGGCCGCGAAGCGCGCACCGCCTGCATTTACAATCGTAACATCGGGTCTATAGGCATCCAGAGCCTGAACCACATCATCACACCAAATCGTATCGCCTGCGATATATACCGTCGGCTGACCATCGGCTTGAAGAATAAACCCGGATACTCGCCCCATTTTCCGGCCGATCTCACCTCTCCCATGCTGACCGCCTGTTCGTATGATGTTCACATGCTTGAACGCAGTTACGGATTCAATGGCCGTTACATCCGTGAACCCGGAAGAGGAAATCGTCTCTTCATTCCCTGGCTGACATAGAATCGGAGTTGCTTTGGGCAGAGCAGCCGCTGCTGCTTCATCCCAGTGATCCTGATGCACATGTGTCACAAGAACGGCATCCGGATTAAGCAATATCTCAAGCTTCATAGGCAGCGGTACGAGCGGATTCCGTCGATCATTAGCAGAGTTATTAATTGGCGGATTCACTCCGGCCTCGCTGAACATCGGGTCAATCAAGAAGTTCAGTCCAGCATACTGAAGATTTAATGTGGCATGACGAATTAGTTGAAGTCTCATCCCGCAAACTCACCTCTACCCTTTCAAAATGTTAATCTGTTACAATTATAAAAGGATAGATCCCTGTATGGATACCGTTCCGTGCAATGAAAATGCCTCTTGTTCTTTCAAATTGAAAGGAAAATCTCAAGAGATGAGCCAGTCCGTCATAGATACAATCGATATTCAAATCCTGCAGTTGCTTGCTTGAGGACGCTCTCCGCTCTCATAAGGATATCGGGCAGCAGGTGCATCTGACAGGTCAAGCCGTCGGCGCCCGTGTGCGCAAACTTCAGGATATGGGCGTTATTGAAGGGTTCACCGTACGCTGGAATCCAGAGAAAATCGGGCAGTCCGTTCATGCCTTCATTACGGTTTTCATGAAATCGAGCTCCGCCCATCATGCGTTCCTGTCCTTTGTCCAGCATAGCGACCGAGCCGCTGAGTGCCATCGCGTAAGCGGCGAAGGCTGCTACTGGATGCGGGTGCGTGTCGGCACCCCGGCAGATCTGAATGCTTTCCTCGACGAGCTCCTGCAGTATGGCAATTACAAAGTCAGCCTATCCATCGGAGCGGTTAAATAACACCTGCGCCATTCCGTCGTGACACGCAAAAAAGCGGCCCCTTCCAAGGAGCCGCTGTACTACATGATTATCCTTTAAGCCTTTCCACTGAACACGGTCTTGAAAAATTGGATCGTATCCTCCACCGCCTCATCCAGCTGCCTGGTCGATCCTTCATAAGGATCGGCCGCACCGAAGAAATGATCCCCGCCGGCAATAGAGACAAAATGCTGATGCGGAGCAGCCTCCTGAAGAAATTGATTCTGGGCGAGCAGCCGCTCATTATCCTTCGCCCCCTGCACAAGCAGGACCGGAATTTGCAGCTGAGCGAATTTGTCCGTAATATTAAACCGCTCGGCATTCACTTCAACATCCTTAACAAGCGCTTGCTCTTGCAGCGAAAGCGGTGGATTCGAAGAATCCCGGGGCGGAAGAGACGGCGTTCCGCCCCCGTTCCATACCGCGACCGCTTTAACCTGCTCATGCTCGGATGCGAAAATAATGCTGCTCCCTCCCGCACGGCTGTGGCCCAGAAGGGCAAGCCGCACGGTATCCGCCTCCTTGGATAACGGCAGAGCGCCTTGGAAAAGCTCCGATATCAGGCTTTCCAAATCCAGAAGCTCCGTACTCACCGTGCTCGCTTCCGCCACCGCCTGCTCGCCGAGCTCTTCTTTTCTGGCACTGACTCTGGAGAAATCATAGCTTATGGTATAGAAGCCCTGCTCCGCAAAACGGGTCGTCACGTCCGGCCAGAAGCCCCATAATCGATGTCCCCGGAAGCCGTGGCTGACAATTAATACCGGCTTGGCAATTCCATCTTCGATCGTCTTCACCTCACCGCTGATATACAGCCCTTCGCCAAGCTCCACCTTAAAGCCTTGAGCAGCCAGTAACTTTTTTCCCCATATTCATTATCTCCTCTCAAATGTTCTTCCTCACATCTTCACGCATCTAATGGATCTATCCGCTAGAAGGGTGTCTTCGTCGACAGCTGATACATATATTCATGGCCGGCAACCGGTTTTCTGCCTGGGCCCCAGCCAACCTTCTCCCGATACCCGCCGAGAAGACCCTGCTCCGCGGCTGTCTCCTCACTTATATGAGTAAGCCCCTCTGCATCCGGGGCCACATAGAGCGCATCAACCGGACAATACAGCTCGCACATAAAGCAGGTTTGGCAATCGCTCTGCCTTGCTATAACTGGGATACCATTCTCCACCCGTTCAAATACATTGGTCGGGCACACGTTCACGCATTGATTACAAGAGACGCATTTCGCCCCGCTAAGCAGCTCAATCACAGAGAAACAGCCTCCTTCTGAACTTCCTCCGGCTTCACCCACACCTGATCCAGACCGCCGCTTAGTAGTCGATACCGCTGCTCCGTATCCTGCTGCGGGAAGTCCACTCGCTTATGCATGCCTCTGGTTTCCGTGCGGGCGAGCGCAGAGCTGTACATCCAGCGGGCAGTCGCAGTCATGGCCGCAGCCTCGCGGGCTTTGACCCCTTGAGGATTCAGCGTGACCGCCTGGCTCCGCAGATCATGCCAGAGATCATCAAGCCGTCCGATGGATGCCTGCAAGCCCGCTGCTGTCCGGAACAAGTTGCGGTCATATGGCGTAACTTCCTCCTGAACCGCGCGAATATGCTCCTCCGTCCTGGACGCCTTCAGCCCTCCCCCTGTTGTTACAAGCGGCGAGGAGGACAATCCTTTCAGATGGCGTGACTCCGGCTTGCTGCCTATGCTTTTGGCATATAACGAAGCCCCTTCACCGGCAAAAGATCCCGAAGACATGGCCCAAGCCGCGTTATGACTGCCGCCTCCCGTAAACCCGCCGCAGATAAGCTGGCGCGTCGCCGCATCACCAGCCGCGTATAGTCCCGGTACTTTGGCAGCGCAATTCTCATCTGTGATATGGATGCCGCCCGTCCCGCGAACCGTCCCTTCAAGGCGGAGGGTAATGGGGAACTTGTCTGTGAATGGGTTGATTCCGAGGCGGTCGAAGGGCAGGAAGAAATTCGTCTGGCCGGTTCGAAGCAAATGATGAATATCCGCAGGCGCTTGATCGAGCCTTGCATACACCTGCCGGCCGGCCAACAGGCTGCGGGCGATAACGGAACGGCCGCTCGTAGAGCCGGCTCCCTCCACAACCGAGCCATCCTCGTAATAGAAGCTTGCATAGCGGTAATATGCGGTTTTGGTAACCGAGGAGAAGGTAGGCGAGATGGCGTAGGCATTGGAGAACTCCATGCCTGACAGTTCTGCACCCGCTTCAGCGGCGAGCAAATATCCATCTCCCGTCAGCACGTTGCAGCCAAGGGCTTTACTGAGGAAGGCACAGCCGCCGGAGGCAATAATGACCGCGGATGCACGGACCGTCCAGGTGCCCCCGGCCTGTGTACGAACACCGGCTGCACCGCCAACGCCATGCTCATCGGCAAGAAGCTCCAGCGCCGGGCTGTGATCCAGAACGAGAACGCCGGATTTCTGGACAAGCCTGCGCATGAGCTTCATATATTCAGGACCCTGCAGCCCTTTCCGATATTGCGTGCCGTTATCATCCAGCGGAAACGGATACCCCCACTGTCCAATCTTGTTCATATTCTCATAGGTCCGGTCGAGTACACGGTCCATCCATTGATGTTCCGCCAGTCGGCCGCCTAAGCCGTATCTGCTCTGCTTAGCCTCCTCGCGGAGCTGCCCATCCGGCTTTACATACCAGACCCCTGTGCCCGAAGGAGCCGTCGCTCCGCTTGATCCGCAGTACCCTTTGTCCACCAATACAACCTTGGAACCTTTAGAGGCGGCCGTAATGGCTGCCCATGTCCCTGCAGGGCCTCCGCCAATGACAAGTACATCCGCATCCAGCTCCAGATCAAATGCTTGTAAGCTTCGCTGACTCATTATTCATTCCCTCCTCAATCGTTTGTCCGGTAAACGCAAAGAGGCACCCTCGTGTGAGAATGCCTCCGCCATGAACGGTCGACCTGACCTGTGAAATTTGTCTGTACGCTCCAATCGTTCAATAACAAAAAAAGACCCCTGAACGAAATCCATCCAGAAGCCTCCACTTGCATGGTCGACCAGCCGCCTTCAACAAGTGAATAATCACCTAATATCCGAGCGGTTAACTTTGTATATTAAGATTACAGTATTTCCATTAACGCTGTCAATAGATCCGGCAGCTAGATAATAAACAAATCCATAAATTCATGAACAGGCATCGTTTCCAGCACCTGCTGATCCCGGCAGATTCCCAGGATAGTTTGCGTATGCCTTGCAGGGAACCGTGTGGCCAGATTCATTTCGAATTTCTTCACCAGAAGCGGTATGCCTTCCTGCCGTCTTCTTCGGTGGCCGATCGGATATTCCGTGACGATCTTCGCCGTCGAGCTTCCATCCTTGAACGCAATCTGAATCGCATTGGTAATCGAACGTTTGCCCGGGTCCAGATAATCCTTGGTGTAGAGAGGATCTTCCCGGACAATCATCTTATGGCGGAGCGCATCGATACGAGGATCGGCAGCCGTTGAATCTTCATAATGATCCGCGCTCAAGCAGCCATGAAGCAGACCGATCGCAACCATATACTGCAAGCAGTGATCGCGGTCGGCGGGGTTATGAAGCGGTCCTCTTTTATCAATAATCCGAATTGCAGACTCATGTGTCGTAATGGTAATGGCAGCAATATCGTCTAACCGATTTACGAGCGAAGGATGAAGCTGAAACGCTCCTTCCACTGCGGTTTGAGCGTGAAATTCAGCGGGAAAGGCGATTTTGAACAATACATTTTCCATGACGTAGGAGCCGTAAGGACGTTGGAAGCAAAAAGCATTCCCGCCATACAGCACATCATAGAACCCCCAGCCCTTGGCGGTTAGAGCAGAGGGATACCCCATTTCCCCCTTCATGACCATCAAGGACAGGCGCACGGCACGGCTTGCCGCATCCCCTGCCGCCCATGATTTGCGGGAGCCGGTATTGGGCGCATGACGATAAGTCCGAAGAGCATGGCCATCTATCCAGGCATGGGATAAAGCATCTACGACTGCTTCCCTCGTTCCGCCAAGCAAAGCCGTCACTACCGCTGTCGAGGCTGCCTTGACCAGAATGACATGGTCGAGCCCCACCCGGTTGAAGCTGTTCTCCAGTGCCAGGACGCCTTGAATTTCATGCGCCTTAATCATGGCGGTCAGCACATCGCGCATCCGTAAAGGGGCTTTGCCGGCAGCTGCATTTCTCCGGCTGAGATAGTCGGCAGCCGCGAGAATGGCCGCCAAATTATCCGAAGGATGACCCCATTCCGCAGCAAGCCAGGTATCGTTATAGTCCAGCCAGCGGTTCATACATCCGATGTTGAAAGCAGCTGTCACCGGATCAAGCCGGTAGCTCGTGCCCGGAACCCGCACACCGCCGCTCTGCATCTCCGCTCCCGGCACGAGCGGGCCGAGAAGCTTCGTGCATTCCGGATAACGCAATGCCAGTATACCGCTTCCTATCGTATCCATTAAGCAGTAGCGGGCTGTCTCGTACGCTTCCGCACTGTCAATGACATAGTCGATGACATAATCCGCAATATCAACAAGCACCTGGTCAGGCCCGGGTCTTTCATTACCGGTCAGCTCTCCCAAACCAAGTCACCTCGATTCTTCAGTTGGCGGTCTGCGTCTGTCCACGGACGCCCAAGTTAATTGATCCGGTCCGGTATAGGCGGCAATGGGGCGAATGATCCGATTGTTGCTGCGCTGCTCCATAATATGAGCCGTCCATCCCGCCGTTCTGGCAAGGACAAAGACCGGGGTAAACAGACAAGTCGGAATGCCCATGAAATGATAAGCTGCCGCGCTGTAGAAATCCAGATTCGGAAACAAGTTTTTCTCGCGCCTCATGACCTGCTCGATCCGCTCTGATAGGGCATACAGATGGCCGTCATCGGCCAAGGCCGACAGCTGCTGCGCCAAGCCCTTAATAATGTCAGAGCGCGGGTCAGACACCGTGTATACCCGATGCCCGAACCCCATGATCAGCTGCTTCTCCGCGAGCATCTGCAGGATACCGGCTTCCGCTTCATCCGGTGTCTGGAACTTCGTAATCAGCTCCATCACCGCTTCATTCGCCCCGCCGTGAAGGTTGCCCCTGAGCGTGCCAATGCCTGTCGTGATGCAGGAATAGTAGTTCGACATCGTTGAGGCTGTTACCCGGGAGGCAAACGTGGAGGCGTTGAATTCATGCTCGGCATAAAGGGTCAGCGAAACATCGAAAGCCTTCACCGCCAGTTCCTCTGGGGGACTCCCATGCAGCAGATGGAGAAAATGGCCCGCCAGGCTCTCATCCGGCGTTTCCGTCTGCACCCGTAACCCGTTATGGTGGTAATAGTACCAATACAGCAGCATCGGACCGGTAAGCGCAAGCAGCCGGTCGGCAATATCGCCGGCTGTCCGCTCTTCGTTCTCCGGCTCCAGCGTACCAAGTACGGAGCAGCCTGCAAGAAGCACTTCCATGGGATGAGCATGGGCCGGCAGAAGCTCCAGCAGATTGGCCAGCTCGTTTGGTAATTTCCTAGACGATATTAGCTTTTGTTTATAATCAGCCAGCTGCTGCTCATCCGGAAGCTCCCCGTGTATGAGTAAATAGGCCGTTTCCTCGAAGGTGCCCTGCAGAGCCAGATCATGAATGGAGTATCCCCTGTAGGTGAGGCCTTTGCCGTTCTTCCCTACCGTGCTGATCGCGGTTTGCCCTGCTTCTATGCCGGCCAAGCCGCCAGGCTTCTTCACTGTCATGCATATCCCTCCTTGACTGCTGTGGAATTTGGGCTGTCTAGATCATTCACGGCTAATCTCCGGAACCGCCATCACTGCTGAACAGCTGATCCAGCTTATTCTCATACTCGTAATAGCCCAGAATCCGGTACAGCTGTTCCCTCGTTTGCATCAGGTTCAGCACACTAGCTTGTGTTCCCTCCTTGCGAATGGCAAGGTACACCTGAAGAGCAGCTGCATTCATTGCACGAAAAGCCGATAAGGGATACAAGGCCAGCCGAATGCCTGCTTCCGCAAGCTCGCTTGTCGTGAACAGCGGCGTTCTCCCAAACTCGGTCATATTCGCAAGCACCGGAGCATCCACCTCAGCGATGAATGTCCGGTACTGCTCCAGCGAGGCAGCAGCTTCGAGAAAAATCATATCCGCCCCCGCTTCCACATAAGCTTGCGCCCGTTCGATTGTCGCTTCCATCCCCTCCTCTGCAAGAGCATCCGTGCGCGCCATAATTACAAACGACTCCTCATATCTGGCATCAACGCTGCTCTTAATCCGGTCCACCATCTCCGACTTGCCTACAAGCTCCTTATTCGGTCTATGCCCGCATCTCTTCATGGCAATTTGATCCTCGATATGCATACCGGCGGCGCCTGCGCGTATAAGCTCACGAACGGTTCTGGCGATATTAAAAGCCGCTCCAAATCCCGTGTCCGCATCAACCAGCAGCGGCAATTGCACAGCACCTCCGATGCGGCGCACCTCCTCAACGACATCATTTTGTGTCGTGATGCCAAGGTCCGGCAGACCGAAGGAGGCATTAGCTACCCCTGCACCGGAGAGATACAGCGCTCGGAACCCCGCCTCCTGCGCCAGCATCGCAGCATAGGCATGAATGACACCGGCTACCTGCAGCGGCTTCTCCTGCTGCAGCGCCTCACGAAGCAGTTCCCCCGGCATAGATCTGTGAGCCATCGTTTATCGCCTCCCATCACCCCTATTAACGCTTCAGCAGCTCATTCGAAATGACGATGCGGTGAATTTCATTCGTGCCTTCATAAATCTGCGTCACCTTCGCATCCCGAAAATACCGTTCAACCGGATGCTCATCCTGCAGACCATGCAGGCCTAGCCGCTGCAGCACCCTTGAGGTCACGGTCATGGCTGTATCGCTGGCGAACAGTTTCGCCATCGAGGCTTCTTTCTTGCAAGGAAGCCCGTTCTGGTACAAATAAGCCGCCCGATACACGAGCAAATGAGCAGCCTCAACCTGCGCAGCCAGTTCAATCAGACTAGGATCCCGCAGAGGCGTTCTTGGTCTTGCACGTGATTGCCGCTCTATCTCCCAGCGCTCCGCCTCCGCAAGCGCCGCCTTGGCAATGCCAAGCGCCTGTGCGCCGATGCCGATTCGTCCTCCGGTGAGCGCGGATTTGGCGATCATAAACCCCTGCCCTTCCTGCCCGAGCCGCTGCGCTGCCGGCACCCGCATATTCTCAAAAATCAGCTCGCAGGTATTGGAGCCATGAAGGCCCATCTTCTTCTCTTTCTTCCCGACCCGCAGACCCGGGGTGTTTTTTTCCACGATAAAAGCGGTAATCCCATCGATCGAGCCCTCGGATTTCACAACGGCAAAGACAATATAGACACCGGCCTCGCCGGCGCTCGTGATGAACATTTTCGAACCGTTCAGTATATATTCATCACCGCTGCGAATCGCAGAGGTTCGAATGCTCGCGGCATCCGAACCGGCATGGGACTCTGTTAATGCAAATGCACCGAGCAGCTCTCCCGTCGCAAGCTTAGGGAGGAAACGGCTCTTCTGCTCCTTTGTTCCATGATGGACGATAGGCAGTGATGCAACAGACAGATGCACAGACAAGATCACGCCGACCGCCGCACTCACCTTGGCAATCTCTTCAATGGCAATGATATAGGAGGCAATGTCGGCTCCCGCGCCTCTGTATTCCTTGGGTATCGACAGCCCCATTAACCCCTCCTGACCCATTGCCTTCAAGAGCTCCCTTGGGAAAGCATCCTTCTCTTCCATATCCGCAACAGCGCTTGCGACGGAACCAGCCGCAAACTCCCGCACCCTCCGCCTAAGAAGCTCCTGTTCCTCCGTAAACTGCAGCCTCAAACTCACTCAACTCCTACGTCATATCTTGAAAAGGAAACGGCTGATCCGTCCTTTGAAGGCGATGTAGAGTTCTTCCCGCTAATCTATAGAGAAGGATATACGAGCATGTATATGTTCTTACAGGCAGGAAGAACCGGCTGACGAGATAGATTCAGTTATTCTGCGGGTACCTATAAAATCCGCGTCCCGCTTTGCGGCCGAGCCAACCGGCATGCACGTAATTGCGAAGGAGCGGGCAAGGACGATATTTGGAATCGCCGAACCCTTCCTGCAGAGTCTCCATAATGGCCAAGCAGGTGTCCAGTCCAATCAAATCAGCGAGCGCGAGCGGCCCCATAGGATGATTCATCCCAAGCTTCATCACTTGATCAATGGCTTCCGGCGCGGCAACCCCTTCGTAAACGGCATAAACCGCCTCGTTAATCATCGGCATCAGAATACGGTTAGACACGAAGCCCGGGTAATCATTCACTTCCACCGGCGTCTTTCCCATCCGCTGCACGAGTCTTGTCACCGCTTCACACACCTCATCGGATGTCCGAAGGCCTCTAATGAGCTCGACCAGCTTCATGACCGGAACCGGATTCATGAAATGCAGCCCGACAATCCGCTCGGGCCGGCGGGTTGCAGCTGCGAGTTCCGTCACTGAAAGCGAGGAGGTATTCGTTGCCAGAATCGTTTCGGCTGCGCAAACCGTATCCAGCTCACGGAATAATGATTGTTTGACCGCGATGTTCTCTGTTACCGCTTCAATGACAAGATCCGCCTTACCGGCTGACTCAAGCTTGACGCAGCCCTTAATGCGGGACAGAATTTCTTCCCTCTGCTCCTCCGTTATACGGCTCTTTGCCACACTTCCGGCCAAATGATCACCGATGGATCGAAGCGCCTTTTGTATCCGTTCCTCCTCGACATCGTAGAGCTGCACTTCACAGCCTGCTTGTGCCGCCACCTGCGCAATTCCGCTCCCCATCTGACCGCTGCCCGCGACCAGAATGCTGCGGATCTCCGAGCTCATTGCACCACCCCCAATCATTTAGCCATCCACCCTTATAAGCACGGCATCTCCTTGTCCCCCGCCGCTGCAAATTGCGGCAATGCCATATCCGCCGCCGCGGTGCCTGAGCCCATTGATTAAAGTCAGCACGATCCTGGCTCCGCTGGCTCCAATCGGATGCCCAAGTGCAATAGCTCCTCCATGAATATTGACCTTGTTTTCATCCCATCCGGCTATTAAGCCGCTCGCCAGCACAACCACTGCAAACGCCTCGTTGACTTCAAATAAATCAATACGCTGCATATCCATACCGCTCTGCTGCAGCAGCTTCTGAATGACAAGTGCCGGTGTAATAGGGAAATTTCTCGCTTCCACACTGACTGCAGCATGAGCAAGAATCAAAGCATGCGGCGCAGAGCTGCCTGGCACAGCTCTATCCTTCCTCATAACCACGAGTGCAGCCGCTCCGTCATTGATGCCCGGTGCATTCCCGGCCGTTATCGTACCCGCTCCGTTAAACACCAAAGGCAAGCCGGCCAGCTTTGCGGCATCCGTGTCAGGCCTTGGCGCTTCATCGGTTTCTACAGTCAATGACATCCCGGATTTAGTCACAACAGCAGCAGGTACGATCTCATCGTGAAAGAAGCCGCTTCGAATCGATTCAACCGCCCGCTGCTGACTTCTTAAGGCCCAATTATCCTGAGCCTGCCTGCTTACCCCATACTCAGCAGCGATCTGATTGGCGTAATCGCCCATATGCATAGGGTCAAACGCACAATGCAGACCATCACGATGCAGCAGATCAACGATCTTCCCATCACCCAATCGAAGCCCTTGGCGGGCGTGGCTCAGCATATGCGGTGCTTGGCTCATGCTTTCCATTCCACCCGCAACGATAACCCCGGCATCACCGGCTCTTATCACTTGAGAGGCCATTGTCAGACTGCGCAGCCCTGATGCGCATACCTTATTCACCGTCTCTGCAGGCACCTGCCAATCGAGTCCGCCTGATCTGGCTGCTTGGCGGGCGGGATTTTGGCCTGCTCCAGCCTGAAGCGCCATGCCCATCATGACCTCATCCACCTCTGAATGATGCACATTCGCCCTGTGCAGAGCCCCTCCAATTGCGATGCCGCCCAGATCAGCAGCCGTTTTATCTTTCCACACCCCGCCGAACTTGCCGAATGCTGTCCGGGCGCCTCCGACAATGACAACCTCATCCATGGCGCTCCTCCTCCTTCGTTCATTGTTCAGCTGCCTGCCGCATGCTTCCGATTCCGTCCGCTTGTCTTGCCGCGTGCTCACCGTCTTCTTACACTTCCGAGCCCGCCCGCCAGCTGTACGGCCTTCGCATCACGCAGATACCGCTCAACCGGATAATCCTTCGTATATCCATAGCCTCCAAAGATCTGAATGGCCTGGATGGCTGACTTCACAGCCGCATCAGCCGCATAATGCAAAGCCCTTACCGCCCGGTCCTCATCCGCGAGCCCTTCATCCTCGCGCCATGCAGCCTGATAAGCAAGCAGCTTGGAGGCTTCCGCTGCCATGTGCATATCCGCCAGAGCAAAGGCGATTGCCTGATGTCTTGCAATCGGCTTGCCGAACTGATTACGCTCCTGTGCATAGACCAACGCTGATGCTGACGCTCCATTAACAATTCCGGCAGCGATGGCCGCCAGCCCATATCGAACGCGAACCTCCGCCATTCGGGCAATGGCCCCCCCCTGTCCTTCCCGTCCGATACGCTGGGCTCTTACCAGCCTGCATTGTTCAAACTTCAAGTGGGCCATGCCGCTTGAACGAAGCCCCAGTTTGCGCGCGGCCGGAATAATCTCCAGACCCGCGCTTCCTTTCTCCACCAGGAAGACATGATATCGCTTGCGCCTGTTTGCTCCTTTCTCCTCGCCCATTAATGCGTAGACCACAAACACATCTGCCTCTGTTCCTCCAAAGACATACTTCTGCAGCCCTTCAAGCACGTATCCATCGCCATCTGCCCAAGCAATGACACCAACACGAAGTGATGAGCGTTCTCCCAGCATCTGAGGCAGCATACCCGCCCCAAGCAGCTGACCTTCCGCCAATTTGCGCCAATATCGCAGCTTCAGCTCCCGCTGTCCAAAGCGGTAGATCGGCCATGCCGCCAAACAAACATGAGACCACAACGCAGCTGCCATCGATGCATTAACGATAGACAGCTCTTCCAGCACAATGGTCAAGCTGAGAAAACCTGCACCGGAGCCGCCTTCCGATTCCGGCCATGGCAATCCCGTAAAGCCGAGCTCCGCCATCCGGTCATAGACAGGGCGGTCGAATCGCTCTGATTCATCCAAGCTGCCGGCTTGCTGCCTGATTTCCCGCTCAGCGAAGCGGGCCGCCATTTCTCTGATCATCTCCTGCTCTTCCGTGAATCCGAACTTCACCCGCTGGCCACCTCCTGGAACAACAGAGAACTGCCGCTTCTATTACATCTTATTGAAGAAATAACGGATTCATGTTGAATGACACCCTTATAAAATAAACAGCCCCGTCCATGTTTATGGACGGGGCTGTACGTAATCATCAACTAACTTCTAGGTTTTTCATTGTTTTTCCTGATAAATTGAACCGCATTTCATGAACCTAATGCTCAGTCATCACCATAGCCTTCTGAAGCCGCTTCGTGCGGAATAACACCGCAGAGAGCACCAGGGAGCAGCCATTAATAATGAATATCCAGCGGATCGGGACCCAGCTGCCGAGCAGCCCTCCAATAATCGGCCCTGCCATCGTCGCCATCTGGGAAGCTGACTGGTTCAAGCTGAACGCCCTCCCGCGGAAATCCGGTTCAGTGGCTTGTACAATCATCGCGCTAATGGATGGAAAGACAGCCGCGAAGAATAATCCATAGCTGAAGCGCAGAATACCGAAGCCGATGTAATCCGTTACGAAGAACTGCAGCAAATTGCCGATCCCCCCGCCGATGAGCCCGATAAATAACACTTTTTTGTATCCGATGCGTCTGCCCCATTTGCCCCACCGCGGTGCCATAATGACGGTAGCGATACCTACGGCCGAGAAAATAATCCCGGAGCTAAGCGATGCGCTGCTCTTGGCTACTCCCATTTTCAGCACATATACCGTAATAAGCGGCTCCAGAATCATAACAGAGAAGTTGGCGATGAAGACCATGAACAGCAGCGTAAATAAGGGCCGGTTCGCAACGGCCTGCTTCAAGTCATCGAGCACATGAGAACGCGATGCTGAGCGGTTGAAGTTCTCCTCCCTGGCGAAGAAGGTCGCGATCAAGGCCGAGATCAGAACAACCGCACTCGAGAATAGAAAAGCGTCCCGGTTCCCGAAATAGTGGCTTACAACGCCGCCGATAAGCGGGCCGATAATACTTCCCGTCGCCCCGGCTGTCGACATGATCCCAAGCGCATAGCCTGTCTTATCCTCGGGCGTGTTCGTTGCCACAAGCGCGATGGCCGCTGGAACGAACCCGGCCAGCAGGCCTTGAAACACGCGAATAATGAGAAATACGTACGGATCATGCACAAAATAATTAATGAGATACAGCACCGCCAAGCTGAAGCCGGATCGGATCAGCATCGGTTTGCGGCCGTACTTGTCAGCCAGGGAGCCCCAATACGGGGATATTAAAGCGCTTGCCAAAAACGTGATGCCGAAGGCGAAACCCGACCATGTCTCCAAATGCTGTTCAACACCAAGCTCCGTGTTCAAGAAAATCGGCAGAAAGGGAATAGAGATAGAATAAGCCGTACTGCAAAAGAAAACGCCGATCCAGAGCACAACTAAATTACGTTCCCATGAGAATTTCATTCGCGTCACGTCCTTTCACCCGGGAAACTTTCTTTTATTCTACTCCTATTTTTCGAAAATCTCTAATCCAATTGCAATTTGCAAGCATCCGAATGAGTAAATACAGCAAAAAGACCGAGTGCGGCAATCACTCGGCCCTGGTTTCAAGTCTTGCTCATTTTCCGGTAATCGGATGGATATCGCTCGAACGCTTCCGTAAACAGCTTGGTGAAATGCCGTGTGCTGAAGTAACCGACTTCCTCGGCAATTTGCTTAATCTGCAGATTCGTATTCAGCAGCATTTCGCCTGCTTTGTTCATCCGGATGCGTGTCAAATACTTGATGAAGGTAACTCCCGTTTTCTTATGGAACACCGTACTCAGGTAGTTCGAGGATACGTTCAGCAGAGCGGCAATTTGTGCAATTCCGATATCATTCTTATAGTGCATATCGATATATTGAATCACCTGCTGAGCCAGATCAGTCGGAGGATTATCCCTGTTCGATTGCTCTCTCAGCAGCCTTTCGCCATACTGGCGAAGCTCCCGCACGACTCCCGGACCCGTGCTATGCGCCGTCAGGTCAATATCAAGCGAATGAAGAATAAATAGATGAAGGGCGCATCTGCTCTCCCGGTATGCAAGTAAGCTTGACTGCGTCAGCAGCTGCTCCAGCTCATTCAAGCTGTTCTGATAGCCTAGATACATCCGGTCTTGAATATGCTGCTGGGCTGCGGAGACCAGCAGGCCGACGGCCAGCTTCTCCGGCTTCTGAGCTTCCTGCTTGACTGCTTCGTACATCACCCGTCCGCCGATCCCGCATACCGTTCGAAGCCCCTTCCACTGCTGCAGCTGAAGAAGCCTGTCATTCATTTCTTTAAATCCAGCCGTTTCCTCCGTCTCATAGACGGTAATTATCGCCTTATGCACCGGAAACTGCCCTGCAAGCTCCGCTATCCGGTCGAAGAAACCATGAACCTGCTGTCTGCCTTCCCCATTTCTCTCGGGGTCCCAGGCGCCAACCACCGTTAATTCCCCGCTTGGAAGGTTGTATAACGCCATATTGATCCCATAGATGAGATGATTGTGGATCGTGTGATGGATCTGCTTATAGAACTCATTGGGTGCGGGCCCATTCCGCTCTTCGGAATGCGGGGCGTCGAATAGAATGACGGCTCCTATGAAGCCGGTATGATGAATGATGCCTTCCGTATCCCTCTGCTCAATCGAAATCAGCCCATTGCTGAGCGCTGACAGATGATTGCAATATTGCTGATTGTGCAAAATCATAAGCTCTTTATTATCCCTGTACGTATCAAAGAGCGCGCTCTCCAGATCCGCTGCGCTGACCGGCTTGAGCATATACTGTGATACGCCCAGCTTTAGCGCTTCCTGTGCATATTGAAAATCGGAATACCCGCTTAACACGATCCATTTGGTTAGCGGTGATTTGGTTCTGCCGAGGCGTATCGCATCAAGCCCATTCATCTTGGGCATGCGGATATCTACGATGGCCACATTGGGCTGATGCTCAGCCAGCAGATCCATCAACTCCTCGCCGTTGCTCGATTCGCCAACGATCTGCCAAGGAGCCTCCATCTCATTTATCATGCTTCTTAATGTGTATCGAACCAGACTCTCATCATCTGCAATGACCAGCTTCATGCCCGCTCCACATCCTTTAACGGAATTTGTATGGTGACGCGGGTTCCCATTCCGGGCGCAGCATCCAGCTTCAGCGCCGCGTTCTCATAAGCAAGCTGCAAGCGCTCCCTCACATTGCTCATGCCAACGCCGCTTCGTCCGGATTCAAGCTCAAACCCGACACCATCATCTGAGATTTGAATAATCAGGAACTCCTTCGCTCCTTCATCTTGCGTCTGATAGACCTTGATGGATAACCGGCAGCGTTCACCGCTGGGTTCAATCCCATGAATGACGGCATTCTCTACAATCGGCTGAAGCAATAATTTAGGAATGACAATATTCAATACTTCGGGCTGCGACCCAATATCGACTTCCATTTTATCGGTAAATCTCATCTGCTGAAGCTCGCAGTATTTCTTTATGAAATCGAGCTCTTCCCCAAGCTGTACACGGTCATTCTTCTCCAGCGTGTAGCGCAGCAGACCGCTTAAGGAAAGTATCGAATGTTCAAGCAGCGTGCTCTGTCCGGACCGGTTCAATCCGATGAAGCCGTTCAAGGTATTGTATAGGAAATGCGGCTGAATCTGCGACTGCAGCGCGCGATACTCCGCATTTCTCTGGCCAAGGACCGCCCGGAATTCACGGTCAATCAGCTCCCCTAAGGTGGCAATCATCGTGTTGAGATGAGAACCGAGCTGCGCAATCTCATCAGAGCCTTTAACCGGGTACGACGCATGAAGATCGCCGCGCTGGACACGTCTCATCGTCTGCACCATCCGCTTGAACGGCGTCACCATCCAATGTGAGACAGTCGTATACAGAATGATTGCAACTACTATACCGCCGACTGCAAGCCAAATAGCCACCATATAGATGCGGTCAAGCTGGGCTTTTACGACCGACTCCGGGAATAACACGAATATCCGCCAGTTGGATTGGATAATCGTTTGACTGACGACCGAATAGCGCTCATCGACGGATTGGACCGTTAACAGGTTTTGCGCCAACTGGCTTTTCACGCTGCTCACCAAAGGGCTGCTGGAGTAGATAAGTTTGCCATTATCGTCCAGAATAGCGGCAACGGCCCCCTTGCTGAGCCTGATGCTTTTCATAATTTGATCAATTGCGACGGTATCCGCATCTGCCATAATAACCCCCAGCGGCCTTTGTGAATCAGGATCTTTAATGAGTCTGGCAACGGAAAACACCTGCGCCCTCGCGCCATCCAGATAGTCTTGATCATGAATGCTGATGAAAGCCACGCGCCCGTCAGCCTTTAGCGCCTGAATATACCAATCCTGTGTTGCGAATGAATAGTGCTTGACCGCATCGGTAGAGGCGCTTTGGGAAGTGACATACACAGAACCGTCCATCGGAAGGAGAATCGTGCCGAGAATTTCTTTACGTGTATTTTTCAATGCTTTTGGCAGCGTGGTCGAGAGTGTCTGTCCCGCTTCATACTGCTCGAACGGGGTCAGCAGCTGCCAGCCGTAGGTGGATTTCGATTTGAGCGCACGCATAACGTCGTCATTCAGATAAGGGGTAATCGTCATCCTGTCCAGATCATCCAGATAGGTTTCGATATTGGAGGTAATCGCAGCTAAAGTCCCCGCCATAAGCGAGGACTGCTGTTCTTTAATAAGCTTGAGATAATAGGTCGGTAATTCTGCGACAATAATGACGATCGGAAAAACAATAGTAAGCAGGAAAAGCAGCGTCAATCGAACTCGTATGGATTGTCTCAATGAAAGGCTCCTTTATCGCAAGTCTTTCTATTTCATCACCTCTCTATTGTCAACCTTTTACCGCGCCGGATGCAAGTCCTGATATAAAGTAACGCTGCAGGAACAAGTATACGAGAATCATCGGCAGCGCACCCATCAGGGAACCGGCTGCTACCCAGCCGACGTTGCTCGTGGAGGTTCCGAAGAAGCTGGCAAGCGCTACTGTAATCGTCCTTGTATACGGCCGCTGCAGGAAGAAAATCGAGAACTGATAATCATTCCATACCGCAACGCTGGAGAGAATGACGACCGTCGCCGTAATCGGCTTCAGCAGCGGCAGCAGGATGCGGTAGAACAAAGCAAACCGCCCTGCGCCGTCAATCATTGCCGCTTCGTCAAGCTCCCGGGGAATGGTGCTGATAAACCCGGTGTACAGGAAAATCGTCAGCGGCAGCTGGAACGTAATATGCAGCAGAATGATCCCCCAATATTGATTCATGCCGCCGATATCTACCATGAATTTGTACAGCGGCACCAGGATCGTAAGCGGCGGAACGATTAAGGCGGATACAAAGACGGTATAGATGAATTTGTTCCAGCGCGTCTGAAACCGGGATAACGGATACGCCGCAATGGATCCTACCAATATAATCAGAGCTACGGAGATGACCGTGACGATAATATTGCTTCTGAATGCGAGAGTGAGATTCGCTTCACGCCAGGCATTGGTGAAGTTATCCAAGTACAGATAACCCGGGAATACCCATTTCGAGCTTAGATCATCCGCTGCCTTGAACGAGGTCGTAAGCAGGATGTAGAACGGCAGAATATGAAGCAGACAGATCAATAAAGATAAGCCCACCAGCCAAAGCTTCTTCTTGCTTCTCATGAATGGACCTCCCTTCTTCTAAGCAGGAACAGCGCGAAAATGCTGACAATCGAAATCATGACGAACATGAGAATTCCGATCGTTGCCGCATAGCCTGCATCCTCCCGGCCGAAGTACAGCAGATACATAATGGATGACATGGACGCAGACGCATAGCCGGGTCCGCTGTTCGTCATCGCCACGATGACGTCAAACAGCTTCAGGCCGCCGATCAGATTCAGTGTCATACTGACGGTGAAGGAAGGCGCAAGCAAAGGCCATGTAATATGAATAAATCGTTGGAAGGAGCTGGCACCGTCAATGGTTGCCGCTTCATAATAGTCTTTAGGAATGGATTGCAGACCGGCCAGGAAGAGCACCATCGCAATACCCAGATACTGATACGTATTAACAAAGGTAATCAGCCAAGAGTTCACATTCTTGTCCCCGAGCAGGTTTGAGGGTTCATCTTGAAATAGAAGCAGAATATCGTTTATCGCTCCGCCATCGTATTGAAAGAAGAAATACCAGATATAACCCATAATTAAGGAACTGATAATCACCGGCATATAAATGACTGTCCGTGTCAGTCCGCGTGTACGAATGCTCATATTCAGAAAGAGTGCGTACGCCAGACCAATCAGGTTCTGGAAGAAAGAGCTGCCTATTCCATAAATCAGCGTGTTCTTAATGACTCGGCCCATATCAGGATCTTCCATCATACGTTTGTAATTGGACCAACCAATCCACTTGTAGTCCTGGTTATATCCATTCCAGTTCGTAAATGAGATCTGAATGCCCTTAATAAACGGATAAAAGATAAATACAACAAACAGAATGAGCGCAGGTACATACAGCAGATTCAACAAAACACCGCTCTGCGCCCACCGCTTGAAGATGGATTTTCCCGGATTAGATCCGGCGGCTTGCAGCAAAGTAGTTTCCGATTTCACGATTGCTCACTCCTCCTTTGCACGTTCTTTCAGGAAAAGGGAGGGCTTGCACCCTCCCTGACTCCCTTGAATTTTTATTGATTGCGCAGACGGTCGTATTCCTGCTTCATTTTGTCGGCAAATTGTTCAGGCGTTACGTCGCCGGCGATCAATGCCGTACCTGTTTTGCACATGACATCCCACATGCCGTTAGGCAGATATACGCGGTCAAAGTAAGGGAATACGCGAATATCCTTGAATTGATCATAGAATTTGGAGAATTCATGCTCGGATGGAACACCTTTAAGACCTGCCGGAAGCTTCGTTGCATTGGCAATTGTCGTCATGTTCTCTGTTTTCGCGAAGAAAGCAATCAGCTTCTTGGATGCTTCCAGATGCTTGCCGTCTTTCCAAGCCCCCATCGTGTAGCGCTCTCCGCCTGAGAATGTTTGCGTATCGCCGTCCACCATCGTAGTCAGCGGCATGATGCCGATTTTGGTATCCTTGTTCACTTTGTACACATCATCCGCGAAGGAAGGCGCGCCGAACACGAAAGCAACCTTATCCTGTGCGAACCGCTGCGGCATATCGGTATATTTGGCAGTCAGAACGTCTTTGTTGATTAGCCCTTTCTTCTGCATATCCAGCAGCTTCTGAGCCAGCGCCGTCCATTTCTTCCAATCGAAGGAGCCATCGAGCAGAGTTGCCGCGTCATTCGTCGCCGGGCTGATATATTGCGAGGTTGCGTAGAGATCCAGGAAGCCGCCGATCATACCGTTATCAATACCGGACAAGAAGAATGGCGTCACTTCGCCTTTACTCTCCGTTTTAATTTTCTCTGCAGCTGCCATCAGCTCATTAAATGTAGTCGGAGGCGCAATTCCATATTTCTCGAGAATGCCGGCATTATACGAAATACCGTCCTTCGCCTCACTCATAACGAGGGCATAAACCTTGCCTGCTTTATCCGTTACAACGGGCTTAATGGTATCCGTCTGATTAGCTGCCCAAGGCTCGTCTTTAAGATCAGCCAAGTATTTGCCGTATCGGATAATGGCCCAGCCATGCGTGTCAAATACGTCCGGCAGATCGTTTGCTGCCATTTTGACCTTCAGAATGTTCTCATATTCCGCACCCGGAAATTGAAATTCTACCGTAATGTCGGGATTTTCCTTCGTGAAAGCATCGGAAATGGATTTCATCATTTCCTGGTTTTTAGGCTCCGTAATCGTGCTGTACACCGTTAAACGGATCTTCTCGCCGCCGGAGTCGGTCTTGGCCTGATCTGTATTGTCATCCTTAGTTGCTGTGTCGGTTGTACCCTGGTTTGTATTGTTCGCTGTGTTGGTGGAGTTTTCTCCCGAACGCGAAGAACAGCCTGCGAGCGTCATCGAGAAAATAAGTACGAGTGCCATGATGCTAAACCATGTCTTTCTCATTCCGAAAAACCTCCCAATTATACTTTTGTATGGACAGCTAGCTTATTTCCATGCAGCAATCATAGCATGAATGACAGCGCTTACACATGTAGCAAATCTACGAATCATGCGCTATTTTTCCTTTTCCTGTACTTAGAGGTAAGTTTCTCTGGCTTTTTCATATGCAAAAAAGCAGCCACAAACGCTCTTTCACGTTCATGGCTGCCCTCGGCTATCATGAATTAACCTTGCAGCACCTGCTTAATAAAGGCGGTTACTTTGAAGCCCGATCGGCCCAAAACGCGGTAATCCATTGAGGCACCTTACCCCTCTTTTCGATAATAGGTTGAACTTGGACCTTGTCCTGATTGAAGAAGACGTCTCTTCGCTTCCTCATAAATATCAGCAGGCAGCGGTCCCTTCTGTGCGATACGCACATTGTCGAATAAGTGCTCCGGCTTCATCGTGCCCACGATCGTCGTATTCAGATGAGGATGGCTCAGCGTGAAGCGCAGCAGGAATGTCGTGCGGCTCTCGCCTTCGTCCAGCAGTTCATCCAGCTCGGCGTTCTCCCAATGCACCCACTTATTTTCTTCGCCAAGACCGACCCCCGGCTCTCCGCGTCCGACTCCGCCGCGGATAATCGTTCCCGCTCCTGCTTTTGCCGCTTCTGTAATGATATCCTCGTGATTGCGTTCGAGCGCGGAATACGGAATTTGAAAACTATCAAATGCTCCGGATTCAATATAACTCGTTATATGAGGCATTGTGGATGAAATTCCGATATACCGGGCTTTCCCTGTTGCCTGGATTTCTTTAAGCACCTCGATGAGTCCGCCTTCTTCCGTCTGAATCACGGTCGGATTATGCAGCTGCAGGAGATCGACGTAATCCGTCTTCAATCTGCGCAAGCTCTCATCGATATTGTGTAGCAGATTTTCTTTGGTCCAGACATGCGGCGTTTCATCGTGATCACCCGCGTGAACGATGGTACAGCCGCATTTGGTTCCCAGAATATATTCGCTGCGGCGATGACTGATGAATCGCCCTATGTATTCCTCGCTTAATCCATAATCATAGGAGGTATCGATGAAATTAATGCCTGCATCCAGCACGGCATTCAGGATGCGATCCGCATCGGAATCAGCCAAAGGCCGGCCATTCCATACGCGCGGTCCCCGGATTTCCATCGCTCCAAACCCTAGGCGGGTTACTTCCAATCCTGTTCGTCCCAGCAGATTCTTTTCCATAATCCTATCATCCTCCAATTCTTCAAACAGCTCACAAACGAATAAGCCCGTCCATAATTGGTATGCCTGATTTGCAAGGGGTGAACGGCCTGCATACCGCTATTATAGGGGATAGGCCGAGGAGAAGGTAGTAGTGAAAAAATCTATATCAAGTTACTTTTACAGGCAGATTATTTCTCATAAAGCTCAATTGGCAGCCCGTCCGGGTCTTGAAAAAAGGTATATGCCTTTCCTGTAATCGGATCGATGCGAACCGGCTCGACCTGAACGCCTTTTGCTTGAACCTCAATAACCGACGCTTCAACATCGTCCACTTCAAAAGCCAAATGCCGAAGGCCTCTTGCTTCCGGATTATTGATTCTAGCAGGAGGGTTTGGAAATGAGAACAGTTCAATTTGGTATTCGCCTCCCACGGCCAAATCCAATTTGTACGAGTCTCTCTCCTCGCGGTAAATCTCATTCAGAACGGTCAATCCGAGCACCCGAACATAGAAATCCTTGGATACTTCATAATTGGAACAAATAACGGCAACATGATGAATTCGATTCAGCTTCAACATAGGTCCTCCTTCAGCTCATCTCGTGGATTACAGTGCTTCACTTGGCTGTTTTTGAAGTAAAGCAGCCCTGATGACTATCATAAATCTCTATCGAATGGAATTCAATTTATGGTGCGGATGCCCCTTGCCCCTTGGGACTTGTGATCGTCTTCGCAGCCGGATTTAAAAATCATTTTTTTCGAATAAACCCATTTACAAATGACCGCCGGTTATGCTATCTTTGTTTCTATAGATTTAGAAATAACGAAATTCCTAAGGTGGTGAGGGAATCTTGGTCGAAGACAACGAGGATGTCAAACAAGCGGTGAAAGTATACAAAGCACTCGGAGAACCGACCCGAATTAAAATTGCAATGCTGCTTACTGATGAAAGAAATCTCTGTTGTTCCGACATCGGCAGCAAGCTCGAATCGGTCGCCGGCTCAACATTATCTCATCATTTGAAACAGCTGACCGATTGCGGACTACTTAATCTGCGCAAGGACGGCACCTTTATTTACTACAGCGTCAACAGAGAAATGGCGCAAAAATACGCTCCGTATTTACTGGAATAAATTTTTTTTGATGAATATTTCAATAGATTTAGAAATATAAAAGCAGTGGGATAGAGAAAAGGAGTTGGAGAACTTGTCTAATGCTTGGAAGATTTATATGCTGGCTGTCGTCAGCTTTCTCGTTGGAACGTCGGAATTTATTATTGCAGGTATTTTAGATAAAGTCTCAGCTGATATCGGTGTATCGGTATCTGCAGCCGGGCAGCTTATCACCGTATTTTCACTCGCTTATGCGTTTGGCACCCCTTTCCTAATGGCCGCCACGGCCAAGATGGAGCGAAGAAAGCTTCTGCTTTATTCACTTGCTGTGTTCGTAGTCGGCAACGGCATCGCTGTTGCTTTTCCTGGATTCGGGTTTCTGATCGGATCCAGAATCATCTTGGCTCTCAGCACCGGCGTATTCGTCGTGACTGCGTTAACGGTTGCTGCTAAGCTGGCTCCGCCAGAGAAACAAGGAAGTGCTATCGCTACGCTTGTTATGGGATTTAGCACGGCACTTATCATTGGTGTTCCAATCGGCAGGCTTGCCGCTTCCATCTATGATTGGAAAATGATTTTCGGCGGTATCGGCCTGCTGGGGCTTGTTGCGATATTCCTCATCTCCTTCACTATCCCGAAAACGGATGGCGAGGAGCCAGTGCCGCTGCGTAATCAGCTTGCGCTGCTGAAAAATCCGAAAATCGTCGTCGCTCTTATGATTACCTTCTTCTGGATCGCCGGATATGCGATCACCTATACCTATATTTCGCCATTTCTGCTAACCATAACAGGTATGAGTGAAAAAGGAGTAAGCGCCGGGCTGTTCGCCTTCGGTATCGCCAGCCTAATTGGCTCCAAGCTTGGCGGCTTCAGCACAGATAAATGGGGCGTTTCCCGTACGCTGGTTGGCGGCATGCTGCTTCATGCGATCGCATTAATCCTGCTTTCACTTGCAGCCCATTCACCTGCTCTGGTGCTCCCTTTGCTTATGCTGTGGTCGTTCTCAGCCTGGTCATCAGGCCCGACCCAGCAGTATCATCTAATTACGCTTGCGCCTGAAGCCTCCAGCATCATGCTTAGCTTGAACAGCTCCGTCCTGCAGCTCGCTATGGCTGCGGGCGCCGGTATCGGCGGAGTCATCGTGGAGCAGGCATCACTGACCTCCATCAGCTGGATCGGTGCAGCAGGTGTTGCTGTAGCCGCGGGTACAGCCGCAGCATCCTTCGGCTACTTCCGCATCGGATCCGCGTCACGCAAGAAGCTGGAAGAAGCGCGTATGCGCAAAGCCGGAGCTTAATCCATTTACCTTCATATTTTCATGACATACATTTAATATCCCGATAATCATTCCATCCTATTATTATTGAAAGGAGGTGTATGAATATGTATTACGAAGAAGACCGCGTGCCATTCGACGAGAAGGATGAAGAAACGAAAACCAAAACTTCCGGCTCCGAAAAAGAAGATAATAAAGCTGTTGTCTAATGGACAGCTGCTTATTATTCATCCATTCACACCTTCAACGCATACGTTGAGTCCATATAGCATCAAACCGTTAACTCACACCAAGAAGCTTAGTGGCTGAATAAGTCTCTAATTTATGATAACAACCTCGAAACTCTATTAACAAACGGGTTTCGGGGTTGTTTTGTTTTACAATTCGAAGGCTTGCCGCCTCTATACTATAAAATGGCAGAAGCCGATTAAACGGCGGATAACTTTCGGGCACACACGAGAGCGGATGCCGGCCAGACAACAAGTGGATGCTTACGCACGCACCGCACTCACCTTACTCAGCTTCCTCTCCCACCTCACCGAACCTTAACCTCACCCTACTCCCCTTTCTACCCAAGTTCATGCAGCATCATCCTCGCCGATCTTGGATGAAACCGTATACTGGATTCCATACAGTCTAGAGATAAATATTGGATGGGAGCGATCTCTATACTGGATTCCATACAGCTATATCTACTCCAGAAGGCTCAAAATTGCTAAATTTGGAATTTTAACTGGATTTATCCACTATAGCCCTTACTTTGAATCGAAAAAGCCCCAAATAACTGGATTTATCCACTATAGCTAGGATCCCAATGATCGCAGCACCTAGAAAATAAGAAGCAGCTCTGAAGTCGTATTGAACACGACTCACAAGCTGCTCCTTTTGTTTGTTCTGGGTTTAGATTGAATACGGCTGCTATCTGCTCCTTTTGTTTGTTCTCGGTTTATTAACCGATGGCTTTGGCTAAGAGATCCGCATAGAATTGCGCGCCAGCTTTTTTCAAATGAACGCCGTCTTTCGCGAAATACTCTTTATGTCCCGAGCTGGCCGAATACCAGTCAACGAGTACGATATTATTCTGATCCTCGACTGCATTTTCAAGCATCTCATTCACATTATCCTGCCAATTACGCGGAACCCTTGTGTTGACGAGGAGGATCCGGCGGTCCTTTCCGATGGCTGCAAGCAGTTTATTCAGCTGTTTGCTTGTGAAGGATCCGTTTGTACCCAGCTCCACAATAACAGTGGCGCCCAGCTTGCGCTTCTTCTTGAGTTCTTCAATAACAGCTGCCGCTTGAGAAAGCTGTCGCCCCACTTTGCCATCTATCACGATACCTGGGACGAGCTTACCCAGATAAGGCTCCACATCTAACATAACGGAATCTCCGATTCCTGTTATGCTACCCTTGGATACTGCCGGTTTCCCGGGCTCCTTCACTTTATCTTTATCTATTGAAGGTTTTGTGCTTCCACTGCTGCTTGAGCCGTTAGCGGTATTATCCGTGCCAGGCTGATCCGTGATCGGTTTTTCCGGCGATGAGCTGGAATTCGCTTCCGTATCCGTCGGTTCGGAAATTTCAAGCTCATTCCCAGACGGCTTTGTCACTTCCGGAACTTCCGGCTCTGTCACACTCGGATCTGTCCCATTCGGCTTTGTTCCATTCGGCTTTGTTCCATTCGGATCTGTCCCTTCCGAATCTGTCACACTCGGCTTTGTTGCCGCCGGTTCTGTCCCTTCCGGCTGCCGATCCAAATCCGCCGAACTGTTATCCTTGCCGGAATCATCCGACTTCTGAGATTGGGCCGTATCGGCCGAAGCTTGAACGGAATTGTCCTTCAGCAGCTTTCCCTCATTTGAACAGGATACACAAGAGATAATGAGCACACCGGTACACGCGAGCATCGTAAATTGACTTACATGCAGCTTGGGTGCATGTGCGTTACGCTTGAACGGGGCGAAAAGCCGACCAAATGCGCCGTTACGAATGGGCTCCTCGACGAACCTCCAGGATAGCTCTGCAATAAGAATAGTCAGTACGACTTGAATCATGGCTCTGACAGGGTGAAATTCACCAGCTTCAGCCATCGGTGTTGTCAATACAATAACGGGATAATGATACAGATAAATGCCGTATGAACGAACACCGAACCATTGCAATGGCTTGCTGCCGATAAGCCTGGCGAGCCGGCTTGCAGGATGAGCCATTGCCGCGACCACCATTGCCGCTGCGATAGCGAGCAGCACCATGCCGCCGCGATACAGGAAGGAATCATATTCGCCTGTTTTGCCAATCATAAGCAGAACAACGATCAATCCAGCCGTTCCAACTGCATCTAAGGTTATGCGTCCGCGGGAGGATATCCGATTAACGGACAGTTTCCAGCTCGGCCATACGACAGCCAGCGCGGCACCAATAAGTAGAGCAAACGCCCTTGTGTCCGTTCCATAATAGACCCTGCTTGGATCTGTGCCTGGTTCGTAGAGGACAGCCATCAGTCCTGCCGATACGGATGCCGCACCGATCATCCATAGCGCCAATTTGCCCCGCTGAGGGAATATCCGAAGAGCCGCAATCAGCAGTAACGGCCACACGAGATAAAATTGCTCTTCCACTGCAAGCGACCATAAATGTCCGAATGGCGACGGCGGTCCGAAGCTTTCGAAATAAGAAACATGATGGAAGATCAAATACCAATTACTCGTATAGAGCAGCGCTGAGCCGATATCCCCCTTTAACGAAACAAGTCGGGCCGTATCGCTGATAAGCAGCCATAAGGAAACGACTGTGATCATAATCATCATCGCCGGAAGCAGCCGACGTGCGCGGCGCACCCAGAAGGTCCGCAAATCAAGCCGTTTATGCTGACTTTGCTGCTTCAGCAGGATGTCGGTAATTAAGTAGCCGGAGAGAACGAAGAATATCCCGACGCCGAGCAGTCCTCCTGGTACTGATTTGAGACCCAAATGATAGGCGATAACCGCGAACACTGCGATCGCCCGCAAGCCATCCAATCCAGGCATGTAGCGACTGCTGTTGTTTAAAGGCTTAGGCATCTTGCATTCTCCTTCCCGATGGGGCTATTCCCCCTCTTGATGTCCGTTTAATGTTGTTTTCTTCTAATCAAAATTATAGAGCGGCGCAAGGGTTGATGTCGTTACAGAAGAGTTACAGATCGGTATCAAACCGGCGTCATTCGCTGCAGCCTTTTTATCCCTCTCCTGCTGAAGATTACAGCACCGTATGCGCAACAAAAAAACGCCCCGAAGGGCGCTTGGTATACCACATGGAAGGGCTGCGGATCATACAATCCTTCCCGGGTGACGAAAGATTAGGATTGCTTGCGCGAGCTGAGCTTCGCCTGTGTGAATAAGAGCAGGTAATCATGCCCGCCCGCTTTGGAATCCGTGCCCGACATATTGAATCCGCCGAAAGGATGGACACCGACAAGCGCTCCCGTACATTTCCGGTTGATGTACAAATTGCCGCAATGCATCTCTTCCAGCGCATAAGCAATCTGATCCTCGTCCTGCGAGAAGAAAGAGCCTGTCAGGCCGAACTCGGTATCATTAAATTGTGCAATCGCATCTTGGTAATCGGCGGCTTTGCCAATCGCCAGCACAGGGCCGAATATCTCCTCCTGCATAATTCGCGCTTTGCAATCTACATCAACAAACACTGTAGGCTGGATATAATAGCCGTTTCCTTCCGCTTTTGCCCCTCCTGCTATCAAGCGCCCTTCGCCTTTGCCGATCTCGATGTAGTCCAGGATCTTATTGTATGCTCCTAAATCAGAGACGGGCCCTGCCTGAAAATTCTTCTCCGGAAGACCGATTGACAGCTGCTGCGTCAGCTCCCGAACCCGGTCCACGACCTGATCATAGACAGCAGCTGCGACAAAAGCCCGCGAACCCGCGGAACATTTCTGGCCTTGAAAGCCAAAAGCAGATACCACGATCGCCTTGGCTGCTTCTTCTACATTCGCAGTTTCGTCCACGACGATCCCGTCCTTGCCGCCCATCTCAGCAATAACCCGCTTAATCCAGATCTGACCTTCGGCCGTCTTGGCAGCCAGCTCATTAATTCGAAGCCCTACCTCTTTGGAGCCTGTGAAGCTGATAAACCGGGTTTGCGGATGAGAAGTCAGGTAATCCCCGATCTCCGAACCGCTCCCTGGAACGAAGTTGATGACCCCTGCCGGCAGCCCAACCTCCTCCATAAGCTCCACGAACTTATGCGCGATAACGGGAGTCACTGAAGCCGGCTTCAGCAATACCGTATTCCCGCAGACGATGGCAGCCGCAGTCATGCCCACGCAGATCGCAAGCGGGAAATTCCATGGCGGAATTGTGATCCCTACCCCAAGAGGAATGTAATCCAGTCGGTTATTCTCCCCGGCCAGCTTCGTCAGGGGACGATGAAGATTCGTCTCGCTCAGCCTGATCATTTCTCTTGCGTAATACTCCAAGAAATCAATCGCTTCCGCTGTATCTGCGTCGGCCTCGCCCCAGTTCTTGCCGGCTTCATAAACCATAAACGCAGAGAATTCATGCTTCCGCTCGCGCATCAGCTTTGCCGCTTTGAAAAGGTATTCCGCCCGCTCAACCGCCGGAACCTTCTTCCAGCTATTGAAAGCAAGAAGTGCCGCTTGCATCGCTTTCTCAGCCAGGTCTTGTGTTGCTTTACTGACCCGGCCTACAACCTCATCCAGATCCCCGGGATTAATCGATACGATTTTATCCTCCGTCATCACCTTCACCGCGCCAATCCATAATGGATAATCTCGGCCGAGCTCGCCCTTGACTTTGCGCAGCGCCGCTTCCATCTCCTGCTTATTCACTTCTGCCGAAAAATCTGTAAACGGCTCATTCTGGAATGCAGCTGCCGATTGTTTGGTTGTCATTTTGGTGACCTCCTCAACGTTTTACGACTCAACTTGAATACGATTCTTGCGAGTAGAAACGACTTCGGAAGCATAGCCAAATTTTGTGGAGCCGAGCTTCCCTGATTTTCTTCACAGCAAAAGCCGCTTTAGAAGCATTAGCTTCGTTTTACCCTTCATCTCTTATTTACCTCTTCCGAGCCGCTGCAAAGCATATACTTCCTTCGTGCTGTGAAACCAACCCGCTTCATTATCAGCGGTTTGCTTACCTGACTGAGCTTAGTTAGCAAATCCAAGCTTAATACGCCCGATCGCAAAATCCAGCTGCTCCTTTGTAATCGTCAAAGGAGGAGCAAAGCGGATCGTCGTTTCATGCGTCTCCTTGCATAACAGCCCGAGTTCCTTGAGTTTCTCGCAATACGGGCGCGCAGAACCGGTCAGCTCCACGCCGATGAACAGCCCGCGGCCCCGCACTTCTGTAATGACAGGACTCTGAATCTCTCTAAGCCGCTCCAAAAAATAATCGCCAAGCTCCAAGGATTGCTTCGTGAGCTGCTCATCCTCCAGCACCTCGAGTGCTGCAATTGCTACCGCGCAGCCAAGCGGATTGCCCCCGAATGTGGAGCCATGCGAGCCGGGATCAAACACACCTAGAATGTCCGCATCCGCTGCTACAGCGGAAATTGGGAATACGCCGCCGCCAAGCGCTTTGCCCATGATATACATATCAGGCACAACAGACTCCCAGTCACATGCAAATAACTTTCCCGTGCGGCCAAACCCTGTCTGGATTTCATCCGCAACGACAAGCACGTTAAGCTCTTTACAAATCTGATAAGCTTCTTCCAAGAAACCGGCTCTGGGTATGACAATTCCGGCCTCCCCTTGAATCGGCTCAACCAGAAAAGCCGCAGTGTTCGGAGTTATCGCATTACGCAGCGACTCCGTATCGCCGTAAGGGATGAGCTTGAAGCCGGGGGTGAAAGGGCCAAAGCCTTCTCTGTACTCCTCTGCCGAAGAGAAGGAGGTAATGGTAACCGTTCGCCCGTGAAAATTCCCGTCGCAGACGATAATCTCCGCCTGATCAGCCGGCACTTTCTTGACCTGATAAGCCCAGCGTCTGACGGCCTTTACCGCCGTCTCAACCGCTTCGGCTCCTGTATTCATAGGGAGGATCATGTTCTTGCCTGTGACGGCGGAAAGCTTCCCGTATAAAATACCCAGCTGATCATTATGGAACGCTCTGGAGGTCAGGGTTACTTTGTCCGCTTGATCCTTTAGCGCCTGAATAATCTTAGGATGCCGGTGTCCATGATTTAATGCGGAGTAGGCGCTCAGCATGTCTATGTAGCGGTTGCCCTCCGGATCCTCGACCCAAATCCCTTCCGCCTTCGCAATAACGATCGGCAGCGGATGATAGTTGCGCGCGCCATATCGATCCGTTTGTTTAATGATTTCACCCGTTATCGTGGTCATGGAATCAACTCCTACACGTTTTTGCGAGGCACTGGCCATCAAGCAGCATCTCCATGATTAGACGGCTCCCTATAAGATATGCCGCCGGGTACCTTCAAGATTCGATTTAACAGCTGCTTACGCGATATCACCTCACATAAAATAGGATTGAACCAAAAAATCCTATCCGAATAAGACGGATAGGATACGGATGCGATTGTTTATTGAACGATCAATAACATTTATTACCGAGGAAATAATGATGCTTGTGCACCTCTGCCATTTGCAGCAGACAATCTAGACGGGCAGCTTGAAAGCAGAACTGCCTGCTTCCAAACTACCCGTTCTTTTCCATTAATACCCTTCTCCCTGCGCGCCGCTGACGATAGCCACACTTGAGCTGGCACCGATTCTTGTCGCCCCTGCCGCAATCAGACTGCGGACAGCCGCTAAGTCGCGAACACCTCCGGATGCTTTAACACCGATATCCGGTCCGACGGTTTCCCTCATCAAAGCGATATCCTCCACCGTCGCGCCGCCTGGTCCGAAGCCGGTCGATGTTTTGACGTAATCCGCCCCAGCCGCTGTACTCATCATGCAGGCTTTCACTTTTTCTTCCTTCGTGAGCAGGCCCACCTCCAGGATAACCTTCACGATTGCGCGGCCTTTACATGCTTCCACAACCGAATGGATATCCTTCTCAACCTCTTCGAAGCGCCCGGATTTCAATGCACCCACATTGAGCACCATATCAATCTCAGCTGCACCCGCTGCAATTGCATCACCTGCCTCATGCGTCTTGGAAGCTGTGCTTGAGGCGCCAAGCGGAAACCCGACGACAGTCGTAACGCCTACTCCTGAGCCCGCCAATTGCGCGGCAGCATCCCGCACCCAATAGGGGTTCACACAAACCGTCGCGAATTGGTATTGCTTGGCTTCCATGCACAAACGCACAATATCCGAGAAGGTGCTCTCCGGCTTCAGTAAAGTATGATCAAAGTATGCGGACAGCTCCGCCCCTCCATTTAATGCAGATGACATATTCGTATTCCTTCTTTCTGTTTAATTAACGCTCCATCAAGTATTTGGCCGTAAATTGATCGGTAATCAGCACATTCGTATATCTGCCGCGCAAAGCCCCATAGATCCCATCCACCTTCCGGATTCCTCCGGCTACGAGTATGGATCTTTCCTTGCGCTTGAGCTCTTCAAGATCGACACCAATCGTCCGCTGATCCAGCTCCTCCGAACAGATCATGCCTTCTACATCAATATATCGGGAACAGATATCGCCCGCCCCCTTCTCCGCAATCAGATTTAACTCTGTCTCGGAGAAATAATTGGCTTTAATCAATACCGAATCATCCGTCGGCGCGCCTACAGTGACAATCGCGATATTGGATTTCTTGCCGAGCTCCAAAATATTGCGGATATGCCGGTCCCTCTCAATCGTCTGCTTCACAATCGGATGGTCGACAATCGCGGGCAAATGTATGAAGTACGGCACGGTATGGAAGGCTTTGCCGAACAGGTTAATGATTTCGAAGGCGTACGTATTCGTCTCGGAGTGACTGACGCCGCCATTGAGCTGTACCACTTTCACATCTCTAACATGCTTATCCTTCAGATTGAGGGCTACCTCATAAAGGGTTGTTCCCCAAGTGGCGGCAATAACGTCTCCATCCTTGACGATATCATCCAGATAATTAGCCGCGGCCTCACCCAAATATTTCTTTACCACAGCATCCTCATACTTTGGCACGGAGACGATAACAACACTCTTCAATCCGAACCGATGCTGAATTTCACGGGCAAGCCTGTCATTATTTTCTTTGGGATCCACGATCTTGATTTGCACGTAGCCTTCTTCTTTCGCCTGCTGCAGAAACCGGCTTACCGTCGGACGGGACACGCCAATCTGCTTGGCGATATCCTGCTGACTGTAATCCAGCTGGTAGTACATTCTTGCAGCATCGATCATTTTGCTCCGTTTATCGTCCATTCGTTCATCTGCCATCAGCGTTTACCCGAGTCAAATACCTCTCCTGCCGCTTTTGGCGCCTGGGAGGATTTGGAGAATAGAACGAGAGCAATCAATGTGACCACGTAAGGGAACACCTTGAGAATGAACGGCGGGAACACAGCTAACGCCGGTATTACCTGCGAAACATTCGCAACCGTACTGGCAAAGCCGAAGAAAAACGTAGCCGCCAGAATACCGAACGGCCGCCATTGCCCGAAAATCAATGCAGCAAGCGATAAAAATCCAAGTCCCGCCACCGTTCCGGTAAATTCACCCGCGATCGTCACGAGCAGAATGGCTCCGCCCAGACCGGAGAAACCTCCGGATATGAGAACGCCGATATAACGCATCCTTCTCACATTAACACCGGCCGCCTCTGCCGCTTGCGGATATTCACCGCAGGCTCTGAGTCTCAGCCCGAAGGCCGTCTTTTTGAGAATAAAAGCACTAAGCGCGACAACGAGAAGAATCAGCCAAGTGGTCGGATACGTTTTTGTGAACAACAAATCACCGATGATTGGAATTTTCGACAGAAACGGAACATCGAAAGGCTGAAATCCGGTTGTAATGCGAATATTGCCGCTTCCGGTAATATTTCGGGCCAGGAATACCGTCAACGATCCTGCGATCATATTAATCGCCGTTCCGCTGATGACCTGATTCGCGCTCAAGTGAATGCTGGCAAAGGCATGCAGAAGAGAGAACAGCATCCCCGCAGCGATAGCTGCAAGCAGCCCTACCCAGATCGCTCCAGCCTGATTATCCGGCCAAGCCGTCTGAAGCTTAAACGTCACATACGCACCCATGAAAGAGCCCATAATCATGAGGCCTTCCAAACCAATATTGACTACACCGCTTCGTTCACTGAATAATCCGCCAAGAGCCGTAATGAGGAGAGGAATCGTGAACATAATCGCATACGGAAAAATTTGTTCAATGGTGGTCCACATGATTATCCCTTCTCCTTCCCGCTCACGGCGTCCCTTGGCGATGCCGGCCTGCGTCTTCCTGCGAACCATCGGATTAAGCGGTCCATCAGTACGCTGGTAGCGGCAAAATAGATGATGATCGCAATAATGGAATCTGCGATTTCCGGCGGGATCTCCGTCATCGCATTCATGAACCCTCTCCCGGAATACAGAAGCCCGAAGAACAGCGCAGAGATCAGTACCCCAGCCGGTGAATTAGCCCCAAGCAGGGCAACTGCGATGCCGTCATACCCCTGCGTAGGCAGGATGCCGATTTGAATATTCGCCGCATTCCCCGCATACTGGGCAACCCCGCCAAGCCCGGCAAGCCCTCCGGAGATGAGCATGGAGAGAATGATGCTGCGGCTGACCGGAATCCCTGCGTATTCAGCCGCATGCCGGTTGAAACCGACTGCTTTAAGCTCATAGCCAAGCGTGGTCTTGTTAATGATGAAGGCGATGATAATAACGGCCGCCACAGCGAAGAATAAGCCTAAATTCACATAGGATCCGCCGAACATATCCGAGAGAAACGGAGCCTTGAGCGAAGCATAGTCCGGCAGCGGACGCGACTCCGTCTCCAAATAATCGGCTTTCAGATAAGCGGGCACGGCGTAATAAATCGTCCAATAAGCAACCCAGTTCATCATAATCGTAGATACGACCTCATGAACGTTAAATTTAGCCTTCATAATACCAGGGATAAACGCCCATAGCGCGCCGCCCAGAAATCCGACTACAACCATCAGAGGCAGCAGAACCGGTCTGGACCAATCAAGCGTAAGCCCGGCTGCAGTGGCGCAGAACCCGCCGACGAGCATTTGGCCTGCGGCGCCGATATTAAACAATCCGGTCCGGAAGGCGAATGCAACGGATAATCCGGTGAAGATCAATGGAGTGCCTGTCGCTAACGTATTGCCGATCCGCTCTGGACTCTTCAATCCGCCTTCGATGAGAAATCGGTACCCTTCAATCGGCTGATGACCGGTCACCAGCATAAGAATGGCCCCAGCCAGCAAGCCGAACAAGACGGCTAGCAGCGATATGACGGTGTTTCTCATGCGCCTCCTCCTTTCTCTACGCCGGCCATCATAAGACCTATTTCGTTCTCATTCGTTTCAGAGGCATTCACGATTCCGATCAGCTCCCCATTATTAACGACAGCAACCCGGTCTGCCACATTCAGAATTTCATCCAGCTCCAAGGATACTAACAGCACCGCTTTTCCTTTATCGCGATGCTCGATTAACCGTTTGTGAATATACTCGATGGAGCCCACATCAAGGCCGCGGGTTGGCTGCACGGCAATAAGCAGGGCCGGGTTAAGCTCAATCTCCCGGCCGATAATGGCCTTCTGCTGATTACCTCCCGACAAGGATCTGCTTATGGACAGCGGGCCTCTCCCCGAACGGACATCGAAGCTCTTCAGTATATCGCTTGCATACTTGCGAATAACGGATTTATTAAGAATGCCCCGCTTTGAGAACGGCTGCTGGTTATACACCTCGAGAATCATATTATCCTCAAGCGTATAATCGAGAACGAGTCCGCGCTTCTGGCGATCCTCCGGGATGTGGCCGATGCCGCTTTGGATCCGCTCCCGGATCGGGCGGTGGCTGATATCCTTGCCTTGAACAAGTATCCTGCCCGCTTGAACCTTGCGAAGACCTGTAATCGCTTCCACAAGCTCAGCTTGTCCATTCCCTTCAACACCCGCGATCCCGACGATTTCTCCGGCACGGACCTCAAGCGAGAACTGCTTTAAGCCAAGTGAATTTTTATTATTATTAACGGAGAGCCCTTCAAGCTGAAGCACGATCTCAGCAGGTACACTCGGTTCCTTTTCAACTTTAAAGGTGACGTTGCGGCCGACCATCATCTCCGCCATTTGCAGCTGACTTGTTGATGCCACATCCACTGTTCCGATCGTTTTGCCTCTGCGTATAACCGTGCACCGGTTAGCAACCGCTTTGATTTCCTTCAGCTTGTGCGTAATCAGAATAATCGACTTGCCTTCGGCAATGAGGCTTTGCATAATCTTGCTCAGCTCGTCAATTTCCTGCGGCGTCAAGACAGCGGAGGGCTCATCGAGAATCAATACCTCCGCATCGCGGTATAACATCTTTAGAATCTCTACCCGCTGCTGCATACCGACCGAGATATCCTCGATCTTCGCATGGGGGTCTACATTCAACCCATAACGTTTGGACAGCTGTTCGATCCTGCGGGCTGCAGCCCCAATGCTGAGTACAAACCCTTTAGTCGGTTCATTGCCAAGGATGATATTTTCGGTGACGGTAAAATTATTGACCAGCTTAAAATGCTGATGAACCATGCCGATACCAAGTTTGTTGGCCACGTTCGGATTTGCGATATGGACTTCTTTCCCTTTCACTTTAATCGTTCCGCGGTCGGCCTGATACATGCCGAAGAGAATGCCCATGAGCGTGGATTTACCAGCCCCGTTTTCTCCAAGAAGAGCGTGGATTTCTCCCTTTCGCAGCTGGAGGGTGATATCGTCATTGGCTACGACACCCGGAAATTCTTTGCGAATATTGATCATTTCCACTACAAATTCCATACGATACGGCTCCTTTAACAAATTGATCGTAAGGGCATTTAACTTAAGAAGAAACCTGCTTCGCAGTCCATTGGAGCGAATCAAGTTTCTTTCCTCGATAATAATATGGATCGCTCTATCGCCTAAAGCTTCAAAAAGAGACGGAGTCATCCGTCTCTTCTATCCGTTGTCCTCGAGCAGCGCATCACGAAATAGTTATTTGATTAATGAGCCTTGTTCAGCAGCTACTTTAATTTCTCCGCTTTTCAATTTCTCTGTAATTTCTTTCACCTTTGTTACGGTTTCGTCGCTTAGATTCGGGTTTTTCTCAGGAATACCAACGCCATCGTTCTTCACATCAAACGTTAAGGTTTGGCCGCCCGGGAATTTGCCTTCCTGCTCAGCTTTCACCATATCGAAGGAAGCTTGGTCGATTTTTTTCATGGCGGAAGTCAGAATGATCGATTTGTCGTCTTTATATACGCCGTCCGCATATTGGTCAACGTCAACACCTACGATCCACGCTGATTTACCGGCAAGCGCGCGGTCCTTCGCTTCCTTGATTGCGCCTACGCCTACACCGCCGGCTGCCGTAAACACCACATTAACGCCGCGATCAAACATTTGTGCCGCCAATTGTCCGCCGGCTGCCGCGTTATCGAAGCTGCCTTGGTAAACAACATTTTCTTTCTTAATGGAGATCTTCGTGCCTAAATTATCGTTCGCGTATTTGACCCCCTGCTGGAAGCCCCAGTTATACTTCTGAACGGCTGGAATTTCCATACCGCCGATAAAACCCGCTTCGCCTTCTTTCAATTGAAGAGCAGCAGCGACACCGGCGATAAAGCCGGATTCATGCTCGGAGAAAAAGATCGCTACGCTGTTTTCTTTAACATCCGGCTTTGCATCTTTTTCAGCAGAATGCGGAGTGCCATCGATGATAACGAATTTAGCGTCTTTATATTTACTTTGTGCAGCGAAAATTGCCGTTTCGAATTTAAAGCCCGGGGCCATGATCACCTTGTAGCCTGCATCGTAGAGATTGCCCATTTCTTTGAGATAATCAGCTTCTGTCGTTCCCGCCGGTTTCAGATATTTGGTCTCCACGCCAATTTCTTTCCCTGCGCGAAGAATGCCTTCCCAAGTACCCTGGTTGAAAGATTTGTCATCAATCGTACCGGAATCTGTAACCATACCGACTTTGAAGTCTGCTTTTGGAGCTCCTTCGTTTGTGTTCGTTGTCGTGCCGGTATTGTTATTCTTACTGCCGCAGCCGGCTGCAACCAGTGAAAAGACCACCATACAAATCGCTAACGTTAACAAACTTTTTTTCATCGTTTCTGCTCCTCGATCCGTTTATTTTCCTGCGACTTTACGAAAGCAACTTAGGCCCTCATCATGCCTGCACATTTGTAAAAAGACTTATTTATCATTTGTTTGAACTATTTCAAATATACGGGGAAACGCCAAATTTGTAAACTAGTTTCATTGAGAATTTGCAAGACAGCGCTTTACTTATGTTAGTTAATCTAACATATAATTCAGCAATACAAAATTTTTAACTTATATCTAACGTGAATATGACTTAAAGTGTGCGAGTTCCTTTATTTGCTAATCCATATGTCTAAGTTTTTCCTCTTCGAACCTATATAAACACAAATAAGCACCTATGCAGATATTACCAACATAACGTGCTTCTCTAACCATATGACCGCTGCTTTCGTCCGCCGAACGCTGGAGATAATCCCTTCGATCTATCGTCAATCCGGCGGATCTCACAGTTTTCAAATTGAGTATCGAAACCACGCTGCAGCAAAAAAACCGCTGGCACACGACCAAAAGGGTCATTGCGCTTGCGGCTTCTTCCTGCATCGTCCAGGACGATTCATCATTGAATTTCAATACCTAATGCTGCGGCCCGGATAAGCGTTTCTTCGGTAAATTTGCTTTTCTTATACGTTTCTTCAATCTCTTCCTTGGTCACCGGAATCCAGCGAAAATCTTTATTCATGTAGATCATAACCTTATGGCCCCAATCCACGTGAATCGTCCGGCCGTTCACTTTCTTGATTTCACCGATTTTGGATACCCTATGACCGATCGTCACCACACAATATTTGCCTAAAATACTGTTATTCATCTCTTCTCTCCGATCAGTTTAAGCTGCTTGTAGTATATGATTTTACCGGCCCAATTACAATCCGTTGTTAGCTATAGCTCAAATCCGGGTATATTAAGGTTAAACCGAAAGGAGAGGTTGCGCATGGTTCACAATGGTAAGAAGCCATCTGAAATTCCAGAGACGAATCCAGGCCGCACACCCGAGATTACAACACCTGCTTCGCCTACGATTACTCCGGAACGCTCAAGTCCTGAGATCGAAACGACCCCTATTCCGGAAATCAACCCAGGATCGGAACCGGAGATTTATCCTGCGATACCTCCTGAAATTCCTGCCGAATAGCAGGAAGGCTAAAGGCATATAAGAATATTCCTATCAGAGGGGTTGTCCCCGGCAGTCATGCAGACTGCCGGGGACAGCCCTTTTTTGGTTACTGCATAAGTCCAAGGCTCCTGAATCATCTTCGAATCGTCGATAATTAAGTTTATGTCAGCGACAGCATTCGTCAAACCTCACATGAGATCTCAGTTAAAATGAGATGGAAAATATAGGCAAGAGCGGCGGAGCTGCGTAAAAACTTAAAGCGTATGCTTCCGATGCTAGTTTTTACTTGCTCTTGCCTACAGCGGGCAAGAGCAGCGGAGCTGCGTAAAAACTTTTAGGAGGGAATAAAGTATGGCTTCGAATGCTTATGATGTCATCATGATTGGCAGCGGACATAACGCTTTGGTTACTGCCGCTTATTTGACCCGAGCGGGCAGAAGCGTGCTCGTGCTTGAGAAGAATGACCGCGCCGGCGGCTTTCTTCGTACGGAGGAGCTTACACTGCCGGGCTTCAAGCATGATGTATACGCTGCTGCACATCCGCTGTTCTTAACTGGCCCCGCATACGCCGATTTGGGCGAAGCGCTCGAAGCCCGCGGACTTCGCTATGTCAATACCGACCTGCCGACCGGGGTCTCCATGGAGGATGGACGTACTGGCGTGTTTGCCCGCTCATTTGAGGATCTGGCAGCTGAGGCCGAGCGTCTGGCGCCAGGTGATGGGGATGTCCTTGCCCAGTTGTTCGGTACCTTAAATCCTTACGCAGGCGATGTATTCTCCCTGTTCAACTTAGACCTTACAAGCCCGGAAGCTTCAGCCATCATTAAGAAGCTGCTTCATGACAATAATGGGAAAGGCTACTCTGCATTTGCTGCCTCCCTATTCTCGACTGCCCGCAATGCGGTACGGGCATTCAAGTCGCCTGTCATGCAGGCCATGCTGGCACCTTGGGTCACCCATCTCGGGCGGACACCGGATGAGGTTGGCAGCGGTATTTGGGTGCCGCTGCTGCAATGGCACTGATGGGCGGCGGGATGCCGATCCCAGAGGGCGGCAGCGAGAAGCTAGCTCAAGCCTTGCTGCAGCTCATTCTTGATCAAGGCGGCACCTTCCGGCCAAACACTCTTGCTCATCGTATTATATTAAAGAATAAACGGGCGGTAGGGGTGCGAACGACGAGCGGCGAGGAGTTTCATGCCAAGCAGGCGATTGTCGCCTCTACAAGCCCGGATCAGCTCTATCTATCCTTGCTGGCCGATGAGAGTATGAGTCCCCCGCTTATCGAGCAAGCCAAGCAGTTCCGGTACGGCCGCGGCTGTGTGCAGATCCACCTCGCCCTTAGCGAAGCGCCGCGCTGGCCGGATACGCGCTTCAACAAGGTTGGCCAGCCCCATTTGACAGACGGGCTCGATGGCTTCACCCAAGCGATCGCGCAAGGAATGGCGGGCCTGCTTCCTGCGAAGCCTACCTTTACGGTGGATTGCTCCACCAACCTGGATCCTTCCCGGGCTCCGGAGGGTAAAGCCATCATGCGCATTCAAGTACTGGAAGTGCCTTGCCGTCCAACCGGCGATGCAGCAGGCCGGATTAACGTTGGTGACGGCACCTGGACCCCGGATCTAACCGAGCGTTTCACAGAGCGAGTGCTCGAAGTCGTTGGCAAGCATATCCCTAACATTCCAAGCGCCGTAATCGGTCATTCCGTTGTGACGCCTGCCGCAATTGCCCGGTTCAACCCCAATTCCGGCCCTGGTGATCCTTATGGCGGTTCACATGATCTGGCTCAAAGCTATCTGTTCCGTCCGCTTCAAGCTCAGCCCGGCCACCGGACCGAGATTCATAATCTGTATATGCTGGGCGCGGCTACTTGGCCGGGGCATGGCATTAACGGCGGCTCAGGCTATATTGTCGCCCAGAAGCTTCTAAAGACGAAGGATTAAATCATCCGCTCCATCAAAAAACGTCGTTTACCCCTCCTTAGCGGACAGGATAAACGACGTTTTCAGCCTCAACGGCAGCTCGCTCTTTTATTCAAAATAATCCGCTAACCCTTGTGCAATCGCAGCCGCGGCTTTCTTCTGGTACCCCGAGGTGCGAACGATATCCTCATCCTTCGCGCTCGATAAGAAGCCCAGCTCAACAAGCGCTGAAACAGTGTCATTCTCACGGAGAACATGAAAATCCCCGAAGGATATTCCATTGCTCGGCAGGCCGACACCTTCGCCAAGCTCATTTTCAATGGCATGCGCCAATTCTTTATCCTTTGTATCTGAATAAAAGAACGTTAGCGTTCCAGAGGTTTTCTTCTCCGATGAATTATAATGAACGCTGACAAAAGCATCCGCATGCGCAGACTCGCTGATTCGAACACGCTCAGCAAGCGATGGTTTCTGATCATCCTTCGTACGGGTTAGGATAACCGTTGCTCCCCGTCTGCGGAGCTCATCTCGTATGTAAAATGAAGTGCTCAATGTAAGGTCCTTCTCCAGCGCCTCTGAATGAACACCGATCATACCCGGATCGCTGCCTCCATGGCCGGGATCAATGACGATCACCTTCCCATTGAGCCCTTTGGCTGAACTTCTCGGCGTTGTTGTTGTTCCTGTACCCTTGCTGATGTATTGTGAGGATACCCAGCCCGCCATACCGTCCGGAGTTCGGATTTCCATCCATCCGTCGCGGCTGTTCATAATAGTCACTTTCTCGCCTTGAACCAAACCTCCGATAACCTTGTAACCGGATCCCGCTCCCGAGCGGACCCGCAAAGAATCTGCCAGCACAGTTCCCTGCTTGGCGGTTGTTCCGCCGCTCTTGCCTGAAGAAGACGCATATGGCCGATAGTCAGCAGTTACCAGGCCGCTGCCTTCAACCTTCTTCGTATAGTATCCTGCTATCCAACCGGAACTGCGATTGTAAGATACATTCAACCAACCATTCTCCTCATCATTAACCGTTACGACAGCGCCATGCTCCAAGGTACCCGCGATAGTGGCCTTAAGAGACGGCTCGCTTCTGACATTGAGCGTGCTGCTCGCCACCTTGACGGTGTATGGGCCTTCCGCATCCGCTGTGGCTGACGTGAAACCAGAAACGCTAAACAACAAGCAAAAGATGAGCGTCAGGCTTATGAGTGTTTTCATTAGAGTCTCCTTTAGCAAAATAATAGAAAATATAGTACTCTATTATATCAGCAACCGAGAGTTATGAGTATCCAATATATTACAAATTATATTTTTAATCGATAGATCGCTTTATTCTCTAAGCCTCTTATGTACGGGGTCCACTCTTCCGTTTCGGAAGTAGTGAGGAGTGCATCCTCCACCATTTGCAGCTTTGCATCCATCGCATCGATATGATGAAGCGCTACTGCTTCTGCAGTCTGCGGTTGAACCGGGCTGCCCCATTCCCCAAGATTATGGTGGGAGAGAACGAGATGCTGCAGGCCGAGCACTTTATCCGACTCGAGATCAATATTGGAGCGGATAGCAGCCTCTGTAATCCAGTTGGAAGCCATCGAGATATGGCCGACAAGCTTACCGCGGATACTATAATCAGAGACAATGCCGAGCTCCGCAATCATTTCCTCGGGTTTTGCGATATCATGCAGAATGATGCCGGCTTTGATGAAATCCGGATTTAGGAAAGGCCGCTGCCGGCATAGGAATTCACCAATTTCCAGCATCCGGACCATATGATAGGCAAGACCGGCAAAATAAGCATGATGATGCGTCTTCGCAGCCGGATAATGCACCAATTTCTCCTCTACTTTTCCGACGCAATACGAAACCAATGTCTTAATCTCTTCATCCGTTATGCTTGCAATAACCTGATCAATCGTATGGATCAGATCCACCGAACTCATTGGCGCTGAGCGGATAAAGTCAGTCAGCTTCACACCGTCCTCCGGTGTTGCCAGGCGCATCTTCATAATTTTGATCTGCAGCCGCTCGCGGTAGGTCTGCACAACACCCTGCACCTTAACGAGGCCCATCGGGAAAAAGGTTTCTTTATCCGTCGGCGATACCTCCCACAATTTAGCCGGAAGCTGTCCGCTGGAATCACATAATACGATATCAAAATAGTCCTTAGCCGGCGTATTATTCGTTTGCTTTACCTCCAGCTCCTTGAGCAGATAGAAGCCGATAAACTCGTCTGAGCTGATGAGCTGTTTAATGAGTGTCATACGTATGCCCTCCCAATCTTAGTACTACCATTATACACGGCAAATAGATTTGGTGGGTTATGAAGGCAACGATTAAGCAGATCATGCCGCTCTCCCTATCCATCTTTCACAACAGCCATCTTTGCTTGATTGATTACCACAGCTCCTCCCGCATCCATTTCCTTTTATTAAAAGACGCGAATAACTGCGCGAAGTTGCGCAGAATTGGCCGATTTATGCGCTAACCAGCAAATTTTTCCGACTCTTTAATCATAGATAAATAGAATGCTATAGTAATAGGAGACTAATAAAAGGCGGTGCTTGTATGTTTCAAGCCTCGAAATATGAAGGAACCCGCAAGCAGCGGGTCTCCTTGCTTCTGCAGCAGCTCACGGCGCTTATTGAGGATGAGCCAAATGCTGTTGCCAATCTTGCCAATGCTTCAGCTCTGCTTGCTCAATATCTGGATGAGATCAACTGGGTCGGATTTTATCTGATGGATCCGGATAAGGATGAGCTGGTGCTTGGCCCTTTCCAAGGTCTGCCTGCTTGCGTCCGGATACCGCTTGGCAAAGGGGTTTGCGGTACATCTGCTGCCCGCCGGGAGACGATGCTTGTTCCGGATGTGCATGAATTTCCCGGACATATCGCATGCGACGCCGCATCAGAATCCGAAATTGTCGTTCCGCTGATGAAGGACGGCGTTCTGCTTGGCGTGCTGGATATTGACAGTCCCCGTAAAAACCGCTTCAGCCGGGAGGATCAGCAGGACCTTGAACGATTTGTTGAAGTGCTGGCGGAGCATTGGAGATAATCAGATTTGCTTTTAATAAAAGGCGTCCACCGGTTCTTCGTTACCCGCGAAAAGAGCTGCTTCGAATTTTTCGAAGCGGCTCTTTTTTCTCATTACGGGTGAATTTCAGAGCTGACAACACTGCGATAACACAGCGGAAGTATGATGGGGATAGCCGGCTTTATTTTCCGAAGATGATCATCAGATCCGCAGCCGGTAAAAAAGGTCAATTGGAAGGCAGAGATTGATATGAAAAACAAAAAATGGTATAAGCGGCTCCTCCTGTCCCATTTCTCGATTTTGTTCATATCCGGAGCTGTCATTATCGCGATCGTTTTTGCCGTTACCTATAACAATGTGAGCAAGGAAACCGAAAAAACCAACCGTACGTATGCGGATCATGTCGTAGACGGCATGACGGCTTCGCTAAAAAATATCGAGCTGATGCTGGCCAATCTGATCGTCAACAACGAGGCGATCAACGATTATTTTAACGGCAGCGCCTATGAACCGAAACTGATCAACTATAAAGCGTCCAGTGAAATTGCCAAGATCCGCAGCAATCCGCTGGTCCACTCGATCTACTTCTATCGGAAGAAGGACCAGCTTGTACTGACAGGAGGCTATGCCCAGAAGCTTGCCGACTTTACGGACAAACAATTTGTACAGAATCTGAAAAATAATCCGCAGAGCGTCCATTGGTCGCCAATCCGCAAATATTCCGAGTTTCCGTTGATCGATCCGCCCGAGAGAATTATTTCGATCACCAAGAACTCCCTCGGCAATGAGGGCATCATCGTGCTGAACGTAAAGACTGACCTGCTGCTGTCCATGGCAAGCAAACTCAGAAGCGGTAAACGCATCTTCATGGACATCACCGACGAACAGGGCAGCCCGATTTATTCGACGAGTCCATCCACACCCAAGGCGAAGCCCATACAATATTTGAAATCGGATTACATCGGCTGGAACTTTGCGAGCGGCACGGTCAGCGCCAATCTGATCGGCCTGGCTGCTCTGCGCTCCTTGATGCCCTTGTCGGTCATTCTCCTGACGCTGATTGTCATTATCGCTTATATCATGTACGTCACCCGAAGGAACTACAAACCGATCGAAAACATCGTGCGCCGGGTTTCATCCTATCAGCAAGCATCCAAAGCTGCGGAAAGCGACGAATTCTCGATTATCGAGCATGCATTCGATACAATGCTGACCCGTATGGATCTGATTGACCGGCAGGATGCCGAGAACATGCTTGTGAGGCGCAAGCAGTTTTTCTACGAGCTGCAGGATGACGAGAAGGTCGTGCCGATGAAGGAATGGCAGGAGTACGCCCGTATGTTCGGGCTGCCGGAGGGCCGCTGTGAGCTGTTTATCGCCATCTTGGAAATCGACAAGTATGTCCCCATGCTGCGGCTTGACCGGCAGGAGCTGCTCGCCTCCAAGAAGCAGTTGGACGGGGCGGCTCGGCAGTGGCGGCATTCCGGCGCATCGGTCGTCTGCTCGGAATGGATATCCGGCGACCGAATGGCTCTGTTGGTTCAGATCCAATCGGATCTGGACGTCGAAGCGCATACGGTTAATGGAATGATGAACAGGCTGAGGAAGTGGGCAGCGGGCGAGCTGGTCTTCTCGGTTACGATCGGGATCGGCGCGGCTTCGGGCGATTTGCCTGGCATAAAAACCTCCTTCCATGAGGCGCTGGCTGCGCTGCAGTATAAAATGACGGCCGGGAACAACCGGATCATTGTCTATCAGGAAATCAAAGACAGGGAGAATCGGGTCGATTCGCTCTATTTCAAATGGCTGGAGGATATGATTCATCATTTCAGAATTCCAGCGCCGGCTTGGAGGAACGATTTTGCCCGGATCTTCGATCACCTGGAGGAGCGGGTGCTGAAGAATGAGGAGATGCAGCTTCTCCTGAACTATTTGATGCACCGTTTCGCCCGTGAAATGGAGGAAATATCACCGGAAATCAATGCCTATTGGCAGCATGTCACCTTTTCCCGGATGATTGTGGCGCTCAAGGAGACGGGGTCGATGACGGAAATCCGCTTGCTGTACGAGTCGCTGATCGGCGAGCTGTACGACAAATACGTCACGATCCTTGAATCCGCCAGCACCAGCCATATGATCTATGAATTGAAGAAGTATATTGAGGACAATTATGCGAATTCCGACTTGTCCCTGAATCATATCAGCGACCGGTTCAACATAAACGGAAAATATGCCAGCCAGCTGTTTAAGGAAGAGTTCGGCGTCAAGTTTGTCGATTTTCTGATCGGGCTGCGCGTCAGGCAGGCGCAAAAGCTGCTGCGTGAAACGGATCTGTCGATCAATGAAATCTCCCGGCAGGTGGGCTACGAGCACACCATCTCCTTCGGCAGAATTTTCAAGAAAATGGTTGGCGTGTCGCCCGGCGACTACCGCAAGCATTTGTTCCCGGGCAGAACCCAAGAGGGAACGTGAGGATCCCGAAGAAGCCGGAAACGGCGCAGTGTTCAGCGGCTTTTCGACCTTTTGTATGATCGCTGAATTTGGTTTGCTCCATACGTAAATTCAGAGCAGATGCTGAAATCTGCTCTTTTGTATATCCGGCGGAAACGTGTAAATTGCCCCGCTTTTTGAGAAGCGCTATAACTTGAGTTGCAGTTCAAAAAATATCAGCGAGGTGTTTTATGAGAAGGAAAGCGTTGAGTATGATACTGGCGGCCTTACTGCTGGCGGGATGCTCGCAGGGCGGGAATGAGGCAGGCAGCTCCGCAGCTTCGACGGGTGGCACTGCGGCGAAGACGGAGCAGGTTACCCTGAAGGTTGGTATTTTCGACAGAGGCAATTCGCCGGCAGGGGTTACGGTTACCGACAATTACTGGACCGATCATGTTCAGAAGAATTTCGGCGACCCGAACAACATTAAAGTAGAATTCGTACCGATCCCGCGCACCGACGCCACCGACAAAGTCAATGTCATGATGTCCAGCGGAGATGCCCCGGATATCGTATTTGCCAACACGAATGTTCTTACCTCCTACGGCTACGCCAAGGATGGAGGGCTGCTGGCGCTGGATGAGCTCATCGATCAGTATGGCCCGAATTTGAAGAAGTATCTGGCTCCCACGCTTGAACGCGGCAAGGTGGACGGCGTTCAATATTCGATTCCCGGACGGCGCGTCAATACGGGCAAATATGAGAATCTGATCCGCCTGGACTGGCTGGACAAGTTGGGTCTGCCGATGCCGCAAACGACGGACGAGGTCTACCAGGCCTTGAAGGCATTCAAGGAGAAGGATCCCGGACAGACGGGCGGCAAGGTCATTCCGCTTGGTTTCTCGCTGACGCCGGCATCCATCGAACCCATCGTGTGGTCTTTCATTCATGACGGCCTTACGGATGAGCAGCGGTACACCCTGTCGGAGAGTATGGGCTACCCGCTTCTGCTCCCGGGTCACAAAGATGCGGTTCAGTTTCTGAACAAATTATATAACGAGGGTCTCATGAGCCCGGACTTCGCTCTGGACAAGGATGAAAAGCAGGTCTTCCAGGATGTCATGACGGGAAAAGTCGGCATGTACAGCGACAATCTGGGCAACAGCTACAACGCAACCCCGGGCATTGCCAAGGTGCTGACCCAGAACGTCTCCGGCGCCAAGCTTGTTCCCGTTGATCCGTATACGAACAATGCCGGTAAGCATCTCAAACCGGAGTATGATCCGACAGGCTTCTATCTGATGGTTCCGGCTTCGAGCAAGCGAGGTGCGGAAGCGATCAAATATCTGGACTGGATGGCGCAGCCGGAGGTTCTGTTTACGCTGATGAACGGCGTCGAAGGAGAGGACTATAAGCTCGCGGACGGTGTTCCGATCCGCATCGAGTCCGATGCGACAAGCAAGCGGATGTACAATTCCGGCGATATTACGATGATTACACAAGGGGCGGATTTCGGCAGTAACGAGAAGAATTGGGCAGCTGCAGCCGCGTCAGTGCCCGAGGAATTCCAGCAATATGTAAAGGATGCCTACAAGATGTCGCTGACCGATACGATCCGTTATGCGAACTTTACGACACCGATCGAAGCCGAGAACAAATATATCCCTACGCTGCAGGACAAATATGAAGAAATCATCGTCAAGAGTGTCATGGCAAAGCCGGAAGCCTTCAGCAAAACGTATGACGATCTGCTAAAGGATTATATGGCAAGCGGCGGCGACGCCATTGTGAAGGAACGCACGGAAGCCTATCAAGCCATGAAGAAATAACAGCTGGAGCGTTCAAAGACAAAAGCATGGGAGTGAGCAAGCTTGAACAACAAAGGACTTTATTTCTACCGTAACTGGCAGCTATATGCCCTGCTGATCCTGCCGCTCTCCTATTTCCTGATCTTCAAGTACGGTCCGATGTACGGCATTCTAATCGCCTTTCAAGACTACAATCTGTTCAAAGGCGTTTCCGGCAGTCCCTGGGTCGGGCTGGACGTGTTCCGGGAAGTGTTCGGGATGAGCGGCTTCTATGATGCGCTGAGAAATACTTTCATGCTCAACATACTGGACCTGCTCGTATCCTTTCCCGCTCCGATCGTGCTTGCGCTGCTGCTCAACGAGCTGAGCGGGAATCGGTTCAAGAAGCTCGCACAAACGGCATTGTATCTGCCCCATTTTCTATCCTGGGTCATTATCGGAGGTATCATGTATCAGGTGTTCGCGACGAATACGGGCATCATCAATCTGCTGCTCGGCCATCTCGGCATCGATCCGATTCCGTTCCTGACGGACAAGTATAACTGGCTCATCACGTATCTGACTGTCGGAGTCTGGCAGAGCGCGGGCTGGGGGACGATTATCTATCTGGCCGCCATCACCGGCGTTAATACCGAACTGTACGAAGCTGCCGCCGTCGATGGGGCTGGCCGGATGCGCAGGATGTGGTCGGTGACGCTTCCGGGCATTCAGCCGACAATCATCGTCCTGCTCATTCTCAAGATCGGGGAAATCGTCCAGATCGGCTTTGACCGGCCGTATGTGATCGGCAATGTGAGCGTCCGCGATTTCTCGGAAGTGATCAGCACCTTTGTATACAAAACAGGGATACAGACGTCGCAATTCTCCCTTGCGACCGCCGTCGGTCTGTTTCAGGCTGCGGTCGGCATTGTGCTGCTGCTGGGAGCAAACTATATCGCCAAAAAAATAACCGAAAACGGAGTACTCTAACCGATGACTGAGAACAGTCGACAGATGGCTGCACGAAGAGGCAATCCCTTCGAGTTCATCAACGTGATCCTGATCGTTGTGCTGGTGATCCTGTGCCTCGCCCCCCTATTTCATATCGCTTCTGTATCGCTCAGCTCGAACAGAGCTATTCTGTCGGGTGAGGTGACCGTGTTTCCGCGGGGCATCAATGTGGAAGCGTACCGTAAAGTGTTTCAGGACAATACGATGCTCCGGTCATTGCTGCTGACACTGGCGATGACGGCAAGCTATACCTGTCTGGCCATGCTGATGACGATCGCAGCCGCTTATCCGCTGTCGAAGCGCCTCCGGGGCAGGAAAATTTTCATGCTGCTGATTTTGTTCACGATGTTTTTCAGCGGCGGCGCGATTCCCGATTATTTGCTGATCAGGGGTCTGCATCTGACGAATAATATCGGCTCGTTAATACTGCCGACCATGATGAATCCGTTCTTCCTGATCATTCTCATTTCGTTCATCCGATCGCTACCCGGCAGCTTGTCGGAGGCCGCCGAGATGGACGGAAGCAGCCATTTTCGAACGCTTTGGCAAATTATTTTGCCGCTGTCTATGCCGGCGCTTGCCACGCTTAGTCTCTTCTATGCCGTTGGACGCTGGAACGGCTTTATGGATGCGCTTATGTATATTACCAAGCCCGAGCTGTACCCGATTCAGCTCAAGCTGTATCAGATCATCGTGAACAGTATGACCAATGATCCGCTGTCGGTTCAGGGCGACCAGCTTGTCTCGATTATGCCGGAGAGCATCAAGGCGGCGAGCATTATGTTCGCAACGGTGCCGATTCTGATCGTATATCCGTGGCTGCAGAAATATTTTATCTCGGGCGTTATGCTGGGATCGGTGAAGGAGTAGAGGATAAAGATGAACAAGGGCAAGGACAAGGGCGAATATTCCTTCTCTACCTGCTGGAACATCAAGAAGCACCGGGACGGACGGGCCATGATCGAAGAGATCATGGGCCTCGGGTTTGGCAGCGTAGAGCTGAATTACAATGTAACGCGCGAGCATCTGGACACGATCGAGCCGATGATTGACAGCGGCGAAGTCCGCGTATCCAGTGTGCATCATGCGTTTCCGTTTATCGGCGACACGGACTTCGACACGGATTCCGTCATGCTTGGCTACGAGGATGAGGCGCGGCGCGGGCGGGCTGTGGAACTGTTGAAGCAGTCCATCGAATATGCCGACCGTTACGGAGCGGGGGCGGTAGTTGTCCATCCCGGCGAAGTTCCGTTTACGGACAACATCGATTCGCAGCTGAAGCAGATTTATCGCGTCAAGGGCAGGGAATCGAAGGAATACCTCGCGCTGTGGCGGGAGATGTCTGAGCGGCGGGAGAGGTTGAGCCCGCAGTTCCTGGAGCGCATCCGGCATAGCCTGGAGGAGGTTTCCGAATTTGTCGCCAGAAAAGGCTACCGCGTTGCCATCGGCATTGAGACGCGCGCCCGCTGCTATCAGATCCCGACTTTGCAGGAAGCAGGTTCGCTCATTAAGAGCCTGAAGGGCAGTCCGGTCGGGCTCTGGTACGACATCGGACACGCCATGATGATGGACCGGATGGGCCTGTACGATAATTTGCGCGACCTGCGGGAGGTCAGCCCTTATATCGTCGGCGTGCACATTCACGAGACGATCGGACTGTCGGATCACTGGTGCCCGTATGTTCACAGCCAGGACGATGTTTATTTCGACCATTTCCTCGGCGTCATCAGGCAAGCGCCGATCAAGGTGTATGAATTGAAAGCACAGTGCCTGCCTGAGGACATCGAACGAAGCCACACCCTTATCACCCAAAAAACAGCTCTCCTGGAAGGATGAACGATTGCGATGAATCACGAATGGATTTCCAAATATGCTCCTTATATTTATTTTGACAACAACGAGCCTTTCTTCCCTGTCCGCGTAGGCGTTACCGTGCTGGAGGAGGCGGGACCCTCTCCTTCGACGCGCAGAAGTTTCGAATTTGAGGACCCCCGGGTTAAATATCTAATCGAATATGCCATCTATTGGGATTACGATATTCAGCATCTCTACGAGCTGGAGCATGTATGGGTCTATGTCGGGCATGACGGCGAGGTTGTGGACTGCGACGCCAGCTTTCACGGCAGACATTTCAAAGGGCTGCTCAGGGACCGCAGCAATTTGGTGGATGGCACCCATGTCAAGCTGTACTCCCAGCCCGGCAAGCACGCCTTTCTGCCTCAGGCCGACATGTTCTACCTGCTGCCCGACCTGATGACCTGCACGGACGAAAATGCCGGAAGGCGCGGACTGCTTATAACCGGTCCGTTCGATGGCGTCTATTCGACTGATGACGAGACGAACCGGCTGGTGGAGCTATATTTGAAGACGCTCCGGTTCAAGCCCTCTATGGAATTTACGGAGTATCGCATCGATCCTTCATTGTACGTCACCTGGCCGGAGCTGCATGCGGAAGTGCCGCTTCGCATTAAAGACAGACTGGCGGAGATCAGACAGCAGCTTGGAGGTGTCAATCGATAATGGAGAAAGTTAAGGTAGGCGTGATCGGCTGCGGGTCGATCGCTTCCGGCAAGCACTTGCCCTCACTCAGTAAGCTGGAACAGGTAGAGCTGTGCGCGTTCAGCGATATTGTGCCCGAACGGGCCCGGCAGGCTGCGGATAAATTCGGCGCTCTTGGAGCGAAGGTATACGTTGACTACCGGGAGCTCCTGCAGGATTCTTCCATCGATGTCATTCATGTTTGCACCCCCAATGACGCCCATGCCGAGGTGTCAATTGCGGCGCTGGAGGCGGGTAAGCACGTCATGTGCGAGAAGCCGATGGCGAAGACTGCAGCAGATGCCCGCCGCATGGTGGAAGCGGCCCGGCGTACTGGAAGGAAGCTGACGATCGGCTATAACAATCGCTTCCGTCCGGACAGCCTGTTCATGAAGAAAATGTGCGAGAACGGCGAACTGGGCGATATTTATTTTGCCAAGGCTCATGCCCTGCGCAGGCGCGGCGTACCGACCTGGGGCGTGTTTCTGGACAAGGACAAGCAGGGCGGAGGGCCGCTTATCGACATCGGTACGCATGCGCTTGATCTGACGCTGTGGCTGATGAACAATTATGAGCCGCGCGTCGTGCTGGGCTCGGCCCATCACAAGCTGTCGCAGCGGAAGCAAGCTGCCAATGCCGCCGGCCCTTGGGATCCCGAGAAATTCACGGTGGAGGACTCGGCGTTCGGGATGATCGTGATGAAGAATGGCGCGACGTTGATGCTGGAATCGAGCTGGGCGCTCAATATGCTCGATACGCGGGAAGCCATTTATACGTTGTGCGGCACCGAGGGCGGCGCGGATGTGAAGGAGACGCTGCGGATTAATGGAGAGAAGTACGGACGGCTGTACGAGAGCGACATCCAATTCAACATCAAGGGCGCGGATTTCTTCGAGGGCCGTAAGGAAAGCATGCACGACAAAGAAATCCGTCTTTGGATCGAAGCTGTCATCCATGATACGGAGCCGTTGACCACACCGGAGCAGGCCTGCGTCGTGTCCGAAATTATTGAGGCGATTTATGAATCGAACCGCACCGGAGAAGCTGTCTATTTTGACTGAAACGGACGAACGGGAGGGTTACCAAGCCATGATCAACACCGCGATATTGAGCTTTTGGCATGTCCATGCCAAGGATTATGCACTGCAGGCGGAGCAGCACCCGGATGTGGCTATCACAGCTCTATGGGATGAGAATCCGGTGCGGGGCCGTATGCAGGCGCAAACGCGTCAAGTTCCCTTTTACGATAATCTGGCGGAGCTGCTGGCTGAGCCGGGCATCGATGCGGTAATTGTATCCGCGCCAACCACGATGCACCGCGACATCATGGTGGCGGCGGCAAATGCAGGCAAGCATATTTTCACAGAAAAGGTGCTCGCCCCTACAATCCGCGAGTGCAACGAAATTGTGGCGGCCGCTCGGGCCGCCAGGGTCATACTCACGGTGTCCCTGCCCAGGCTAAATACTCCTTTCGCCCAGGCTGCGCAGGAGATTATCGGCAAGGGACTGCTCGGCAAGCTGACGCAGGCTCGCATGAGACTGGCGCATAAGGGTGCGCTTTCGGAGAGCGGGCTGCCGGCATATTTCTACAGCCTGGAGCAGTGCGCGGGCGGAGCGATGATCGACCTCGGATGCCATCCGATGTATTTGACGCGACTGCTGCTCGGCATGCCGGAGAGCGTCAGCGCAAGCTATGGCTATGTTACCGGCCGGGAAGTGGAGGACAATGCGGCAGCTGTGCTCCGTTATCCTGACGGTGCGCTGGGTATTGTCGAAGCGGGATTTGTGAACCCGTTCTCGCCGTTCACGCTTGAAGTGCATGGAACTGAGGGCAGCCTGCATTATTCGGCTCACAGCCGCAAGGTCATCGTCGCAAGCTCAGCGAATGGCGCCGATCCTGTTATGGAATGGCCGCTTCCTGCAGCGCTGCCCACGACGTTCGAGCAGTGGGTGACGCATATCCAGAGCGGCTTTCGGGTCAACCAGAGCGCTCAGAATATTGATCTGGCGCTCGATTTGACCCGGCTGATGGAGGCTTCCAATCTGTCAGCGCGCTCTGGCGGGGCAGTCAAGCTGATCGATCTGAAAGAATAGCGGTTATTTTGCAGCTGTTCCATAGAATTCGAAGAAGACCGCCGGAGCGCAATGTGCTCAGGCGGTCTTCTTGTTGTTGGCGGGAATGTATTTCGCAGTGGAAGCAGCTGCGGACAACAACCTCCTCCCCTAATCCTTGTACGGATCAAACTCATCCGCCCCTGCCATGCAGACGCCGATCGGCCTGAGCACATGCATCACCTCGATCGTCTCCGCATGCGCGTTCAGCACATCCTGCAGCTTCCGGTAGACGAATGGACTTTCGTCGGTTCCGGCTCCGCGGAGCTCGACGCCATAAGCGCGGATAGCGCTTTGCATTTGTGCCGCCGTGATTTGGCCGCCGCTGCGTTCACGCGTTTTCCAGTTCATTCTGCCCGCCGCTTGCGTTCGGCTCATGATTCTGCCCGCTCCATGAACGGTGCTGTAGAAGGAATCGCGGTTCTCCTCGGAATCCTTCCCCTTCACAATAACGGAGATATCTCCCATACTGCCGCCGATGAAGCCCCATTGACCTGGCGCTGATGGCGTAGCTCCTTTACGCACAACGATTCTATCTCTCCCGTCATGCTTCTCTTTCCAAGCAAAATTATGGTGGTTATGCACCTCGAAATCCGCTTTCGCTCCGAGTATATCCAGCACCTGATCCATCACGTAATCCCGGCCTGCGTAAGCGTAACGCCCTGCAATACGCATCGCTCGGTAATACATATCTCCAAGCTCGCTGTCGATGTCCAGCAGTACGGGCGGCTGATCCATTTTCTCGCCTGGAGCATTGCCGAGAAATGCCCGGCTCGCGGCCAGATTCAGAAACCCGCTTGCCGTCTTATGACCGAAGCCCCTGCTGCCAAAATGATTCGCAATCCACATCCGGCCCGTAACCGCTTCTTCAAATAAATCCACAAAATGATTCCCGCTTCCCACTGTTCCAAGCTGATCCCGGGCCAGCGTCTTCAGCTTGTCATGCTCTTGTTTGCCGATGGTTCGATAGACCGCCCAGTCTGGATCATCGAATAGGTCATGATCCACCTTCGTCTCATTTACGCGGCCCACGCCGAAAGAAATTTTTCGAGCGATTTGTTCCATAATTCGGGCAATATGAGGCTTTATCTCATCGGCCCGCAGATTCGTCCGTACTGCTTTGTTCCCGCAGCCAATGTCGTAGCCAACGCCGGAGGGCGAGAGCTGACCGTCGTAGACGACCACCCCGCCGATCGGCTGGCTGTAGCCTTTGTGATGATCAGCCATTAATAAAGTCTGCACGACATTGCCGGTTTCTGCGCATGTTATCGCTTGGGACATCGCGCCTTCGTCGGGTGTTCCCCAGACGCGTACACCTTCTATCGTTTGGTAAGCCATTTGATATGCACCTGCTTTAATAGGATTTGAACCAGCTATTCCGTCGTTCTCCGCCGAAAGCCGCTGCTACCAAACCTCCTGCAGCGCAGTTCGGAACAGCGCATCAAGCTGCTGATCCCGATCCTCCCCGGAGGCAGGCATCGCCCGAGCAATCTGTTCATAAGAAGCGATTTGTTCTTCCAGAAAATCATTAATTAGCGTTATTCTAGGCTCATCATCCAACTCATCGCCAGCCTTCTTGCGGATCAGCAGCTGCTCGAGGGCTGCCCTCAACTCACTACCCGCCGGCACAAGCGCTTCGACCAGCGTTTCGAATGCGATCGGCGGCATCGTACCGCTGCGTTCGATCCATTGGCAGGCTAGAACGGGGCGCAGCACATAAAAGTACTTTTTGATTTTCACCTGATCGCCCTGCAGGTACATCCTGTAATTCCCCTTCGCCATGTGGAGGTAATGATACATGCAGGATCTTGGCGAGAAGGTAAGCGGCGATAACCGGCGAATTTCTTCCGTTACCCTGTATGGCTCCATATAAACAATCGGCGACTGCAGCCACTCCAGCAGCGGCGGATTGGATTTGCGAAACAGGTTCAAGGCTTTTCGAATATCCCAGCCGTTTATATCCAGCATGCCGCTGATCGGCCGTTCGATGACATCCCGCTTCTCGAAGATAGACAGGTACCAGTCGGCCTGGCGGACATAAATGAATCGCACATCATAATCGCTGTCCTTGGATGGAAACCCCCACGCCCGGCTGCCGGATTCGCATGCGTAGATGATCTTGATTTGTTCTTCCTGTTCGATTTGGCGCAGCTGTTCAATGATTTGCTCCGGTGTATATGATTTCATGGGACCCTGCTCCTTCATGTCCTGCTTCTTGGTTTATTGTCGCTTATTTCTTCTTCCACGAACATGGCGTAAGTATGACGACTCATGAGAAACTTTCCCATATTCGCCCGCTGTTTCCCCTGTTACAATGGAAGGAACCGCTTCAACTTTCGGAGGATTCACATGGCAAAAGAAAGCTTTGATAAAGAAATTCAGTTTCTGCGGATGCTCGTGCTGACCAGCGGAGCCTATAACCGTCAGCAGTTTGCGGACCGGCTCGGTATTTCGGTGCATACCTTTGACAAGACCATCCGCAAGCTCAAGGAAATCGTAAACAGCATGTACCAGCAGCTGCCCGAGGAGCAGGGAAAGGAATTCGCCGAGGCGATCCGCTTCAACTACTACGACTCTGCCGATCCGATGCTGTTGTTTCTGTTTCGTGCAAAATCGCTCAAGGAATCCGAGAGCCAGCGTTTCTCGCTGCTGCTGGCTGCTCTGCATAAGGAACCGCTAACGGCTATGGAGCTTCTGGATGTCTGCTGCAATGCCCCTGCAGCGGCCGATTCCACTCTCTTCCCGGATGAGAAAACGATCCGTTCGGATCTTAAGTACCTGGAGGAAGTCGGCGTTATCAAACGTGTGCCTGGACCTCGCCCTTACCGCTATCGTATTCAGAATGATCTCGTACAGGCGTTATCCGCCGGTGAACTGCTGGACTTGTACGACTTCGTGGATGTGATGTCCAACACGCAGGTTCCGTCCGTCCAAGGCTATCTGCTCCGCGACGGGCTGAAGAAGAGCATCGTTCGCAGCTATGAGCCGGAGATCAGCAGGCAAGCCGTAGAGCCTTTTATCTACAAGTATCATTATTATTCCCGTATTTTGGACGAGGCACATCTCTTCAGCCTGCTGGCTGCGATTCGTCATCGCCGCAGAGTCAGCTTTCTTTATTTTTCACCGAAGACCGGTAAAAGCTACGGCTCCAAGAATACGAATCCGCTCTTCGAGCGCGAATCGGAAGGCAGCGCGCACAAGACGCTTCCTCTTAAGGTTGTCTATGATCACCAATATGGCAGATGGTACCTGCTGTCGCACAGCCGCGAAGGCATAAGGAAGTATCGGCTGGAAGGCATCACCCAGATGGAAGAAGCGGATGAGCCGGTTACGGAGGAATTCTTCTTGGAACGGCTGCACACGCTGGAAGGGAAAATTCGGTACAGCTGGCTGATTGATACGGGAGCCCCCGTCACCGTTCGTGTACGGTTTTTCAATCCAGGCGGGTCAGGGCCGAACTTCGTAAGAGAACGTGTCCTTCTGCAGGGGCAGTGGGGTTCTATCGTGGAAGAAGAGGAAGAGTCCTTTATCTATGAAATTCTCGTCAACGGCATAACGGAGATCCGGCCTTGGCTGCGCAGCTTCGGATCGAGCTGTGAGATTATCGGGCCCCGCCAGCTTCGAGAGGAAATGATCGGAGAATGGAAGGAGATTGCAGCTTACTATGAATCTATTTGAGAAAATCTTCAGCTATCAGGTCATTTCGCGCCTCGAGGATTCCGGCACCTTCATGGTCACCTCCCACGAGAGGTCATGGCTCAAGACGATGCTTCAGCACTCCTCTGCCCGTGATGCTTTCTCGGATGACACGCTGCTGAAGCTGCAGACGATTCTGCAGGAGGATCAGGCGATGGAGATGAAAGCGCATTTGGAAGAGAAAGCCCGAAGCTCAGAGAAGCAGGTTTATCATCCGCTGCTGCGCTCCCTGCGCAGCATGATTTTAGCCAGAAACAGCATGCAGATTTCCTATGGCATCAAGGGCGGACAGGTTCATCAGGGGCAGCTTGGCATCCCTTATAAACTGGAGTATTCCATGGTGAAACGCGAGTGGTACCTGCTGTGGTTCCATCTGCGCAACCGCAGCTTAATGAGCACCAAGCTGGCCAGAATCCTATCCGTCTTCCCCTCTCACATAGAGCTGCAGCCCGGTCAGTATGAGCTTGCATTAGCCGCAATCGATCAGATGCGCATGAAACGCAAAGCAACAGCCGTTGTCGAGGTTTTACCGGCTTACAATAAGGAGCTGTCGCGGATTCTCTACGCTTTCTCCTGCTTGGAGAAAGAAGTGGAGTACGATGCCCAGAGGCAAACATACTCCATCCGATTGTTCTTTCTGAGCGACGAGAGCGAGTTTCTGCTGTCCAAAATCCGTTTCTTGGGAAAAAGGGTACGCGTAATTGAAGGCAGCTACTTGAAGAGGCGAATGCTTGAGGCCTCCATAAAAGCGCTGGCGAGATATGAACAATCACCCTAGCAGGGAGGAGGATGCATGATTTAGCTGAACAGCCGCAGGCAGCGATCAAGAGGCTGCACAGAGAGTCGGCTCAATCAGAAAGACATAGCGTTAAATATTAGCTGTTTAAATTCCGCGACATTCCGAGGAGGATTTGTCCCCCTGCGTAAGGAATCGGGTAAGGCCCCCCACATCTCCAATAGTAACGGCAGTTCAAGACCGAGAGAAACGATCTCGTTTTCCCTGTTAAACACCTCGACCGGCGTGCCTTCCATCAGGCATTTCCCATGGTCCATAACAAGAATCCAATCCGCCCAGGCATAGGCCAAATTCATATCGTGTGTAGCCATCACGACGGTGATGCCGTTGTCATGAATCCGGTTTAGCTCTTCAATCAACTGCTGCTCGGACAAGCGGTCCAAATAAGCGGTAGGTTCATCCAGCAGGAGCAGCTCGGGTTCAAGCACCAGCACTCCTGCAAGGGCAACACGTTTTTTTTGACCGAGACTCAAGTGGTGAATCGGTGTGTTCGCCAAATTCCCAAGACCCATGGCCGCGAGCATACTGTGTGTACGCAGGCTGATTTCCTGCTCAGGTATCCCGGCGTTACGGAGACCATAGGAAATATCTTCATAAGGAGTACTGAGTATCAGTTGCTGTTCAGGATCCTGAAATACAAGTCCGACCTGTTGCCGTAGCTTTTTTAAGTTCTCCGAACGATAGGAGAGAGGTGAATCTTTCCATATTATTGTTCCGGCTGCAGGCCGGTGGAGGCCGATCGCATGCAGGAAAAAGGTAGACTTTCCGGACCCGTTATGACCACAAATCGCGGTCTTTTTCCCTTGTGGTATGTTCATCGTCAATCCCCGGAGAGCGTCTGCGCTGGTGCCCGGGTAACTGTAGATGACATCAAGCGCCTCCATTATCGATTTCATGTCGTTTCCCTCCATCGGATCCACAATTCTAAAAGCAATAATAAAGCAATACCTATTCCGCTCTCCCATTTATATCGAGGCGGCACAGGATTGGACCGGTAAGGAGCCATACGTATTTCATCTGTAAACCCCCTGGCTGACAACCCATGCGAAAGCCCTTTATATCTCTGCATCGTTTTGCCGAACAAGCGAACGATCAGAATGGCCGTGTCGCTAAGTCTGCTGCGGAACCTTGATTGACCCCCGCGGGCTTTTTGGGCGGAATACATCTGGGAAGCCGTATCTGTAAGTACAAATAAAAAACGATACATGATCAGCATCAGTTCCAATATCAAAGAGGGCATGTGCAGCTTTTTCATAACTTGAAACAATTCGGATATGGGAGTGGTCAGCATCATAAAGGTGAGGCAGGATAAACAGGCAAGAACTCTCATAAACAAGTGACCAGCCTTATACAAGCCCGACTCGGTGACAAAAGCCGCCCAACCCATAAAGGAGAATTGCGCGATGACGGGAGAAAGCGCTGACGATGCATGGATCGATTGCAGCTCGATCATGATCGCCGGTAAGCCGGTTGCATAAAATAAACAAGGAGTCCCCATGAGCAGTATGTAAAATTTAAACGGTATGCGGGCATACAGCACAATCCATATAAAAATCCAGCTAAACACCACTAGCTGTATGATGGGATGAGACAAGTAAGAGAGCACAAACAGAACGGCTGCGAATCCGCATTTCCACAAGGGCGAGACGGACCGCAGCTTATTCAAGTAAGAAAGAGAATCTATAAGTTTAATCATTGCTTCTTAGCTCTGGAAGATTTGCCTTTAAACCATCCGATGGCATAACCGATGAAACCCGCACCAATGGCCGCTTGCAGGGCAAAGAGCATACTTTCGGTTTCACCGGGAGGATTAAGCAGCGATGAAAACCATGGTTTATAAGAAGGATTCTGCTCCTTGATGATTTGTTCGGCGGCAGCATCCGCTCCGCTAAAATCACCATTCACCAATAGTAATGGAAGGACCGCCAATAAAACCACCGCCAGCAACATCAGTGCATTTTTAACGCTGTTAGTCATGATTGTTTTACTCCTTTCATTCTACGGTGCAAAGCGGAAAATTCCTCCGAGCTGTAGGCTTGCAACCAGTTCCAAATCAATACAGTGAGAAGTCCTTCGCTAATGGCCAACGGAATTTGGGTGATGGCAAAGATTCCCCCGAATTTTACAAATGATGCCAGGACGCCGCCGCTCTCCGCAGGAAACGCCAAAGACAATTGAAGCGAGGTAACCACATATGTGGTCAAATCGGCCAAGGCCGCAGCCATAAATATGGACAGCTTTTGTTTTCCCGATGCCCGCATCATCCAATTATATACGATGTAGCCAACCATAGGACCTGCGACCGCCATAGAAAATGCATTGGCTCCAAGGGTAGTCAGACCCCCGTGAGCGAGCAGTAATGCTTGAAACAATAAAACAATAGAACCGAGTACACTCATCGGCAACGGACCGAACATAACCGCGCCCAAACCCGTCCCAGTCGGATGCGAGCTGCTTCCCGTTACTGAAGGAATTTTAAGTGCCGACAAAACAAATGTAAAAGCGCCCGCCAGGCCCAGCATAATTTTCAGCTCCGGCGTTTCTTTCGTTATTTTGACCAAGGCCCTGAGTCCCAAAATGAAAAAGGGCACAAAGACTACCCACCAGAAAACAGCCCAACCCAGCGGCAGAAACCCTTCCATAATATGCATGGCATAAGCTGACTGAGGCTCATTAACGAATAAGTACAGTGTAAATCCTAGAACTAGCAGCAGTGTGCTGATTGACCTTGCCTTCAATTGCATGACCTCCCCAAATCATTAATATTGCATCTATCATAAGCATATCTGCATGCGCTAATTTGCCATTTTGTTTGTTCCCGGAACTGATTGACCGGAAGCGACAAACCGTTCCTGATATGAATAAACGAGCTGCTCCTCAAGCATTTCATCTGCTGCCAGCTTGCGTATCAGTTCTCTACCGAGCTCGGGGGTCATATCCCGATACCATAGACCGGCGGGATAAGCGATTACGACACACGCATCCTGGCACCGGCCATTGCAGCGCGTTCTCGTCGTGTGAATACGGCTGTCTGCGCCAAGCGCTTTAATTTCCTCACGAATGGCCTGTGTTACCTCTTCTCCCTGACTCCTCATACAGCTGCTTCCATTGCAGAGAAGCAGATGACATTGCGTTTCTTCCAGATTCCATGTACTCAAGGCGAGACCCTCCTTTTAAATGACTTTCATCGTTCAATACTCGATGCCCAATAAGGCAGGAACGCCTTCATCATAGTAGTGTTTTTTGACTTGAACCTCAGAAACCAGGTCCGCTTTATCTACAATCTCCTGTTTAGCCCCTCTGCCCGTAATAACAAGATGGAGATGGCCTGGTCTGCGGTCGATTAGCTCCAGCACCTCCTGTAAGGGCAAGACATCGTCGATGGGAAACTTCTCAATGGCTAACGCATTATTGAGCTCATCCATCACAACGACATCCCAATCCCCGCTCATCACTTCTTCTTTGGCGATTAACCATGCCGCTTGAAGGGCCTCGCGATGCTCCTCCGGTGTTTTCGTCCATGTGAACCCAATACCGAGCTGACGCATCTCAACACCCAATTTACGAAGTGCAATTTGCTCACCGTATGTTCGCTGCGGGGATTTGATAAACTGTAAAATAAGCACCTTATATCCCCGGCCTACGGCTCGAACGGCCAGTCCAATCGAAGCCGTCGTCTTGCCTTTGCCGTCGCCTGTATAAACGAGTGTATAGCCTTTACGCTTCGATCTCCGATCATTCTGTTCATTTTCCATTAGCGATACCTCTTTTCCTCAAATAAATAACCGGGGCCGGCACAGGATTACAGCTTACTTTCGGCGAAACGGCTTTTGCGATACTCGTGACATATTCCGACCCACCTTGACGCGGCATCCGGGTTTGAAGCAAAATGAACATGCGTGTACCCCGCCAAAATATTGCCGCTGCAGTATCCTTCTTTCTTGACGCCCCGTAAGCCCGTAGTCTCGTAAGCATAAGGATAAGTACCGCTGTTATCGACCATTAGCGTTGAATAATGAAATTCATGCCCCCGCATGCGCGAATCTTCAGGCAGAAGCAGGCTGTCTTGTATCGCTCTTACCTCCCGATAACCGAGCGCTGCCAGCTTAGGCTGCATTTCCACGATTGCCGGAATAATGCCTGCCATTGGATAGGTCTGTCCGAAGCGGTCCTTAATCGAACGACACAAATACATGTAACCCCCGCATTCGGCGTAAATCGGCATGCCGCCTGCAGCGAGCGTATGCAAATCCTCCTTTAAACGGACGTTGTCAGCCAGTTTAGCTGCAAACTCTTCCGGGAACCCGCCTCCGAAATAAACGCCGTCGGCATCCGAAGGAACCGTTTCCCCGGCCAACGGACTGAAGTAAATGACCTTAGCGCCGCAATGCTCAAGCATCTCCAGGTTTTCCAGGTAGTAAAAGTTAAACGAAGCATCGCGGGCGACTGCTATAGTCGGACCAGACTCCCTTTGTGATGCCACCAGCCGCTCTATCGGTAAAGCTAAAGCAGGCGCATCATTCGCAAAGGATAAAATCCGATCCAGATCAACCTTGGCTTCCACCTGCTGCGCGGCAAGCTCGAACAGCGGATTCAGCTCGCCGCGTTCAATCGCCGGGATGAGCCCAAGATGCCGTTCGGGAATGTCCAGCTCTTCATTGCGGCCAAGCCAGCCGACAACCGGTATCCCGCATTCTTGTTCAATAGCGGATTTCACGATACGGTAATGACCTTCGCTTCCGCATTTGTTCACGATGACCCCGGCAATCCGAGCGCCTTCGTCCAGCTTTTGAAAGCCCATTACGACAGCCGCCGCACTGCGAGCCATACTTTGAACGTTGACCACAAGAATAATGGGGCAATCCAGCAGTTCAGCAATGTGTGCAGTCGAGCCTTCATTGCTTAACGGATTTTTTCCGTCATAAAGACCCATGACCCCTTCGATAACGGACACATCGGCACCATCCGAGCCTCTTATGAAGATTTCCTGCATAGTCTCATGGGGCACCATCCACGTATCCAGATTACGCGAGGCCCTGCCCGTAACGGCGGTATGATAGGTCGGATCAATGTAATCCGGACCGCATTTAAAACCTTGCACCTTTACTCCCCTGCATCCGAGCGCTCGCATGATTCCGATGGTGAGCGTCGTTTTTCCCACTCCGCTTCCGGTTCCGGCTATAGCAAAACGTGGGCGATACGCGTTCATATTCTCACCCCTCCGGCTTCTTCGGCAGCTGGAATGCGTGCGACCGAGATCGTGCAGTTGCCGATCTTCTTCTTTTCCAGCAGCCAGTCTACCGCACCAGCGCAGAGCAACGCAGCCGGCTCGCTGACACCATAAGCTCCGGTATAGCGATAGACGGTCTCCGACGGATTTTTAAGCGAGATTGTATTCAGTTCTTCCGGTGTATACGTAATAAGCTCCCAGCCATACTTCTTGCATACATCCAGCAATCCTTGCTCATCCTTCTTCAAATCGATCGTCGCAAGGCTGCGTACGCTCTTTACGGACAAACGCAGCTCGTTCAATGTAACCAAAATGACGGCTTCGATTTCTTCCGGCGACGTTCCCCGATTGCAGCCCATGCCAAGCACCAGGCTTTTGGGACGATATAACACGCCATTGCGAAGCAAGACCGACTCCTCGCTTGCGTCAAGCAAGCGATCCGTGACGACAAGCGCAGCGTCAAATTCCGTTTTCATAGCCTTATTAGCAGAATCATATACACGAATAGATGGCGGAAGCGGCTTATCGTACATCCACCAGTTTTTCTCCCCTGCCTCCTGCACGACGACCACTCGTTCCTCATTTACGACTGAAGCGCTGACCGGCGTCGCTTTCTCGAAGCTTTCAATGACCCAACCGAATGAGCGGCCAAACATATCAACGGGAATAGTCTGCTGCACATCGGAAGCCGTCGTAATAACCGGACGCGCGCCTATCGCCTTCGCAGCTTCCCGAGTAAGCTCGTTGGCTCCTCCTAGATGTCCGGACAATACGCTGATCACATGCTCACCGCGATCGTCGATCACGACAACCGCCGGATCCTTTTTCTTATCCTCTAGAATCGGCGCGATCATCCGAACGACGGCACCCAATGAAATAAATAAAATAATGCCGTTGTAGCTCTTGAACAGCTCCGGAAGGATGAGCTTAACCGAGCCTTCAAACAGACGGATGTTTTTGTCTGACTCATCCCCGCGAGCAAACTTGCTCATGTAGTACAAATCCGTTGCCGGGAAAATGTCTGCGAGACCGCGTGCCATCTCCACGCCGTGCTTCGTTATCGCCACGACAGCGTATGGCTTATTCACTTGCCTTCACTCCCCTTCGGTAACCGTGCGTAAACGTTTTATCATAAAGCTTGGACCGATGCGCATCCCGCTCCGTGATGGTCGGATCAAGCGACCAGCCCGCCAGGATCATCGCATGCATGCGGATTCCCGCTTGCCGCATGTCCTCATCCAGCTTATTTAATGTCGTACGGACGATTTTCTGATCCGGCCAGGTAGCACGCTGAACCACCGCCACGGGCGTATCCTCGGACCAGCCGGCTTCTATAAATTCCTTCACTACCTTTTTTGTTAGCGTGGCGCTTAAGAACAAGGCTACCGTGCAATGATGGGAAGCCAGATCCCTCAGCTTCTCACGTTCAGGAACAGGCGTCCGTCCCTCGGCGCGCGTCAGGATTACCGTTTGCGTCAAATCCGGCACGGTTAATTCCGCGCCCAGTACAGCGGCTGCCGCAAACACGGAGCTGACTCCGGGAATGATCTCGTAAGAAATGTCACTCTGTTTAAGCAAAACAAGCTGCTCCAGCACGGCACCGTACATCGATGGATCACCCGTATGGACTCTCGCTACGCTTTTGCCGGCTCGCACCGCTTGCACCATGACGTCTACCATCTGCTCCAAATCCATGCCAGAGCTTTGCAGTACCTGGGCATGCTTCCCCGCTTGCGCAATCAGGTCATCGTTAACGAGCGAGTCGGTATACAAAACGACATCCGCCTGCTGCAGGATGTTTAACCCTTTGACCGTAATGAGCTCCGGATCGCCGGGTCCGGCTCCTACGATATAAACCTTCGGTTCCAACGCCGTCATTTTCTCACCGCCATTAACGTCAAATATTCAAGCTCATATCCCTTCAACACGCGAATATCGCGCCAGATTGTCTCATACGGCGATGTCGCCTTCGTCACAACGGACGCTTTACTCGTCAAACCAAGCTCTTCCAATAGATCGATCATCATATCGATGACCTTGGCCACCTTAATAAAAATAACCGTGTCATGCTCTTCGATCGCTTTCTTCATCGCAGTCCTGTCGTCCGTTGCCGGTATGATCGCAACCTGCTCATCACCGTCTGCAAGCGTAATGCCAAGCTGCGCAGCAGCTCCCAGCACAGAAGAAATGCCTGGCACGGTGCGAATCGGAACCTCGGGGTGAAGCTCATTCATGAGACGAGACATATGAATAAAGGTGCTGTACAGGTTCGGGTCTCCTTCGGTTACAAAGGCAATGTCCTTTCCCTCTTTTAATTGCTCCCAGCATAGGTCTGCTGTCTTGTTCCATTCCTTCCCGAGTACGGCTGGATCCTTGGTCATCGGAAAGATCAAGCCAAGCATTTCCTTCTCGGCAGGGTTCACATACAGCTCAACGATCTCGAGTGCATACGACTTACCGCCCATTCGCTTCTTGGGGTAAGCGATGACCGGGCACTCCTTCATCAAGCGAAACGCCTTTATCGTAATGAGCTCAGGGTCGCCGGGTCCAACGCCAATACCATAAAGCGTGCCAGTTCTCGGAACATTTATCACGTTAATTGTTCTCCTCTGTTGTCGTTTTTTTCTCGGCCTTAAAGCCTGTAATGACGTAGATCGGATTCAGCCCTTCGAACCTTGTCATATCCAAAATCGGCTTACTTCTCGAAATCTGAACAAGCGTCACGCGGGCTTCGAATCCTTCTTCTTTCAAGGCACGACAGGAATCCGTCAGCGTTTCGATCGTTGCCGCGTTAATGACGAAGCGTCCTCCCGGGCGCAATCTGCTGCAGCAAATTCGAATAAGCTGGCGAAGCTCTCCCCCGCTTCCGCCAATGAAGATCGCATCCGGATCTGGCCATGATTCAAGACCCTCAGGTGCTTTCCCGTGCACAATTGTGAAATCAGTCCGAAACTTAATACGGTTCTGCTGAACGTTTTCCATATCGCCTTCATTCTTCTCGATGGCAAACACTTGCCCATAAGGAGCGAGCCGAGTACTTTCTACGGCTACGGACCCCGAACCGGCGCCGATATCCCACATCACGCTGCGCGAATGAAGGTTCAGTTCGGATAAGCTTAGGATGCGGACCTCTTTTTTGGTAATCAAGCCCTTCTCCGGCTTGCGCTGATGGAATTCCTCGTCTTCGAAGCCGAAGGTACGCGCCGCATAAGCCACCTCTTGGCGATGGCGAAGAATGACAATATTAAGCGGTGAAAAGCTCTCTGCCGCCATATCCTCTAAGGAATAGAAGCTGCATCGTTCCTGCTGGCCGCCTAGATTTTCCGCAACGAAGGCTTCATATTCCCTCATATTAAATTGCAAAAGATACGATGCAATCGCAGATGGCGTATTCGTATCATCAGTCAACAGCGCTACTTTCGATTTACCGTCGATACGCTGCGCCAAGCCTTGCAGCGGACGTCCATGCACGCTCTCGAGTGTTGCGTCCTGCCAGCTTTCGCCCATTCGGGCAAAGGCCAATTGTAACGAACTCAGGTTTGGATATATATCTACAGCCTCGCGGCCAAGCTTGGCTGCAAAAAAACCGGCTATGCCGTAAAACATCGGATCGCCTGATGCGAGCACAACCACTCGTTGATGCTCGCGCATTTGCGCAACCTGTGAAACCAATTGAGATAAACCGCCTTTTATAACAAGCTTCTCCCCTTGGAACTCAGGAAAGAAACCAAGATGCCGCTCTCCTCCAACTAGCACCTCCGCGGCCTTTACCAATGCTAAGCCTGCACCGGACAATCCGTGTGCACCATCGTCACCGATGCCAATAATCGCTATTCGGTTACCCAACAATTTCCGCCCTCCCCAATACATCGCCTTTCATCGTGACTAATACCGTCTCCACAACCAATCCTCCATCGACATGGTTCACGGCGTGTTCCGATGCGTACTTGCATAATAATTGAAAATAGGTTGCCAACCCGGCTTCGATTGCCAAATCCGAAGCATGTGATGCCGTATTCGCTCCCAAAATAGCATCTCTTAGAGCATCATCACCTCCGGCTTGAACGGCTACACTCGCTAAAAAATTCAAATCAACCGGTGCGCTTTTGGAATGCACCATCATGACGCCTTGCGCCACCTTTGAGAATTTCCCCATCATCCCGATGAGGCTTACCCTCTCCATGCCAAGCCGTTTGGCATGTTTTAATGAAAAGCCTACAAAATCACCCATCTGTACGAACGCTTCCTCGGTGAGCTCCGGAAGAAGCTTCATCGCATATTTCTCGCTGCTTCCGCCTGTAGTTAACACGATATGCTTACAGCCTGAAGCTTTGGCCACCTGGATTGCTTGTACGATGCTCGCTTTATAAGCGGAGGTAGAGAAGGGAACAACGGTACCCCGGGTCCCGAGGATTGAGATCCCGCCTAGAATGCCCAATCGGGAGTTAAGTGTTTTTTTCGCAATCTCTTCCCCGTCCGGAACCGAAATGACGACACGGACACCGCGATCCACCTTATATTCGATAAGCACCTCCTGCACGGCACGAGTAATCATTCGTCTGGGCACAGGATTAATCGCAGCTTCTCCGACTGGGACAGGAAGACCCGGCTTTGTCACCCTTCCAACGCCAATACCGCCATCCAATTCGATACCTTCTCCGCCGCTCCACGTAACCGTACATATAATTTTTGCTTTGTGCGTGGCATCCGGATCATCGCCGCCATCCTTGATGGTCGCGCATTGCGCCATGTCCTGCGTCAGCTCACACTCTATTAATTCGAAAGTATGAAAAAATCCGGCTGGCAGCCATATCTCTGCATACTCCACTTTATTTTGCGTGATAAGCATCGTTACTGCCGCTTTAGCGGTTGCTGTCGCGCATGCTCCTGTCGTATACCCATGGCGAAGCGGTTGTGCTTCCGTTTCGACACCGTCGCTCATGCCGTCATCTCCTATTCCTTATTTCAGAGCGGTCGCCATAATGGAGATCGCATTAATGGCCGATACAACGATGGTACTCCCACCCTTGCGTCCAATGTTTGTGATGAATGGAATATCCAGCTTTCGTAATTCGTCCTTCGATTCCGCTGCCGATACGAAGCCGACTGGCATACCGATAATAAGCCCGGGTCTTGCTTGACCTTCCTTCACGAGCCGTATTAATTCAAGCAGAGCTGTCGGGGCGTTTCCGATCGCGTATATACCGCCGTCCGCCTCTTTAATCGCCTTACGCATGGAGATAATCGCCCGCGTCGTATTCAGTCGTTTGGCTTCCTCCATGACATCCGGATCCGATATATAAACCTTAATGCCACCGCCAAAACGTTCAAGCCTCTCCTTGCTCACGCCGGCTTGAATCATTTGCACGTCTGCTACGACGGTCCTTCCTTCGCGAATCGATTTAATCCCGGCTTCAATGGCATCCTTGTGGAAAACTAGACTGCGGCCAAGCTCGAAATCAGCGGAAGCATGGATGATCCGCTGCACGACCGGGTATTGCTGCTCCGTGAAAGGATGCTCCCCCAGCTCCTCTGTAATAATCTCAAAGCTTTTTCCTTCAATCTCTTGCGGCTGAACGGTTAGCGGTTTGAATTCCGTCTTAAAGTCCATCGTGTCCCTCCTGTTCATATGAAAGAAGCACCTTAAGTCGGTCTAATACACCGTCATAGTGCGTGAACACATCGCCGAATTCCAGCTCGGGACGCGATATGAGAAGGACATGAATGTCCATCGCCAGAGCCGCATTAACCTTTTCGTCCACGGCTCCGATCTTCCCACTTTCCTTCGTAATCATGACGGTCGTACCAAATTTCCGATACAATGCCTCATTTAACTCACTGGAGTAAGGCCCCTGCAAGGCTATTATGTTCTTTTGTTCAATGCCAAGCTGCTCACAAAGTTCCATATTATCTTTGCGCGGAAGCATTCTAGCGACGAGCCGAATGTCGGGATCCTGCAGCAGATGCTTGGCGAAAATGGCCAGTGTTTTGCTTCCCGTTGTGAGCATAACGGAGCCTTTGAGCCGTTTCGCTTCCAGAGCGGCTTCCTCGTAAGAGGAAACGACCCTCAGCATAGGGTGATCATCATACACTAAAGAGGATCGCTCGAATCGAATGTAAGGCAGCCCGGCTTTTTGGGCTGCTCGCATGGCATTTCGATGGGCTTCCTCAGCGAATGGATGACTCGCATCTACAATCGCCTTAGCATTCGATTCACGCAGCAGCTCAATCATTTGATCGGAGGTTAACCGACCGGTTCGTACGGTTATACCTGCCTCATCCAAGCTTTTCGCTGCGTTATCCGTGACCACAGAAGCAAGCAGCGGGTAGCCAGAAGCTTTCATCCGAACAGCCAGCTCACGTGCATCACTCGTCCCGCATAAGGTGAAAATCATGAAACAACCTCCCGTTTTTTGTCAGGATGCTGATGATTGTGATCATGATGGTCATGATCGTGATGGTCATGGTCGTGATCGTGACTGTGCCCATGATCGTGATCATGATGATGATCGTGATGCTTAGCCGCTTCCATCCGATACTTGCACATATCACAGTTCATCAGAGCACGGCCTTCGCTAGCCTCCTCCACCCGGTCAAGCAAAAGCTCAACCAGCTGAGGATGAAACCCGAAGTAACCGGCAAGCTCCACGTCGATATTCGGGTGTGCTACTGCAAATTCCGCTGTCATTTGCTCGATTCTTTTGATTAAGATACCGGTAAAAAGAAAATACGGCAGCACATAAATTTTCTTCGCGCCAAGCAGCTTGCAGCGCTCCAAGCCCTCCGGAAATGACGGCTCCGTCACCCCGATAAAGCTGCTCTCTACCCATTTGATAGGTAATTTCTCCCACAAAAGGCGGGCCATTTTCAAAAAATTGCTGTTCGCATCCGCATCACTGCTGCCTCTGCCGAGCAGCAAAACGGCTGTGTCCTGGTCTCGCTGGCTTGTTTCTCCATTCATCCTGTATCCGGCTTCCGTCAAACGCGACGCCAAAATATCGAGCACCTTTTGGTGGATGCCGATGGGCTGTCCATAGGCAAAGGAGACGTTAGGATATTTCAATTTGGCATGATCGATTTCATGCGGGATATGGATCTTCGAATGTCCTGCGGCAAATAAAATAATGGGCACAAGTACAATTCTTGTTGCACCAGCTTCAACACAACGGGCGATACCCTGCGGTATAGTTGGGCTCACGAACTCCAGAAAGCAGGTCTCCACCCATCTTCCCTTCGCACTTGTCCTTACCGAATCCGCAAAACGAAGCATTTCCTCGTTCCCTTCGTTATCACGACTGCCGTGACCTACCAGCAATATGGCTTCCATATTTTCTCCCCCTTAATCTCCGCATACGGCATCAACGATCACCGGCGCTATGTATTCTAAATGTGTAAATCCTGCTACCTGCCCGACGCGTTTAAAAAATTTATGGAACCGTTCACCGGGATGACCTTTTTCCGTGAATTCCTTTACGACTTGCTCCACCGTTTCAACAATTCGGTCTGCCGGAATGCCTTCGACAACGTTCTGCCCGGCATGAGCATTGCGCCCGATTTGTTTGCCGCCCAAAAATAAATCATAACCGCCTTTGCGATAGACGATTCCGATATCCTCCATGACAGCTCCATAACACGCCATGCCGCAGCCATTCAATCCAATCTTCAATTCTTTAGGCGCACCAATTCCCCCAAACAGCAGGTGAAGCTCTTCCGCAACAGGAATGGCCTCGTCCTTCTCCAAATTACAGAAGTCGCATGCTTTGACTTGAACGATGTCGCCGATCGCAAATACAAGCAAATGATGTTCTTTTAAGCGGGTGACAATGGTTTCCGCATCATCCGTCGGCACTCGCAGCAGTACTTGATGCTGAGTCGTATATTCAAGCTCGCCTTCGTCGCCTGCCAATTCAGCTAATAAGCCCATCTGCTTGGCAGTAAACTTCTTATTCGCGATCCCCGGAGATACACCGACTTCAAATATGGATGGGGTTTTTCTGCGTACCTCGGGCACCTGCATCTGCACGTTAGACTCACCGGATACAAGTCCTTTGCTCTGCAGCAGCTGCAATGCTTCATTCGCAAGCTCAGCCGAGTTTAAGGAATGCTGCTTCTCCGTCTCTTCTTCTTGGCTTTCCTCCCACTCTTCTTGTGCATTTAGCGACCACGGTTCTGCTTCGGTACGCAGACGTTCATGAGGCTTTAACGATTGTACATCTGAATTCAATGTATATTTGCGTTGATACCCGCGAGGGGTAATAATTTTACCGTCATAAAGAAATGTTGATGAGTTGCCGATAATGACCGTTGTCAGCATCCCAATATCATGCTCCAGCATATCTCCGAGCGTTGTGATCACCACATGCTCGCGGTCTCGATATGCACTTTTTACTAATCCGACGGGTGTATCCGCTGAACGGTATTCTAGTAGAATCCGCTGTGTCTCTACGATTTGCCGCGTGCGGCGGCCGCTTCTTGGATTGTAAAGCGCAATGACGAAGTCGGCAGATGCCGCAGCCTCAACCCGCTTAGCGATGACCGCCCACGGGGTCAAATGATCACTGAGCGAAATCGTGCAAGCATCGTGCATGACAGGCGCACCGAGCAGCGAGGCACACGAGTTGATTGCAGAGATTCCCGGAATAACCTCAATCTCCACTCCAGCAGCCTCTGTCCAGCCTTTTTCGATTAAAACTTCAAATACAAGACCGGCCATACCATACACACCAGCGTCGCCGCTGGAAATAACCGCAACCTTTTTGCCGAGCTCCGCCTGCCTCACCGCTTCACGTGCACGGCTAACTTCTTCCGTCATGCCCGTCCGGACGATAGTTTGGTCAGTCAACAGACCACTGATTAAATCGACATAGGTATTGTAGCCGATGATTGTATCACTCTCTTGGATGGCTGCCCGGGCACGATCAGTAATATGCTCGTACGAACCTGGACCAAAGCCGATTACCAATAGCTTCCCTTTGTTACTCATGCCATTTCCCTCCTCACCCCAGTCCTCCTAGTAAAATCTTTGGAGGCCGGTCGTACTAGGATATAATCTTAATTAGATACCGAGCGTCAACTTCAATCCTATAGATAACGCTCATGCTGGTTGCGCACAAAAAAAGCACTCCCAGCCAAAGAGGCTGGAAATGCTTTAGAAACACAAACGGAATCACCCAAATGCCAGGGCATTTGAGAATTATCCATGTGCTGCTGTTACATTCCAACACTCTCCTATTACGCGTAGGATCCATGTTATATGAAATGGGCAGGTTTCCTGACTTAAGGCTCTAGTTTCCAGTCTTCCCAGGTATCTCCCCAGTGACTATTAATGAAAACGTAAATATGCCTATTACAGTGGCGCGACCGTGTCGGATTTTAACCGAGCTTCCCTATTAAGTCTGCTTCCATTACAACATCATATGGAGCAAACACCCAAATCATTTCAATTTATTATATAAGAATATATGATCAAAAATTATTTGTATACCTATAGTTTAAAAAGCACCCTATAGAATCCCATATCTACAATAGCGTCAGAAACGGGTGTCCCACTTGTACATCGTTATCATACCGTAACGACTATCAATAATGGACAATATTAGGACGAAGTCCCTTGCCTCCCTGCTAGTTCAAAGAAATTCTTTCTGAACATTCCTCAACATGCTTTGCAATGATGTCTGATAATAGAGGCGAAGCCTAGCGATTGCTGGAGGAATCGCGCGATGAGCGTACATGATGCTTAAGCAAAATCGTTAAGAGAATGCAGTCGCTGGCGGTCGCGGCATGGGCTGGACTCGCACTCATCCAAGCCCATGCAAGGCGAAAGCCTTTATCTGATCGATCCCCGTCTTCGTCCGGTTACTGAACAGTACAGCGCGCCCGTCGAACCGTTCCGAGAATTCTTCCCTTACGTCTGCAAGCTCAGCTTCCGACAGCCCTTCTGCGAAGCTCCGCGCTACCATTGTCCGCTGCACAAGGGATCGGTCCTTCAGCCGCTGCCACAATCGATCATCGGATTCATGAACTTTCCCCTTCAACACGAGCAGCAGGCGGTCAAACTCCTGGAATGGAAACCCATTCAGAAAAGCTCCAACGGGATGAGCGAGCGTATCATAGCCCGGCGCATCTACGAAAGCTGCATCCCCGCAGTAGTGAATGAGCGGTGCATCCAGGCTCGCGCTCCAGTCGGTGGCGTCCGTCTGCTGTCCAACGACCGGCCTCGGGACACAGATTCGATCCGTTATGAGGTCAATCAATGCTGACTTCCCCGCTCCAGGCTGACCGAGGACAGCAATCTTGAGCCTGCCGCCGCGGTATTGAGCCAGCTCCGACCGCAGCCGGAACAAATTCTGCTCGAGGACGGTTGGTCTTGGCGCTGCAGCCTTTGACAGCAGTGCTGCCCGCCGTTTCCTCAGCATCATTGCGCAATACCGAGCTCTTCCTCCAGAATCTTCTCCGCAAGCAGATGGCAGTCATTCAGGTACGATTTCCCTGCCGCCAGCGTCATTCCAAAACCAGCCGCCGCCGCAATGGCTTGACCCACGATCGGTATGAATCGTCCAACCTGGACGGAAGCCTCCCGACCGGCAAAACGCTTCAGCAGCAGCAGTATGCCTTCCTTAGTCGAATATTCGAGCACCTGCTTGCCTAGCGGCAGCAAGGAAGGAATGAGCTTATTCACCTTCTCGTCGCTGAGCCCGTACGACTTCCTTATATCGTTAAACTGCTTGAGCATAATGGAGATATCCACGCCAATGTTGACGCCAGGCACGGGGTTCAGGCCATTGGCTGCAGCCAGCCCCGCATATTTGTAGACGGATTTCTCGCATGCAGCGCGCTTCGCATCCAGATGCTCCTTGCTGTAGGCTTTGGCTGAACGGGCGTATTTGTCCCTTTTGGCCGGATCGAGTGCCGCATAGATCGCATCAACTAATTCCGTTAAACCAACTTTCGTCCGGCAGCTGACGAACAGTACATTTTCTGCAGATCCCACATGCTTGCGGACATCGGCAATAATATCGGCCTCGAGCTCCTCCGTCGTCTTGCCTTCTTCCCACAGATCATCTTGTTTATTGCGCACGAAGATGCAGACTCTGCCCTTATCCTTAAGCTCTTTGAAGAATGCCGAGTCCGCTTCGTGAAACTTTGAGGAGAACACGCATAAGAACAAATCCAGCTCTTCCGGCTGAAATTGCTCCATCCATCTGTTCGGCGGAAATTTGGATGTGCCGTATCCAGGGAGATCCACAAGCAGCAGCTCTTCATGCTCAATCATTTTCGCTTCGGTTGTCATATCCGTCGTTGCGCCTGTTCTTGCCACCGGCTGACCGACGATCAGGTTAATCAGCGAGGATTTGCCCGCCCCCGGCTGGCCGAATAAAGCAATCTTCAGCTTCTCATTTTGCTCGTCCTCAATTTCCTGGCGCAGCTTCTCAGCATCAATGCGAATACTCATAGGATGTACACCTTCCATCAAACAGATTGATAACGACATCTTGTAATGATTTGCTTAAGGGGCCTATAGATAACCATACCCGATCTATCCGGTATTCGACGCGGCGACGATCCTTCTTTTACTTTCCAAACGAATACGTCTGCGTGCCTCCTACAGATGGTTTAAAGGTGAAAATCCCTCCGGCATGCGGCTGGGTGTGAAGCTGATCATCAGCAAGGCCTACTCTTGCGGTAGTAATAAACAGCGTTTCCAGCTTCTCGCCGCCAAACGCACAGGAGCTCGCCTTCGCTACCGGAACGTAGACGGAGTCGATTTTCTTGCTTGTCCTCGGATCCCATCTCGACACCTGCCAGCCATCCCAATGCGCGATCCACAGCATGCCTTCAGCATCAATCGTCATCCCATCGGGAAAGCCCGGTTCCGTCTGAAAATCGATCAATAATCTCGGGCTGCTGAGCTCTCCCTTGACCGCATCAAACTCAAACGCCGTTACCGTCTGTTTCATCGAATCGATATAATACATTTCCTTCTCATCCAAGCTCCAGGCGATCCCGTTTGAGACTCCAACATTCCCGAATACCCGGCGGCAGCTGTAATCCGTCTCCAATACATATAAGGAGCCTCGGCATTCAACCTCGACATCCTCCATCGTCCCCGCCCAGAATCTGCCCGCCGAATCGCATTTGCCGTCATTGAACCGGTTTTCAGGGAGATCCGACTCGGGATCGACAATGGTTGTCAGCTGCTTCGACTTCAAATCATAAGTTTCAAAGCCGTCACTCGTCGCAAGCACAACGTGATCATTCCCCGCACAGACGACCGCCCCAACCTTCTTCCCTATCGAAAATTCCTCGTTTACTCCTGTAGACGGATCAACTCTGCAGAACTTTTCGCCCCGAATATCAACCCAATAGAGCATCCCCTGCTCGGCATTCCATTGCGGCCCCTCCGCCAATATAGCCTTTGTATCCAAAAGCAGCTCTGCTTCATGAGTATGTGAACCTGATTGCGTTTTCATCACGTATCCGTCCCCTCATTTAATTAAACTCCGTCTGTGCAGCACTTTCTAGAACTGCTCGCCGCTTCTGCACTGGCATGGATCATTTCCCGTTGCACAATCAGCAATAGCTGGATTGGGATAGCGGAATAGCCGCTTCAACCCCTCTGAAACTCCATTTTCATTCCGGCATCTACTGGCTTGACCTCTGATGTCCTAAGCTGTATGAGCCTATAATAGCATGTTCGAAAATGAATAAATACAAGACATTTTCCGGTGGTTTCCCTTCAGCAGCTGCAATTACGCCAAAAAAACCGCAAGCTTACGACCAAATAGTCATAAGCTGCGGCTCCTTTTTTAAATCAGGCTCTCACGGAATTCGTAGATTCGGGTACATACATCATCGAGCTGACTTCGGATAAGAATGGATGACTTATATCGCTCTGGTATGCTATCGAACCCGTAATACACACCGGCAAGCCCCCCGGCAATGGCTCCGATCGTGTCCGAGTCGCCTCCGGCATTAGCTGCTTGCTGAACGACTTCCTCAAATGAACCGGCATGCCATAGCAAATGGATGACCCAGCGAAACGTATCGACAACGAAGCCGCTCGGCTCACAGTCCGGCTCACCCATAAGTATCCCTGCGTACGCGGTAGGTTTAACTTCCGCTTCAATCGCATCCCGAAGATTCTCATCATTCAATACCCTGTATACAATGCGGTTATAGATGATACACGCCTCATCACACCGGTTATCATAATGCGTCATCCTCGACTGCATTCGGGACATCTTCTCTATGTCCGCTAAGTCCGAGTAACATAAGCCTGCCGGAAGGCAGCGCATCAACGTTCCATTGCCTGCGCTTTGCCCCATTCGCTCATGAACCCGGATTGCCGCTTCAAACCAGTCACCTGCATAGGACTGGAACACCGCTCTAATGATATTCCCAATATCCTTCGGCTTGGAGTGATACCACGTCAAGAACTTCTCGCCAATGGCGTTCATCGGAGCCTCCGGCTGCTGCAATATCCCTTCCGCAACGCATATCGTCATCCTCGTATCATCCGTGACCTCGCCAGGCTCCAGGTTCCAGACACCGCCGCCGATCATTTCAGTCAGATAGCCGTGTTTCGCTTCATTTTCACGTTTCGTCATGAATTCCGTCGTACCGCCAAGCGCATCCCCGACAGCAAGGCCAAAGATACCGCCTTTTATCCGGTTATATAGGCTTAGATTCATCATAATCCCCTCCCCCGGAGTACTCGCCGCTTATTCTTGATGCTGATGGATCAGGTCCATCTTCAGCTGCCAAGCCTTCATGCTCAGATTAACCCGGTAGCCTTCCGGATTCAGCTTACGCAGATACTGCGGCCAGAACAGCTGAAGCTGCTTCTCATGATAGGATCGAATCGACTGAAGTTCCGGCAGCTCATAAACAAGCTCACCATCTGAGAATATGGGATGCAGCAGCGGAATGGCTTCGTAATGATCAATAAATTTATGAATGTACGGATGCACAGGATCGAAGAGCTTAATCCGCTCCTCTCTCTTTACGTCCTCTTCCTCACGGAGCGTAATGTAATCCGCTTCCGCCCGCCCTGTTTCCTTATTAACGATCCGGTATACATCCTTGAAGCCGGGATTCGTCATTTTCTCCGGGTTACCCGAAACTTTAATAACAGGCAGGTACTCCCCTTTCCTCTCGCGGGCAACCAGCTTATAGACACCGCCCAGTGCCGGCTGGTCTGCAGCTGTAATGAGCTGTGTCCCCACACCCCACGAATCAATCCGCGCCCCCTGCGCCTTCAAGTTAACTATAATGTTTTCATCCAGGTCATTCGAAGCCATAATCTGTACGCCGTTCAATCCCGCATCGTCGAGCATCTGACGCGCACGCTGCGATAGATACGCAAGGTCACCGCTGTCAAGCCGGATTGCATTCAACTTCTTCCCTTGCTTCTTCAGCTCATGTGCGATTCGAATCGCATTAGGGACACCGCTTTTGAGTGTATTGTACGTGTCCACCAGAAGCGTCACCTGATTGGGAAGCGCCTCTGCATACCGGCGGAATGCTTCCTCCTCCGTGTCATGTCCCTGAATCCAGGCATGCGCATGCGTTCCTTTGGTCGGAATGCCGAACAGCATACCTGCGCGCATATTGGACGTAGCATGGAAACCGGAGATGTAAGCTGCTCTTGCGCCCCAAATTGCAGCATCCGCTTCTTGCGCCCGCCTGGTACCGAACTCCATCAGAATGTCTTCCCCTGCAGCCTGCTTCACACGTGATGCTTTGGTTGCAATTAACGTTTGAAAATTCATCACGTTGAGCAGCGCCGTCTCAATCAGCTGCGCTTCGAATACCCGCGCCTCCACCCGGATCAGAGGTTCGTTTGCAAATACAAGCGTTCCTTCCTTCATCGCATGCAGATTGCCGGTGAAACGGAATTTGCGCAGCTCCTCCAGGAACTCTTCTTGATAATTCTCCTCCTGCTCGCGCAGATAGTTGATTTCCTCATCGCCGAACCGAAGATGCTGCACATAATGCACGATCCTCTCGATTCCTGCGAATACCGCATACCCGCCGCCAAAAGGTAATTTCCGAAAATACGCCTCAAACACGGCTTTATCGTTCAAAGTTCCCTGCACCCAGTGCGCGTACATCATATTGATTTGATATTTATCCGTATGGAGCGTTAAATTGTCGTAGATCAAGCTGTTCATCTGAGCACGTCCTTCTCCCGTTATGTCTGAATAGCGTTCCACTTAATAGCCTGTGACAACCGCTGCACCCAGTGAATTGGTAAAATGGGATAGCGCCCACGTATGCCCCGCCGGATTTGAAACTTGCAGCTGCATCCTCGTGTACATGAATTTGATACCCTTTGTTGTAAGCATCGACAGCCGTATGAAGAACGCATATATCTGTACAAACACCGATCAAATGAAGCTCCGTAATCCCGAGCTCTCTTAGCCGCAGCTCCAAATCTGTTCCGCAAAATGCACTGTACCGGGTTTTATCCATCCAATAAATTCGCTCCCGGTTGCTTTCATGAACGTTCCTCAGCTTCCCGTACAATTGCCTTCCCTCTGTCCCCCGAATATTATGCGGAGGGAACAGCTTATGTTCAGGATGGTGCACATTCGATTCCTCATGCAGATCTACAGCCATGACTACAAAATCGCCGTCCTCTATGAATTTCTGTGTGATTGCGGCAATCCGTCCTTCAATATCGACTCCAGGCTGTCCGCAGGGCAGCTTCCCGACGACAAAATCAACCGTATAATCAATCACGATCAATGCTTTCATTTTAGATAACCTCCCCAGTATGAATGGTTCAATTTAAACCGCTACCCATAACCTCAATATGACAATATCAATACGGTAAAAATAAAGCCTAGCTGTAGATGGACAGCTGAGGCACATAATCATTAAATCGGTACAACTGCGCAGCACGTTGAGAGTACCGGTTGGACATTTTCAGATCCCCATGAAGATCCCGCACTTCCTCTATGATTCCCTTGCGGCTCTGCGTTGATGTAATTTTACGAACAAAATTACGCTCCTCGAACCCGGGCATGACCGTCTGAATCACCTGATAGAGCTCGCTGATCGTGAACTCCTGCGGCAAAAACTCCCTGGCGATCGTTGTAGTGAGCATTTTGTGCTGAATCCGATTCAGCGCATCCTTAATCACAAGCTCATGGTCAAACGCCAAATCCATCTTAAGGGCTTTTTCCACAGTGAACAAACGAACATCTGCCGCATCGTCTGCCGCTCTGCGATTCAGAAGAAGCGATTCATTCACAAGTGCAAAGAACGTATGCGAGATCATCCATCCCCTGGGGTCGCGTCCCGGCTCACTGTACACGTTAAAATACTCCATATGCACATCTGCTACCCCGGTCTCTTCAGCCAGTTCACGTTTCGCGCAATCGTACATTGTCTCTGACTCTTTACAAAAGCCTCCCGGCAGTGCCCACTGTCCCTCAAAGGGCCACAGCTTCCGCTGAATGAGCAGCACCTGCAGCTCACGTTGAGGGAGTGATTTCTTTGCTGCGTTCCTCTCTTTCGACGTAATCGTGAAAATCACGATATCTGCAGGTGCCCCATCCGGCGTTCTGTATTTGTTTGCTGTATAATTGGACCCGTTCTCGAGCGGTTCGCTCATCGTTATCACCTGTCTGAGTAGGTTTAATGTCGTAAATCAAATAAGTCATTTCGATAAACTCATTATGACATAATTATTTTTCGGTTGTCAAGCGCCGCTCTTTCAGTCATCTAGCGATCTTCTTCCTCAGCAGCCTTGGAATCACTCCATATTCGTCCGTTTATCCGGCTCTTTTCATAGATCAATCTCCAAATACTCCGAAACTCTCCCCTTCAGAATTTCGATAAGCTCTTCATCCATGAACTTATAATCGTCCGGGATATCCAGACAGATTACCTGTTTTCCAGGGAGCATCTCCTGAAACTTCTCCTTCATTCGCCGAACGTGCTTCTTTTCCATTGCAAATATAACGTCAGCCCAGCCGACATGACCGCCAGTGATTTTGATTCTAGCCGCTTCCTCTGTACCCGCTGACCTCACATCCAGCCCTTCATAGCCAGAGAAAATCTTCTCCGCAGTAAGGCTTCTCCATTTATTACGGCTGCATACGAACAATACTTTAATTGGAATATCCACTTACCGATCTCCTAATGAACATAATGGTTTCATCATATCAATTCGAATAATCCGCTCTAAGAATACTAAATAAGTCCAAATCAATAATTCCTTTCCCTGTCCACAGTGCCGCTTGCCGTATCGTTCCTTCATGGACAAAGCCATTCTTCATCAGCACGCGCTTGGAGCGTTCATTGAGCAGCATGACTTCCGCCTGAATCCGATTAATGCCGACTTCCTCGAAGAAATACTTCACCACCGCACTTACCGCTTTTGCAGCGATCCCTTTACCCCAATGCAATTCAGCCAAAAAATAGCCAATCGTCACCATATTGATTTTTTGATCAAAGCCAAACGCTTCGATGATACCAATCGGACTTTCCCCACTGTTCTTGAGAAAAATACCCCACTTTATTTTTGTACGCTTGTTATAATCCCGTTCAAAATTTCCGATCATCTTAGCAATTGAAACCTTGTTGCGCATAGGGATAATCCCGCAAAAATGAAACACATGGCTGTTGCTGTATATCTCATACATCGCATCCAGATGGCTGTCCTCAATCTTCATCAGCACGATTTCACCCGACTCCAGCACCGGGAACTGCTCGAATACTACATTCAGGTTCATTACTTATCTCTCCCCTTTAATAGGATTCAAACCGCAATGAAGCTTAATCCACCTCAATCTCTTCTTGAAGCTTCTTTTCGAGTGCTTCCTTATATTCACTTGGATCAAGAATTCGTGAACGATACGAATGTCCTTGATGTTGTATAATGGCCGGTATCAAGTCACGCACTAACTTATTATAGACAGCCACGTTTTGCTCCACTCCTTTATTCTAGGCAAGCTCATTGAGCGTCAGCAGCATATGATCAATCAGCTCAGGAATATCGCCCATTTGCTCTTCACTAATCTTGCGATTAAATCCAACTTCAATCGTATTCTCATAAACAACCGGGTTTTGACCATAACTGAAACTGAGCGTTTGCTTCAGTGATACCTCAGGCTGCCAGATCTTCTGAATGATTTCCTCGATTTCTTTGCACTGTTTCGCAACATCATCGATTTGCTTATGAAAGCGTAAGCTAAGCGTGCATGCAGGCGGTTCACTCGACTGCTCCAATATCTCCGCAGCCAAATCTTTAAGAGAAGCCTCCAACCTAATCTCGGCCGTAACCTCTTTCCTTTCCGTTAACGTGAATTGCAGCGCAAAAAACCTCGACATGACGGATAGCTCCATCCGGTCTATCCGATTCGTCACGAGAATCTGCCCCGTCAGGTTATCCAAATCATAGATCTGATTCTCGATCGCTACTTTTAAATTATCAAATACAGTCGGGTCAAACATCGGTTAGTCCTCCTAAACATACAGCTTGGCTCTGCCTGATCCAAGCTTATTGCGTTAGCATGACGAATCATCTACTCGACAATCCGGGACAACGGTATGTAAGCAAGTTCATGATACTTCTAACAACCCTTATATCTGATGCATAGAGCTAGGATTCACCATAAACAAACCGCTCTAATCGTGCGAGATCATGATCAGACATCACTGCAGAGTTATCATAAAATAATATGGATGCAGCATCGATATTCCATTCAATCTTCCGAGGTGCGAGTGAATGACGGAACGTTTCCCAATTTTCCAGCTTCCACTTATCCAGAGCCGAACCTCTTGCTTCGATTCGCTGCCGATACATCAGCTCATCTTGTAAATGGACGATAATAACCTTCACATCAACCGTTTCCGGAGACGCGCCGATACTCGACAGCTCTCTCTCCAGCCAATACCGGTCCTTTGTTTCTTTCGTAAATGGCCCCACAACCAGTGCATCCGTACCGATAGCTATATTCTCCAAGGCTGCGTCCATCGTTATCCGATAACCCAGATCTCGACATAACCGCTTGTATTCAGCTGAGTCGCGATCCTCAGGATCCAGCCCTGCCTGGCTCATAATCGCCGCTGCTGCAGGTCTTAGCAGCGTGTCCATATCGAAGAAAGCAGCCCCACGCGCAGCAGCAAATGCTTTGGCTACCGTTGTTTTCCCCGCTCCTGCTCCGCCAAGTACAAATATTAATTTCCGCATACGGTCCGCTCTCTCCTTACCATTCCTAAACTCTCCTATTTAATGAAGTGAGCTTAACCTTATCATTTCTCGCCAGATATTCATGAATGCGGCGTACAATAGGATATGATTTCAATACATCTAATTATCCATTCGACATAATACGATTATTTTCCTTTTTATCTCATCTGTAGGTAACGTCCGCGGAAGTTAATACCAACCAACAACAAGAAAAACCCCATCCTGAGGATGGGGTGAAATTTTTAAATGGTGCCGGCGAGAGGATTCGAACCCCCGACCTACTGATTACAAGTCAGTTGCTCTACCAACTGAGCTACACCGGCAAGTTATAATGGCAATTAACCTTTTTTGTTTTGTAATGGCGGAGCTGACGGGATTCGAACCCGCGGTCTCCTGCGTGACAGGCAGGCATGTTGGGCCACTACACCACAGCTCCACTTTAATATTCTGCGTGTAATAATTGGTTGCGGGGGCAGGATTTGAACCTGCGGCCTTCGGGTTATGAGCCCGACGAGCTACCGGGCTGCTCCACCCCGCGTCAATGATCAACTATGAACATACACCTTGAAAACTGAATACGAACATAAGATGAATTCCTTAGCTGTAATAAAGATATAAGTAGGATAAGCCCTCGACCGATTAGTATTCGTCAGCTGCATGCATTGCTGCACTTCCACCTCGAACCT
>NZ_JBHSOW010000031.1:0-8627 GCF_042656405.1 Paenibacillus solisilvae | reverse complement strand
TTTCTTTTTGGTTTAAAAATACCAAGGGGCAATCCCTCGGTCATCTTCGATGACTTTTGGGACAGCCCTTTCTGATATTGCTGGCTGGGACGGGACAGCTGCTTACCCGAGCAGCTCCGCTGCTTTAGCATTTGCCGTAACCTGCTCCGGATCCTTGCAGCCTGGAATAACGGACGTTACCGCAGGATGCTTCAGGCACCAAGCCAGTGCCCAGCTGGCCATATCGACCCCCGGCGGCACTTCTGTCTGCTTGATTTGTTCCACTTCCTCCAGCTTGCGCAACGTAGCCTGTGCATCATGATGATGACGGACATCCGTGCTCCCGAAGGTAGCCCCTGGCTTGTATTTGCCGCTGAGGTAGCCGCTGGCGAGCGGGACACGCGCTAAGACGCCCAGATCCTGACGCTCGCAGGATGGGAATACTCTCTCCTCCGGGACGCGGTCGAGCCGGTTATACACGACCTGAATGACACTCGAGTTCACTTTCGCTGATGCATCTGTCTGATGCAGATTGTCGTTGCTTCCAATAGACGTTCCCAGATGGCGGATTTTCCCTGCTTGCTTCAGCTTATCCAAGGTTGTCCATAAATCGTCGTTATCGAACACTTGATCAGGACCGGAATGGAATTGATAGAGATCGACATAATCGGTTTTGAGCGCTTTCAGTGACGCATCCAGCTGCTTCACGACGTCCTGAGGCGCAAATAAGGCTGTACGCGAGAAATTCTCATGGAAATGATGCCCGAACTTCGTGGCGATAATCCAGTCTTCACGATTGCGCCTTGCGATGTAGCTGCCAATAAACGACTCGGACAAGTGATCGCCGTAGCATTCCGCTGTATCAATCAAATTAATGCCCAGCTCCCTGCCTTTGTCGAGTATGGCATCGGCTTCATCCTGCGAATACTGTCTTCCCCATTCTCCCCCGAACTGCCAGGTTCCGATTCCAATCACCGATACATTCATTTCCGTCTTGCCCAATCTACGGTATTTCATTGCTTTCACTCCTTTATTTCGAATGTGTGACCTGCAATCCCGGGTAATAGCTTGTTGTGGTTCGTCCGGTTTAAATCATCCAATCAATCGTTACCTCTTGCGGGAACTCTTGCGGCGCTTGGCCTTTAATGATCAGTTCCGGATTTTTCACCGTTACTTTGGCCCCTGCAGGCACGGATTTAGAGACAAAAGCATTGCTGCCAATGACGACACCCTGGCCAATGACGGTCTCGCCGCCCAGAATGGATGCTCCGGAATACACAGTCACCTCATCCTCCAGTGTAGGATGGCGCTTCACGCCAGACAGCGTTTGACCGCCCCGCGTAGACAATGCCCCGAGCGTCACTCCATGATAAATTTTCACCCGATTCCCGATAACCGTCGTTTCTCCGATTACAACACCGGTTCCGTGATCAATGAAAAAGGAATGCCCAATCGTCGCGCCCGCATGAATATCGATGCCTGTAATACTATGTGCGTACTCCGTCATAATTCTTGGGATCAGCGGCACGGAGAGCAGATGCAGCTCATGCGCAACACGGTAGATCCCCACCGCGAACAGGCCGGGATAGGAGAAAATAATTTCACTGATATCATTCGCCGCAGGATCTCCCTCGAAAGCAGCTTGTACATCGGTGGCGAGAATATCGCGAAGCTCCGGTATTTTGCTCAACAGTTGATAAATAATTTCATCCGTCTTCTTCTCGATCTGGACAGATACTTCCAAATTGCAGTCATCCCGAAAACGTAAGACACGGCTGATCTGCTCCGACAGCTTCTCGTGGATCTGAATCAGAACATCGCCAATCTGATATTCCATCGTGGCATCCGTCAAATTCTGCTTCCCAAAATAGCCTGGAAAAAGCAGATCGCGGAAGAGATGAATGCTCTCAATAATCCGGTTGCGGTTAGGGAGCAGCGAGCAGTCCAGCGAGGGGGTTATCGGGCTCTCCCTATAACTGGATGCAATTGATGAAACTAGACGATTAATTTGATTGTGAAAGGTCTCACTCAACAATTACCCTCCTATATGATCGCCAAACAACCGCTGAAGGAAGGGAAGGCCTGTACTGTGCTTTCCTAGTAATCATTCCATGGTCTGGCTGCTGACGAGCGGTTATATCCTTAACTTTAATCCTAGGATCGCATGGCGTCAATCTCCACGCAGGCGACGATATCCGTTTCTGCGCAGTGAACTTAACCGATAGGTCACACTCTCATGATATCATACAAATAATGAACCGACCGCATCGCATACTCGTACCTGACCGGTTCACCGTTCCGCAGCAGCACCAGGCATGGAATGCTGGAGATTTTCCAGGCATTACGGAGCTTGGGAGCGTAGTTAATATTCATTTTATAAATGGTTACCGGGACATTCGAAGCCTCAACTACCTCCAGCATTCGTTCAGCCACTTTACAGGTACCGCAGAATGGGCTGGAAAAGAGTATCGCATCCTTTCCGTCCCCAATCCGAACAAGTCCCATCCACTCGTCCTCTTGAATTTCAATGATGGCCATGATGAGAGGATCTCCCCCTTCGATTACACTCCCCGTTACTTCGCAAATTGCAAAATCGCAGCAGCAGCCCGCTCCCTGCGAGCCGCATCATCGCTTCGCATCGCTTGCTTCAAAATGTCCAATGCTTCTTCTATCGTCTTGACATCCACGAGTCCCGCAGTCCGTGAAACATCCGCCGCTCCAGACAGCAGCCACTCCAGCTGCTCATGAGTAACCGGGCGCTCGAATTGTCCAATCGCCGCCTCATGCTCAAGAAATCGCTGCAGCTCCTCATGTAATTCCGTCCTCGGGCGGCTTTGGAGCCAGGTAACGCCCCGCCGATGGCACTTATCATCCTCAGCAGCCTCAGCTTGATCCACATAATAATAGTCTCCAAGATTGCCGAGATGGACCCGATCCTCCTCAGCAACCAACAGATAATCCCCGTCCTGCATCGCATAGACGAAAGCGTAAACTTCTTCCGCGAGTTCATCTAACAGCCGCCCCTGCGCCTTACCCGGCTGAGATAATTGATTGACTGCTTCTTCCTTGCTCACACCTTCCAGATCGCAGAGCTCCGGCCAGCCGAAAGAGACGTAATTCTCCTCCAGCCACTCTTCCATTCGATTTGTTCCATGAATCACTGATTTCATTGAGAATAATTGCACGCTTCATTCCTCCAAGATCTACATCTTACCAAAAAAGCAGTTGGATAATAGATAGCACAAAAAGACCACAATCTCAATATCGGGCGAGCGGATTCCAGGCAATCGTTAGGCCGCCAAAAAAGACAATCGCTGCTCACAGCGGTTGCCTTCGTTTATTTGAGATCCCGCTCCAGCCGCCCTAACGTTAGGCAGATGAACGGGTTCGATAGACTTGAGCAGCAGCAGGCCGCTGCAATTTCAATTAGCCCTTAATCAAGAACATATTTCCGTCTTCGTCATAAAATTGAGCAAAAGTGCCCCACTGCATTTGCTGCGGTTCAGCTTCGAATTTCACGCCGTTGTTCTTCATGCGCTCGTAAGTCCCGGCAATATCCTCACATTCGAACACAATCGACGGCTTCATCGTTTCCCAGCCCTTCATCATGGCCCGCGGGTACAGGACAAGCGCGGACGCCGCCCCTTTCGGAGCCACTTCGATCCAAGCTCCGGCCGGACCCATTGGGGTTTCACGGACAAGCTCAAACCCGACCTTCTCTACCCAGAACGTTTTCGCCTTCTGCTGATCTTCATTATATACGGCAGCCGTTGCAATTTTCGTAATCATTCCGAAATTCCTCCTTGAATGTGGTGTTCATTGGATTACTAAAGCTACTTTAGCATGTTCCGTCATGGCCCGTCTTATAAAAATACGACATCCTGCGCCCCGTGAAGCTTGGCAGCGCTCTGCTTTACCCATTTACAGTAATGAACCGGAGTAATACCTAACGAAAGCTTGAAGTCCTTGGAGAAATGGGAGTAATCGCAGCCGATCTTCAATTCAAGTTGAGAGCTATACTGGATTTCATACAGCTAAATACTCATTTACTTGCCATTTCTCTTTCTATACTGGATTTCGTACAGCTAAATATCCAAAAATGCTACTGATGCGCACATTTTCTTTATTATAACTGGTTATTTCCAGTATAGACGAGCTAAGAAGCCTATCCACTCTATATAACTGGATTTTTACAGTATAGATGAAGAGGAAGCAGTTATGAACGGAGAAAGGAGTTTTAATTTGTTTGGGGCATGCCGGATTTGCGATGGTATACCCGATTACGGCGGGGATGCCCGATTGCGGCGGGTTTGCCGGACTACGGCGAATATGCCGGACTACGGCGGGTATGCCGGATTGCGGCGAATATGCCGGACTACGGCGGGTTTGCCGGATTGCGGCGAATATGCCGGACTACGGCGAATATGCCGGACTACGACGGGTTTGCCGGACTACGGCGAATATGCCGGATTGCGGCGGGTTTGCCGGACTACGGCGAATATCCGCATATTGCCTTTAATGGTTCCCGCTCCCCGCCTCCCGTTCGCAGACGGATTGCGAATTTCTATTTCATACGACTGATGGCAGCTGTTCGATGACTGCTGCGGCATGCTTCTATATTCAAATAATATAATGACATACTATATCAGTTTAATTTATATATTGAAATTAAATTAGTATAATATTATAGTATAAATGAAAGCGTTTTATGTGCATATATTCGAAAGGCAGCTATGCGGCGCAACCAGTGAATAATTGAAGGGAGAGAACCTTCTATGAACACGGTCAATGCTTTACCGCCTTAACCGATTACCGGAATGTTTGACGAAGATTTTCCAGCGGCCAATCTCTCGGCATTACCTCTTAATTCCCCCTTTAATTCTAAATTCATATTGCAATGGAGGTCATATTACGTGCTTAAAAAAACGAAACCATCTAAGTTTGTAGTGTTAACTATGGCTTGCTCCTTAATCTTCACTTCAGCGTCTGCCATTGGAGCTGCAAAAGCAAATGCGTTTAGTTCATCGGATGCAGACACGGCCATAGAGGCATTTAACGCAAAGTTTTGGGATAGCAGCGCAAAGTATTTTTGGACGAATTCCAATCACGGCAACAACTATCAAGGCTTCTGGGTGGAAGCGGAGCTTTGGGAAATGGTCATGGATGCGTATGTTCATACAACTGATGCCAGCTTGAAAGCAAAGCTTAGAACGCAGATCGACGATATCTTCGATGGTACTGTAGCCAAGTATGGAGAGGATTGGACAAACAATCATTTCAATGATGACATCATGTGGTGGGCAATGGCGAGCGCAAGAGCCTATGAAATCACCAAAGAACAACGATATTTGGATAAGGCCAAATATTATTTTGACTTTGTCTACAACACGCAATGGGACGACGAGTTTGCAAATGGCGGCATCTGGTGGTTGAATAGCGAGCATAACACCAAGAATGCCTGCATTAATTTCCCGGCAGCCGAAGCAGCTGTGTTTATTTATAACATCACTCAGGATGATCATTATTTAGATGCCGCTACCCGTATCTACAAATGGGGCAAGACCATGCTTACGGACGGCAACGGAAAAGTATTCGACCGCATTGAGCTTGAAAGAGGCGCTGTCCCTGACGCCACTCATTACAACCAGGGTACTTTCATAGGTGCGGCAGTAGGACTGTATCAATTAACTGGAAGCACCGTATATCTGGATGATGCAGTGAAGGCTGCCAGCTTTACCAAAAATCATTTGGTTGACGCCAACAAATTGTTGAACTATGAAGGGCCAAACGGAGACTTAAAGGGCGGTAAAACGATATTAATCCGCAATCTGGCCTATCTTCAAGATGCTTTAAGCGAGAGAAGCGAAAGTGCATACGAGCAGTTCAGCGGCGACTTTAACAGCTGGCTTGCCTTCAATACTGAAATGGCATGGAACAACCGAAATGCTGAACATATCGTGGATGGAAACTGGGCAGGGCAGCTGCTTGCCGGAACCTATGAATCCTGGTCATCCTCCAGTGCGGTTGAAGCTCTGACTGTTTTGGAATCGCAGGATGTCGCTTTACAATATGCGGTTAAAGATCCTTTCAAAAAAATAGAAGCCGAAAAGTATAATATCGGTACCGGATTTGTTATGGAGGACAGTACGGAAGGAAGCATGCAGTTAGGCGGCATTCAGCCCGGCATGTATGCGGCATATAAAAATGTAGATTTTGGATCCACCGGTGCTGTAGGATTTATTGCCAGAGCGGCAAGCGGAACAGGCGGCGGTAATATCGAAGTAAGGCTTGATTCCCTGGATGGCGCAAAAGTCGGCACCTTGAACGTGGAGGGAACAGGCGGATGGAATAATTATACGGATGCCGTTACGGTTCTTAAGGATGATCAGGGAAATCCAAGCACTGTAACAGGAAAACATGATGTATATCTGGTCTTCACAAAAACGAACGATCAATATTTATTCAACTTAAACTGGTTTAAATTCACCACAACTGATCCTACCAAAACAGATGCGTACACAAGACTTAAGGCCGGAAATTTTGACAGCAGCTCAGGTCTTAGCAAGAATGCTGAAGGGGGATATTTGGACGGCATTAAAAACAACGCTTATGCCTCTTATAAAGGAATTGACTTTGGATCAGGCGCTGCCGGTGCTGCCGTTCATGTCACAAGCGGCAATCAAGGCGGCACGATTGAAGTGAAGCTGGACAGCCTGGACGGACCGACTGCAGGCGTTATTGAAATTCCGGCTTTAGGAAATTGGGATAACTGGGTAGACATCATGGCTAATATCGATGATACCAAAGCGGTGGGTATTCATGATGTGTATCTCGTTTTTCACGGGACAGACGGAAGCGATTCCCCTTGTAATTTGGATTGGTTCACCTTCTCGACAGTGAAGGGTCAAGCAAGGGACGCTTATGGCAAGCTGGAGGCTGAGAATTATACCAGTGCTGTAGCTGTCGGCGGAGAAAATGGCGGAGGACAAACCTACCTCGCGGGAATATATGGCCCTAATAAACCTTATGCCATGTATAATTATATTGACTTCGGAAGCAATAGCCCGTCTAAAATTCACGTTAATGCAGCAAGCGACACAGGCGGAGGAACGATAGAAGTAAGAATTGACAGCATGAATGGCCCTGTTATTGCAACCAGTGCCGTTACAGGAACGGGCGGCTGGCAGAATTTCAAGGTTTTCTCGGCGGATGTCACAACCCCTGTAACGGGCAAACATATTGTTTTCCTATTATTTAAAGGCGGGGATTGGCTGTATAACCTGGATAAGTTCACTTTCGGCGATCCTGCCGTATTTACTGCGCCTACTCCTCCGCCTGTGCCTGTAGAGGACCATGTTGCTCCAGGTGAGGTAGAGAATGTTCAGGTCATTCGCGGCGATGACAGCATGAAGCTCTTTTGGGATGGCCCTTATGACATCGATGGACAAAAGGTGCAAATCTCCCTGTTAAGCAGCGGACAACCGGTTGGAAACGTCCTAGAAGTTAATAAAGGAATTCAAACGGCCGTTATCTCTGGAATTACAGCAGGCGCGGACTACTCCATCTCAATTAAGACTGTAGATAAGTCAGGAAATGTATCAAAGGGAATTACGATAGGAGCTAAGGATTTACCTTCCTTTACTCTTTCTGCTAACGGAACTGTTTTAAAAGAAGGTCAATCCTTTGAAGATTACAAGGCTTTAACCTTCAAACTGCGGGACAGCTTATCAGCTGTAAAATCCGCATCCATCACCATTGACGGTAAAGTATATCCGATTAATCCTCAGACAAAAAGTATCGACATCGACATGGCCGGAAATCTGGGTGTTAAAACGGCCGCTGTTACAATGGAGGATTATTCAGGAGCCAAGCTGCAGAAGACCTTCAAATTTAATGTTGCAGCCAGTGTAAATTCTATGAAAAAGTTGATCGTCCGTTTCACTAATTCAGGAGAATTACGCGGAGATTTGGTCCTACAGCTTACCGATGATCTTGCGCAGGTTCAGAATCAACTTGATAAGGGAAAACAGGATAACGCGATTAAGCACATGCAGGATTTTATAAAGCACCTAAATAATAAAGCCTTAAGCAAATACGTTAAAGACAGCGCCAAAGCGATTCTGAATACGGATGCTCAATCGCTGATCAAAACCTGGCAGAAAAACAGCTAAGATCATCCTATGAAGTGGCTGACTCAAATGGGCTGCCATCATGACGTCACGCCCGCCCTAGTTTGTCTCGGCTTATAAATGGCTGTACAGTTCATCATGAACTGTACAGCCATTTTTCTTTGTTCATCCACCGCTGCCTGTAAGATACTCATACGGAGCTTCGACGACACGAACGGATGCTTTTTTGGAACAAAGAGTGAAGCAAACGGATTTCAATCTTGGAATAGGGTTCAAGAAATCTGGAATCGCCAATACATATCGTCGCCCACCGCACGCTGGAGCTGCGCGGGGTGCAATAGATACCTGATACACCTTGGCCTATGGTCTATACTGGAATTCGTACAGTTAAAAACGTGCTATCCCCTTGAGGCCGCCTCTATACTGCATTCCGTACAGTTAAATCGCCCCAAATGAGCTTATGTCAATATAGTAGACACAACTTTATGAAACCTGGAGTTGCTCGTAATAGCTTTTTTC
>NZ_JBHSOW010000030.1:0-176194 GCF_042656405.1 Paenibacillus solisilvae | reverse complement strand
TCGAAAAAAGCTATTACGAGCAACTCCAGGTTTCATAAAGTTGTGTCTACTATATTGACATAAGCTCACACGTTCCCATTTCAGCTCTATTAGCTGCAAAAATCCAGTATAGCTGCCTAAGTAAGACTTACCAAGCATTATAACTGTATAGAATCCAGTATAGCGAAGCGAGTTCCCTTGGAAAACTTAGCCTATACTTCCGAAGCGAGTTCCCTTTGGAAAACTTATCCTATACTTCCGAAGCGAGTTCCCTTCGGAGCTTAGCTCTTTCTTCCATAGCGAGCTTCCTTTCGGAATCTTAGCCTATACTTCCGAAGCGAGTTCCCTTCGGAGCTTAGCTCTTTCTTCCATAGCGAGCTTCCTTTCGGAATCTTAGCCCATACTTCCGAAGCGAAGTTCCCTTCGGAAACTTAGCCCTTCTTCCGTAGCGAGCTTCCTTTCGGAATCTTAGCCCTTTCTTCCGTAGCGAAGTTCCCTTCGGAAACTTAGCCCTTTCTTCCGTAGTGAGTTCCCTTCGGAAACTTAGCCCTTTCTTCCGAAGCGAGCTTCCTTTCGGAAACTTAGCCCTTTCTTCCGTAGCGAGCTTCCTTCGAAAAACCTTTAGGAGGATCAACCAATGAATCTCATCAACATTTTGACTATCTCGGGAAGTCTCCGTGCGCAATCATCCAATTCGGCGCTGCTTCAGGGGATTGCTGCACTGGCTCCTGGGCATTTTCGCTTCACTGACTATAATGGCCTTGGTGATCTGCCTCATTTTAATCCGGACCTTGATGGCGATGGTGACCTTCCGCATGCAGCGGTAAGCGATCTGCGCGCACAATTGAAGCTAGCCGACGCGGTGATCCTATGTACGCCAGAATACGCAAACGGCGTGCCCGGTGTCCTCAAGAACGCACTGGACTGGATCGTGTCCTCGGGCGAATTTGTGCATAAACCGACTGCTGTAATCAGTGCGTCGCCGAACCCTCTGGGCGGTGACAAAGCTCATGCCTCTTTGCTTCTCACTTTAACGATGATGACCGCCAGCATCGTGGAGAATGGCAGGCTGATGGTACCGTTTGTTCGTTCAAAGGTCAGCAGCGAAGGCGTCATCACTGATTCCTCAACAGCCGTGGCCTGCACACTGATGCTCCAATCGCTTGAACAGTCTATCCATCTCAATAAATACTGAGCCTCATCCGTTATCATCCGAACAAAAAAACAAGCTGTTCCGAAAGCAGCAATCGCCCTGCTTTTGGAAACAGCTTGTTTTATTTCTTTACATATTTGCGTGCTTTCTCGATGGCTTCGTCTTCTGTCGGCGCCGTAATGTAGCGTCCATTAATGAAGATGAAAGCAAACCGAGAGCACGGGCCGCAATAAGATTTGCACGCCACCTTGACCTCAGTGCCTGGCGCTATTTTCTCCAGCTTAGTCAGCATGCTTTTTATTTTCATATGCTTGCATTTGTCACATATCCGAATATCGTTCGCCATGTTAGTCTCCCCGCTCCGCCTTCTGCTGCAGCCTTGCTTGCTTAGTGGTCGCCGTGATTGCCTTTAGTCGGATTGGAAATAGCAAAGCCTTCCTGCGGTACGTAGAAATAATCGATTCTTACGCCGTCCAGCAGGTCGATACCCTTTTCCAAAATAACGCTGATTCCTTTATCGGTCTCAACCACTTCATCGTTTGCGCCCGGATCGTCCATTTTCATTCCATAATGGGCATGATCGCCATGGGAATGAGTAATGAATACACGAAGAAACTTTCCTTCGTTCTCCGGGTTGTTAATTTCCTCTTGGAGGACTTTTGCAGCATTACGTGTTATTTTGCAATTCAAATGAATTCATCTCCTATCGTTTATTTGGAATACCCCATCAAAAAATCTATGCTAACAATCCGTCATTCTATTGTAAAGAAACCACCGGCAATGTTCAACCCGCTATTGCAAATGTGTACCGTATTTTCTCTCCATATAGCGGGTGTAGAACTCCGCTGCAATCATCGTTACTGCGATGTCGTCTATTGGCAGAAAAGGAAGCACATCCGGCATCACCCAGTATAGAAGGACCGGTACAAGATAGAGAAGCTTGTCCATTGTCTTGACTTCCTTTGAAATAAGCAAGCGGTAAATCCGAACGAATACGAAACGCCAATGACGGAGCGAAAGTAGTTTGCTCATGCTGCTCGACCTCCTTTTCGCCAATTATAGCATAGGATCAAAAAAGAGCCGCATCGGCCATTAATGCCGCGCAGCTCCAAAGGAGAATATTACTTGCGAATCACTGCCTCCATGGCAGCAAGCAGAAGCGGTCGAATCTCGTCGTATAAATCAGGGAACGAGTCAATCCGGAGCGGATTGATGCCCAGCCCTACTTCAACTGTATAGCCCGGCCTGCGGAATTCATGAATAAACCAGTCCTTGTAACCCGCATCACTGCCGCGGAGCTTCACAGGCTTATACCCGCTTGCCTGCCCAAGCTGCGCCGCAATTCGTTCCGCTTCAGGCGGCTCATATCCCCGATAATTCCAATAAATCTCCTGTCCCTGCGTATGCAGGGCAATCACCAGATCAAACTGCTGCTCGGCAGTGAATTCTGCCAGTGCTCTTGCTTCCGGTTCGGTGAGCGGGGCTTCGCCCGGGTAATCACGCTGGCCTGGACCTGTAACGGCGCGCCGTGCCACCTCCTCTTCCCAGAAGGCAGGGAACTGGTCATTCAAATCGACGCCTCGTGCATTTGCTTTCCATTTGGTAAATCGAAGCGACTGCCGGTTCCACTGAAAAAGCTCTGTATAATGCGGATGATCAGGTCTTAACCCTTCTTGGACCAGCTCGACACCGTCCGGATTTACCATCGGCACGAGCCAGACCGTCACCTGCTGCAGCAGCTCTCTTATCGCTATTCCGCCTAGCTGTGATCCTATAGAGGCTGCTTTTGCGGCATCCTCTATAAAAGTCATCAGCAGCGGTGCAGTAATCCATTCATTGGCATGCATCGCAGCGTTAACATGAACTTTACGGGGCCCCTCCCCCAGCCGAAGAGCGTGAATTGGCTTCCCCATCACACTGCTGCCGATTTGTATACGCTGTAGAAACGGATACTCATGCTCGAGTACCGTTATATCCTCATCCAGCTCCCGGAAGCCATATTCGGCACGAGGATCAATAATGCGGTGATAGCGGCCCCCGGGAATGGAAAGCATCTGGCCGGGGACAAGTTTCTTCGGATCGAGAAAAGGATTAGCCTTAAGCAGATCCATAAGCGGAATGGAGAAAATGGAAGTCAGCCGGAGAAGTGAATCCTCCGGCTGAACGCAGTACATAACAGCTTCATGCGGCGGGATGAATAAGAGCAAGCCGGGAAGCAGCTGAGATGAAGCAATAAACTGCGGATTAGCCGCTTGCAGCGACGCAGCATTCACCCCGAACCTCCGGGCGATCCGAAGCAGCGTATCTCCCGGCTGCACAACATAAGGAAGCATGTTTGTGACCTCCTCAAAGTTTTCCGAAGGAAAACGATCTTCGTAAGCATGAATTGAGTTCCTCGCAGGAAACTTGCCTTGTACGCTTAAGCTTAAAGTTGTCGATGGAAGCGAACCTTTCACGAATAAACTTGAGCTTCCGATGGAAACTTCCTCCGACGCATAAGCCCTGAGTTTTCCGATGGAAAACTTGCTTTACAAGCGTAATTTCCCCCTGCAGGGTCTAGTCACATGCTATGCAGCTGCTGCCGGTGTCATACCACCTTTCGCTAAACCGTCGCTCTGCGCAGAAATAAGAATGAGATAATCATATAGCAGACGGTTAGTGGCAACAACCAAATTGCAATCTGGAATGCAGTCAGCTCCCGCAGGACATTAAAGATGTTATCCCATAGCTCGTAACGATTGATTAAGAAGGTTCCGACGGTACCCGCTACCAGCGCAATGATTGCGCCTAAAGTCATCCCGGTCTTCCCATGACGCCGATGAAGACTGGCAATCACGAATCCCAAGAAGAAAATATGGAACATCCCTATCAAATAGATCGCCAGTTGTTGAAAGAGAGAGCCGTCATTCAAATAAGGAAGCTTGAAGAAATGAAGATGGACCCCCCACCCGTTTGTCACATCGGCTTCCAGGTAAGACAGTAGACTTAATATGATTGCTGTAAGCACGCTCACAATAAAGGCAGTTAGCGTCGTCCCAAGAAAATAATCTGTTCTTCGTACAGATAGACCGAGGGCGAACGGGAATGACTGCGTTAAGGTAATGATGCCGATAACTAACATATAGATGAAAATCGAGGTTATGCCGCCGGAATAAAATTTATCGTTGTTCTCAGCCATAAACAAGCCCACAATGATATTAACGACGAAGCTGGAGCCCAGAATAATCCAAGGCATCAGCAGCCAAAAGACTTTACCTCTCCACTGCATATACAAGACCGCATTTAACCGATTCATTTGGAATTCACATCCTTCGCTTGATGTTTGCCGCCTGTTAAGTGGACAATCAGCTGCTGCATCGATACGGGGATAAGCTGCAGTCCCTGATCAGATGCTTCTCTTCGATCTGCCTGGGACAACTCGCCCATGAAGGTAACGGACACCATTGCGCCCAGAGGCTCACGGTTGATTACTTCTCTGCCGGCTGTAAAAGCATTAACCGCTGTCGTTAACCCGACGACCGTGCAGCCCAAACCCCGGAGAACATCCGCCTCTTCATTCATAATGAGCTTCCCGCCGTCAATCACCATGACATGCTCCAAAATCCGGCTTACCTCATCAATAAGGTGAGTGGACAATAAGACCGTACGCGGATACAGCGAATAGTCTTCAAGCAGCCGGTCATAGAATAAACTTCGCGCTACGGCATCAAGCCCAATGTAGGGTTCGTCAAAGATGGTGAGCGGCGCTCTGCTGGCGAGTCCGATAATAATGCCCACGGAAGAAAGCATCCCTCTGGATAATTTCTTTACTCTTTGTTTGACCGGCAATCTGAAATCCAAGAGCAGCTGCTCAGCAAACTGCTGATCCCAATTCGGATAAATGACAGCAGCGACTTTAAGCACATCGATAACACGGAAGTGATCCGGGTATTTCTGACTTTCCTTAATGAAGCACAATTGACTCAGAACAAGATTATTCTCATAGGGGTGTTCACCGAATACGCTCAGCTCACCGCTTGTAGCGAATTGTTGGGCGGTCAATATGTGCATGATGGTCGTTTTCCCCGCTCCGTTCCTCCCCAAAAGCCCATAAATCTTGTCGGCTTCGAGTGTGAAGGTAACCTCGCTTACTGCATGTACATTCCCAAATGTCTTGGTCAAGCCTTTCACTTCAACAATCTTCGTCATTATTCTTTCTCCCCCTTCCTGATCATGTCAGCCAATTGGTCTGCTGTAATGCCAAGCCTCTGTGCTTCCTTCATCATCGTGACAATGTATTGTTCGAAAAACTGCTCTTTCCTTTTCTCCACCAATATTTCGCGAGCACCAGTCGATACAAACATTCCAATCCCCCGCTTCTTATACAAAATTTGTTGATCCACGAGCAAATTAACGCCTTTAGCTGCTGTTGCCGGGTTAATTTGATAAAAGGCGGCGAATTCATTGGTAGAAGGAACTTGAGATTCTTCCGCTAATCCGCCATTTATAATATCGTCCTCAATCCGCTGGGCGATCTGGACGAATATCGGACGGCTGTCATCAATCAAAGAAACCATTTTCCTCACCACCTCATTGGTTAGTTACTCATGTAACTAACCATATAACCTCTGCGAATATTTGTCAACAAAAAAAAGCAGTTCCTCGTCAAAATGGACGAATGAACTGCTTTTTTTAGGGCGGCAGCCGGTAGGCTATCCGATTTTGGGAACCTGCCAGACAACGGGTGTAAGCTCAATCTGTTCGCCAAGCCACTGCTGCGCAATCGTCTTGAACATTCGGGGCTCCCCGCTGCAAAAAAATTGATGGACCGGTGAATCCTCATTGCGCGCAAGCTTGTTACGATCATGTAAGATCGTACTAATCTCACGGGCTGTCTCATCATTCGAGCTTATTAATGCCACTTCTCTCCCCATCACTTCCGAGATGGTATCGGCAAGGAATGGGTAATGGGTGCATCCAAGAATCAGGGTATCCAGCCTGCGCTGCTTCAAGGGGGCCAGAGAGGATCGAACCGCCTCATAGGTTTCCGGGGATCGGAAATTCCCTTGTTCGACCAGCGGAACAAACTTCGGACACGCCAGACTTATCACTTCAAGACTTGGCGACAGCTGCTTAAGTGCATATTCATAGGCACCGCTGCGGATCGTACCTTCGGTGCCTATGACACCGACGATGCCGGTTTGCGTACGCCCATTCGCCGCTCTTGCGCCGGGGTGGATAACGCCTACGACAGGAATCGCAACCCTGGAACGAATGTCTTCGAGCGCGACAGCTGTTGCTGTGTTACATGCTATTACAATCATTTTCGGACGAAATTGAATAAGATAGTCAACGATTTGCCGAGTAAACCTTGTTACTTCATCCGCAGGACGCGGACCGTAAGGAGTCCGGGCGGTATCGCCGAAGTAAATGATTTTTTCTCGGGGAAGCTGACGCATGACTTCCTTGACGACAGTTAAACCGCCTACGCCAGAATCCAATACTGCGATCGGTTGTTGCACGGACACACCGCTTTCTTGTACGTTTTGGCTGGACTTCAATAGAATATGAATGCTGTTAAAAAAACGTACCTACATCTTAGCGCAAAACGGGACAAGGTACAAGCTGGGACAGGCATAGAGTAAACATGGTTTTGTAAATCTTGGGAGAACGCAAAAAAAACGCTTAGCGAGGGCTCTTATCATAAAGCCCCTCGCTTAAGCGCATAAATTTCCATCCGTTCGAATTAGCTGTATTGAGGCAGCCAGTCGCCATGAGCTTCAATCAGATCGTCACACATCGCGACGATATCATCCATGGACAGCTCGGCTGAAGTATGCGGATCAAGCATAGCCGCATGATAGATATGCTCGCGCTTGCCCGTAATCGCTGCTTCGATCGTAAGCAGCTGTGTATTGATATTCGTCCGGTTCAGCGCTGCCAGCTGCGGCGGCAAATCACCGACGAATGTAGGCGTTACGCCATTGCGGTCAACAAGGCAGGATACCTCGACACAGGCTTCACGAGGCAAGTTCGTGATCAAGCCTGTATTCATTACGTTACCGCCGATTTTGAACGGGACATTCGTCTCGATAGCTTCGAAGATATATGACGCATATTCATGGGAACGCTTATGATGCAGCTCAGGGTTGTTTACGAGATCCTGCTTCAGCTTCTTCCAATTGCCGATCTGCTCGATGCAGCGGCGCGGATACTCATCCAGCGGGATATTGAACCGATCCACAAGCTCCGGATAATTGCGTTTAATGAAGTACGGATGATACTCGGCATTATGCTCCGAGGATTCCGTGATATAATAACCGAATTTCAGCATCATTTCGTAACGGACCATATCATGATGTTTCTCTTTTTGCTTCTCACGGGCGCGGCGTTTGATTTCCGGATACAAATCTACGCCATCCTTCGAAACCTCAAGCAGCCAAGCCATATGGTTAATGCCTGCGATCTTGGATTTAACCCCGGTGTCATCAAGCTCCAAATGCTTGAACAGATCACGGACACAGGCTTGAACGCTGTGGCACAAGCCAACAGTCTTAACTCCGCCGTAAGTGTTCATCACATTCGTCAGAACCGCCATCGGGTTCGTATAGTTCAGGAATAACGCATCGGGACAAACCTCTTGAATATCACGGGCAAAATCAAGCATAACCGGAATTGTCCGAAGGTTCCGGAAAAGACCGCCAATGCCTACCGTATCGGCGATGGTCTGGCGCAGACCGTATTTCTTCGGAATTTCAAAATCGGTAATGGTGCACGGATCATAGCCGCCGACTTGAATCGCATTTACGACGAATTTTGCCCCGCGGAGCGCTTCTTTGCGGTCCGAATAGGCTTTTATCACACAGGTGCTGCCGCTTGTATTCTTAATATGCGTGAGCATGCTCTCAGAATCAGCAAGACGCTCTGGATTGATATCGAAGAGTGCAAGCTCAAATCCTTGCAGGGCAGGCGTCTTCAAGCAGTCACCTAGAACATTTTTCGCAAACACTGTGCTTCCCGCACCAAGAAAGGTAATCTTAGACACTTTGGTTCCTCCTAAGAAATAAGTTATGAAAGCGGATTAATGTATTCAACAATTTCAACTATAGAGCAAAATCACCTGTTAAGAGTAGGAAATAAAGTATGATTGTTATGGACATTTGTAGTTTAATATTATACGCTTAATATAGAGCGCCGATTGCTCAGCAGCGGAAGGAAGTGCGATTGAAGATGAGTCCGCAGATCGACCATTTCAAGTTTCATGTTGGATCGAATACACAGCCTGGCCACGGAGAATTATCCGTTCTATTCAGCGGCGAAGGGAAACCGCATCCGAATCATCAAATCGGGCCGGCCGTTCATAATTATTATTTAATTCACACCGTAATGTCTGGCCATGGGATATTCGAAACAGACGGTACCCGATATGAATGCTCCAAGGGAGATACCTTTGTCATTTTTCCCGATACGCTATTTACGTACAAAGCACATGATTCCGACCCTTGGCATTACCGCTGGGTCGCTTTTAGAGGACATATGGCAGGGCCGATACTCGCCAGTATCGGCATTTCCCCAGCTCATCCTATCATTGCCTGCAGCGATTATCGGGCTTTAATTCCCCTCTATCGTAAGATGCAGCAGACGCTTGAGCATACCCCGTTCCCTGAGCTCGCCGATTTGGAAGCAAGCGGGCTGCTTCGTATTCTGCTTAAGGAATTCGGTGAGCTTAATGCGGATAAATTGACCTTCAACTCCTTAACGATTATTCCGGATATGGAGCGGCAGATTAAACAAGCCGTCCGCTACCTCTCTTATCAATTCGCTAAACCCATTGCAATTGATGATCTATCAAGGAGCCTGGGCTACCACCGAACCCATTTATCCAAAATGTTCAAGCAATACACCGGCCTGTCGCCTATGCAATTTCTGCTCAAAGTAAGAATGGAGCGGGCCAGGGAGCTCCTAACCGGCCAGGTTCATTTATCCATCGATCAGGTTGCCTCATCGGTTGGCTATAGCGATGCCCTTTATTTCTCCAAGCAGTTCCGCAAAACCTTCGGCTCATCACCGACCGAATACCGCTCCAATCATCGGACTGAGCATTCTTAAGCAAGTAGTGACCTATATCAAAAATGATCTATGAACCGTCTTGACACGAAGACGGTTTTTATTTTATTATTTAGTTAAACAATTTAACTATTTACATTTAAACTATTCACTGATGAAGGAGTTGCAACATGGAGGTGGATGATAGTTGAAGCTGCCGGGAGATCTGCCGCAGAACTCCAATCAAGAGGCCGAACGCTTTCAAAGAGCGATGAGTACGACGAACCGTAAAATCGTTTCCTTAATTACTGAACAACTCGAAGATGGCTTAACCGGTCCGCAGTGCTATATTTTGAAGCTGATCTCGGAGGAGAAGCGGGCAACCGCCTCCCTGCTTGCTGAGCGGATGGAAGTAAAGCCAAGCGCAATTACGGTCATGATTGACCGGCTTGTCCAGCACGGCTTCGTCAGAAGATTAACCGATGAGCAGGACCGACGTGTTACACTGCTGCTCTTGACCGATAAGGCTGCTCTTGCGCTCGAGAAGGTGCTCGCGAACTCAAGGGACATCTTCGGCAAGCTGCTGCTAACCTTAGAACCCGCTCAAAGGGAACCATTCATTCAAGCCTTCGAACAGATCGCCTTAGCTGCATCAAATTTTGAATAGGAGTTGAACCATAATGGCAGCAAAACAAATGAAGGCCCCGGCGAATGCCGAGCCGCAGAACGAGTCCTTCAAGAACAAGGGAATGCTCATTGCCGGCCTGATGATCGCGATGCTGTTCGCTTCACTGGATAATACGATTGTCGGTACAGCAATGCCGAAGATTGTAGGCGAAATGGGCGGGCTCGGTCTTATTACTTGGGTTACAACCGCTTATATGCTAACATCGACAACCGTTGTTCCGATTGCCGGCAAACTGGCGGATTTGTTCGGACGCAAGCTCATTTATGTATTGGGTATTCTTATCTTTATCGGCGGCTCCGCCCTGTGCGGCGTTGCTCAATCCATGGAGCAGCTGATCATCTTCCGCGGCATTCAAGGGATTGGCGGCGGTGTAATGATGCCGATGGCGATGATTATTATCGGGGATTTGTTCACCGGGAAGCAGCGTGCCAAATGGCAGGGGATGTTCGGCGCAATCTTCGGTCTCTCCTCTGTGATCGGTCCGCAAATCGGGGGATGGATCGTCGATTCCGTCAACTGGCACTGGATCTTCTTCATTAACCTTCCGGTCGGATTCGCAGCTCTCGCCTTCATCGCAGCCGGATTGCCGCGTCATAAGTCAAGTGGCGCCGTCACTATCGATTATGCAGGTATCGTCACCATGATTGTCGGGGTAGTAAGCTTACTGCTCGCTCTATCTCTGGGCGGCAAAAACTATCCTTGGGCTTCCTGGCAAATCATCGGAATGTTCATTCTGGCCGTCGTTTCCTTAGTATTATTCGTTCGAATCGAATCCCGGACAAGCGAACCGATTCTGCCGATGCATCTGTTCAAGAATGGAACCTTCACCAAAGTTAACGGAATCGGCTTCTTCATGAGTCTCGGGATGTTCGGAGCTGTTGTCTTCGTGCCTCTGTTCATGCAGGGAATCGTAGGCATCAGCGCCTCCGCCTCCGGAACGGTCATGATGCCGATGATGCTTGCCCTAATTGCAGCAAGTGTTGTCGGCGGTCAGTTCGTTTATAAAATCGGGGTGCGCCGTCAAATGGTCGCGGGGATGGTTATTGCAGCCGTCAGCTTCCTGCTCTTGTCCACCATGGATCAAGGCACCACACGCTTATTGGCTTCGTTGTACATGATTATAATGGGTGTCGGAATCGGTCTGGTTATGCCGCTGCTTACCTTGATATTGCAGGAGAGCTTCAAGAAAGAGGAGCTGGGCGTCGTTACTTCCTCCAGTCAATTCTTCCGGTCCATCGGAGGAACATTCGGAATCACGATCCTGGGGGTTATTATGAACCATACCTCAAGCGGTGAACTTGGCAATAGATTGACACCGATAATCAACGACATTACTTCAAGCGATGCAACTCAAGCTTTCAAAGAAAAGACGTTAGGCCTTATTCAAACGGATCCGCAAGCCCTCTATAATTCCTTATTAAATAAAGAAGCATTGAAGCAAATTCCTGCGGATGCGGTTAATAAAATCGTTCCGGTCCTGAAATCGACGCTTGTCGATTCTTTGCACAGCGTCTTCTTATACGGTCTTGGCTTTATACTGATCGGTGCGATTCTTGCCGTTTTCCTTGGCTCCATTAAGCTTAAACAGCGCTCCAAGGAAGAGAAGCAGGAAGCTGCGCTGCAGACAGCAGAATCCCATTAATCCAATTGACAAACCTAAGAGCTTAGCCATTGCGCAATTTGCAATAGCTAAGCTCTTAGTCGTAGAAGATGGCATTTGGATTAACCGACCGTTTGCAGTTCGGATTTATCTACATCGGATTCCAGTGCACTTTCAACAGAGTCGGCTTCAAGTAAATTACCGGCTTCGTCAGAAATATCATCCAGCTCCTCATCATTACGCAGTGAACGCCAGTTGCGAACACTGTCGATAACATTGCTGGCGGTATCCTTGGCTTTTCCGGCAAAATCCGTCGCACTCTCACTAACTTGCTTGGCGATGCGCGTTGTTGTGCCTCCTACTTGACCTGCAATATGAACCGTACGCTCGCTGACTTGCTGCGCGCTTACGACGATATCCTTGCGCAGCTCACGGCCAGCTTTAGGTGCTAACAACAGCGCTGTGACGGATCCGGCAACACCGCCAGCAATTGCCCCCAGCAGGAAGTTTCTTGCGTTTTTATTTTTTGCCATGATGATCGCTCCCTCAAGTTTGTAGTCATTCATTATCGTGCCCTTCGTCATGCTCGGAACATACGGGAGGAGAGTTTTCTTTGCGCTTCGTTTGCCAAAATTGCCAGGCTGCATACCCTACTTCCGCCCAATCAAGGGCATCGGCAATTTGATGCTTATATTTGCCTCCGGCTTTGGCTATATGGCGATCTGCTGTTTGGGCCATCGCATCCGATAAGCGGCTGACAGTACAAGATACAGTTTCTGCCGACTGCCCGATACGCTTTGTGGCTTCCATCAGCTTGGAGACGCCGTCCAGCTGGCCTTGAATGTTCTGCATCACCGTTGTTGTCGTCTGAACAAAATCGGTGACCTGGGCCGATGCGGCATGTGCCTGCCGCTCCATATTCTCCGCAGTATGCACGAGCCTAGCCAGCTTACGATCAGCTGCACGCAGCCAAAGCAAAATACCGGCGACAAGCAACACAAACGCAGCGGCAAACACAGCCTGAAACCAAACGCTGCTCATTCGTCTTCCCTCCTCACTTATCCCTAAGCACTAGACGAATGCCCAATTCGTAATGTCATTATAAGCAGCATGGGCTTGACTTGACACAAGATAAGCGCAGGCAACCGGAAATATCTGCGAATAAGAAAAACCGGTAACAAAAAAACACGGGTTAAATCTCCCGTGTCTGTCCGTTATTCGTAATATTGGATATTCGATAACTGCATTTCTCGCCGCCCTTAGCCAAACATTCCGTCCGCTCCACTCCAGTACCCAATAAATGCTCAAACAAGGTAAGCTCACATTGACAGGCGTGCTGATAACGCTTCGCAACCTGGGCAATCGGACAATTATATTCATTCAATACAAAAGCGTCGTTTTCATCGTGAAGCTGAACCATATAGCCGCCGTCATTCTGAATAACAGCAAGCTCCGTTATCTTCTCCCTCAAGGACTTTCCTTCCATCCGATAAGCATAACGTTCAATCAGCTTTCTTTTCCGGCCTTCGAATAAACGTTCTACCAAAGCTGCCGTCTCCGGATCATCCTCGAGCTCTTCAAGAAGATCAAGGGCAAGCACATGATAATTCTTCGGAAATAAATGCTCGGCTTGTTCGGTTAATTGAAAGCGGTGCGTCGGTCTGCCGATTGCTTGACGGATAACGATCGGCGTAATCAGTCCATCGCGTTCAAGTGTGCTCAAATGCCTCCGAACGGCCATCTCCGTAAGTTGAAGCTGTTTGGCCAGCTCAGCTGCATTCAACTGCCCTTGTGTCTTCAGCAGCGTAAGAACAGTATGACGCGTGGACCCCTCCTGCTTCACAGGCAGCTCTCTCTGCGCAAAAGGATCTCCTAGTTGTTCCAAGCCCATCACCACCCTGCGCGTTCAACGGCTCTATTTTCTTCGTCCTATGGGCCATTGCATATTAGCGTCATTGTAACGCATTTTCATTATTTCGTAAATCAATCGGATAAGGCGGAAAAACACAGAAAGCGGCGAAAGGCATTTGCCTTATCGCCGCTTTCTGTGTTTACTTACGCTCCTAACTCCTGAAGGAGATACCGTTCAACTGCTGCCTTGAATGCCATTAAGTCAGAAGGCAAAGTGATTGTAACGGGGTGCCGTTCCCCTCTTGGCCATTCATAATATTCTTGAACTAACGGCCGGCGAAGACGAACGAGATTAAGCAGCGGTTCTCGCAGCTCATCTGCAAAAACCTGTTCACCTGCAATAATGTCCACGATATCCTCATAGCTGCTGGCATCCCGCATAATAAACCCATCGATTATGCAGCTGCCGATATCGGTAACCGTCTCAATCGCTAGATGGATGGCACGTTCTTGTGCAAATGCTTGAACAAGGCTTCCATCCCACTGCGCTTCAAGTGTCTTCAGTGCTTCCACAATGGATGGAATCACGGAAAGTCTGGCTGATAATTGTTCACGGTTTACATAGTACATCCGATTATATCCCTGCCTCGTGTGTTACCGTTTATTCTTACGCGCCTTGCGCTTCAGCCACACAGTCATAATAATACAGCTGAAAATGATAACCAATAAATAGGTCATCATTTCAAATACATCGCCCATAATTACCCGCCTTTTACACTTCGTAGTCGACGCTTACGGACGACTCTCGGACTTCAGACATATGCTCGATCACTTTTTTGTGAACCGGATGGATTTGGTAAGCATTCAACCCTTCCATGGATTCAAATTTGGTAACGAGGGCAATATCATAAGAACGGTCGGAATGAATAATATCGACTCCGACTTCCAGGAATTTAAGCTCTTCAATCTTGCCTTCCATATCCTTCAGCACTTGTGCTGTACGAGCTACGCTTGCTTCTGAACGGTCTTTTAATTTAAACAATACGATATGCGTAATCATAACAATCAATCGCTCCTTATTCCTTATAATGGTTGAATGCATTCCCCTGCGAACATAATTGCATGACAAGCACCCTTTTGTCACATAATAACCTAAGCTGCTGCTACTCGGCAATCTTCCAGCAAAGGGGAGTTACGTATGCGTTATCCGGTAACCATTGTCGCCACACTGATTGGTGTCGCTTTATGCTTGTATAATTATACAGGATATGATCCGCATAATTTCGTTTTCTTCATGTTTAGCGTCCCTGGCTGGTTCGCTGATCTCGTTATGGATATACATGAGGTAAGTGTCTTCTGGATGTATGTATTAACGATCGGAAGCTATGCCATTCTTGGCTTCATCTGCGATTTGATTATAGCGAAGAGCCGGAGCAGCAGACGGTCTTACGACTGAATGCCTCACAATTCCATACCCTGATTAATTTCAAAAAAAGGAGCCGCATCAAGGGCTCCTTTTGTTTATGCTATTCTACAATGAGAACGGACTTCATGTCCAAGTGACCTGTACCGCACATGACCGCACAGTGCATATCATATTTGCCTGGTTTCAGCTCAAGATCCTGTTCCAACTTGTCACCTTGAAGGTCTACGCCAAGATCAGGAATCGCAAGACCGTGAACGCCGCTCTTATTAATGAGCTTCAGTTTTACTTTACCTGCTTTAACTTTGTATTCCTTCTCACCGAATGTAAAATCACTGTTTGCTTCGACCTTTACTAATGTTGTGTCAGCAGGTACTACTTCCTCAACAGGTTTACCTGGAAGTTGAGTGGTCAGCAAGTAGACGCCCAACACGGAGGCGGCTAAGAATAAGACGATCATAACATACTTGTGCATTACAATTGCTCCCCTTCATCATTAAATGTCTACTTCTTATATTACCTAAGATCAGCCGCTATTCTCAACCTTTAACTGCGCAAAAAGGTAAACTTTTTTCGCTATTTTGACAAAACGATGAACGTTACTTCACCATATACGCCTTCAGAAGCCGTTCCGCTTCCGCTTTGACAAACGTCCAAAGAAACGAAAAAGTATGCTCATAACCCCGACAGCGGTAGGTTGCGGTCAATCCATCCGCACTTCTCTTGGCCTCATTAACCTGAATCCCGCACTCCCGAAACTGTTTGCGCATATCCGCAAGCTCGAGCAATACCCTGTCCTGAAGACCGCGGAGCATCGATTCATACAGACGGGGCAGCTTCGTCGCCGTCGAGCCGACGATGCGAATATCGTGATCCAGAATTCGAATGACAATTCCCAGCATTACATATCGTTTCACAAGCTCCAGCTCTTTGCCAATTTGAACGGACGGCTGAGAACCAATTTCAACGGCCATGAATCCCCCTCCAAATCCAACTCTTTATATAGGAACATTTGTTCTCATTATAAACTAGCAAAGAGTCTGTTGCAAGTGCACAGTTCTCCAGCATTGAACAGCTCGGCGGACTATGACGGTGGAAGGTGAAATAGTTGAAAAAAAAGAAGAAGCCGCCCTTTTCAGGATGGCCTTCAATGAGGAGAGCTATACGATTTGACCTTACTTTTTGTTTTTAAGCACTTCTATCAGCTGGCGCAGCCGATCCGGCATCGGAATACCGATTCGGCCCAGATTTTCTGTAATTGAGATTAGCTCATTAGCCATATAGAAATAGATCGCCCCGCCCATGGCCAGGTTATTGATTTCCATGAGCATATCAATCCGATGAGCCAATAAAATAACCAGCAGCATAATCCCTTTTTTGGCGAGTCCCCAAGCGCCAAAGCCGCTGTTCAGACCCCTTTTCTCCGATAACGCGGCCGTAACCCCTGTAATATAATCGATCCCCATTGCAACCAGCAGCAGGGTTAGCGATTCCGGCCACATTCCGAACGAAAACGTAAGAACAGAACCCAAAACCCCCATGAACGAGCACGCCATGAAATGTTGCACAGCCTCACTCTCCCTAATATGGAATACGTTATACCATATGCGAGAGTTGATGAGGTTGTCCTTCCGGCTGTACCGGGCAGGGGCACAAAGTTTTGGAGCTGGACACGGCATTTGAATACGGAATTCTAAACGGCTCTGAACCGGTAGCTTACACTCGAAAAATCGCCATGCGGCCTGTCTTTGGCAATACCCGCAAACATCAGCTCATCTCCGCCGATCCTTTGATCTTCCCCAATCCATTCGTAAGTGCGGTTAGGATCAAGACCCTTCAACCGCAGCCGGCTAAGCGGAGCATTCGGTTCACTGAGAACGCTCGTATGCACAAGGAAAACTTCCTTCTGGTCCTTCGACACAAACATCCAAGCCGTCTCGTTTCCTTCGAACGGGCTGAGCAGCCGGTAGAAGGTGCCGAACTGCACAAGCTCGCGGACTTCTTTGACAAGCGCAACCTGGCGCTTAACCTCTTCTTTATCCGCTTCCGTGAACTGCGTCAAGTCCAGCTCATAACCAAAATTACCGGACATTGCTACATCGCCGCGCGTGCGAAGAGGCGTTATTCTGCCTGTCTGATGGTTTGGCACCGCTGAAACATGAGCCCCCATTGTGCTGATTGGATAAACGATACTTGTTCCATATTGAATCTTCAGTCTGGAGACAGCATCCGTATTATCGCTTGTCCACGTCTGCGGCATGTAGTAAAGCATGCCCGGATCGAATCGTCCGCCGCCGCCGGAGCAGCTTTCGAACAGAATCTCAGGGAAGGCCGCCGTAATCCGCTCCAGCACGCTGTAAAGCCCCAGCATGTAGCGGTGAGCCGTTTCCCGCTGGCGTTCAGCAGGCAGAAGCGCGGATCCGATCTCCGACATGTTCCGGTTCATATCCCATTTCACATACGTGATTGGGGCGCTGTTCAGAATTTCACTTAGCGACTGAACAATATAGGTTTGTACATCCTCACGGGAGAGATCCAGAATCAGCTGCTGCCTGCCTTCAGTTCTGCGATACCCAGGCACATGCAGGCACCAATCCGGGTGAGCGCGATACAGTTCGCTGTCAGGCGACACCATTTCAGGCTCAAACCACAGACCGAATTGCAGTCCATGGCTGCGCACACGCTCTGCCAGATCATTCAAGCCGTTCGGCAGTTTCTTATAATCAACGACCCAGTCGCCAAGCGAGCTGTTATCGCTGTCGCGCTTTCCGAACCATCCATCATCAAGAACGAACAGCTCGATGCCAAGCTCGCTTCCCGCTTGTGCGATCGACTCGATTTTCTCGGCATTAAAGTTGAAATACGTCGCTTCCCAGTTGTTCACAAGTATCGGACGAACCGCATCCCGGAATGAGCCGCGGCACAAGCGTGTACGATAAAGCTCATGATAGACATGCGACATGCCGCCAAGACCGGCTGCTGAGAACACCATAACCGCCTCCGGAGTTTGAAAGGACTCTCCTGCCTCTAAACGCCAGCTGAAATCAAAAGGATTAATGCCTAAATACGCACGGGAGGTATGGAATTGGTCAACCTCAACCCCGCCAACGAAGCTTCCGCTGTACACAAGGCTGAAACCGAATACTTCACCTGTATCCTCAGTTGCGCCCTCGGAGAGAAGCGCGAAGAACGGATTATTCATATGGCTGCTTGAACCGCGGCGGCTCTCGACCGATTGCGTTCCAGGAGTCAGCGCCCGGCGATGGACGTAACGCTCACGCGACCAAGCTCCGGAAAGCTGCAGGAGATCAAAGCGGTCATGCGGCAAATCTACACTCATGCTTAAAGCGCTGCGAAGCGTCATCACTTCAGCGCTTGCATTCACAATTCGGGTGGAACGAATGACTGCATCGAATGCTTCAAATACCGTATAAGACAACTCCACCTCAAGACCCGATGTGGAATCGGCAAGTGTAACCATTAACGTCTGAGCCTCTTCCGCACTCTCCGTGTAAACGGAGGGAAGTCCGGCCAATGCCGGTTTGCCGGAAACGATGCGGTGTGAAACATATTGAAGCTCCGTTACGGTTGTCCCATTGGACAACTGCACGGAGTATGCAGGGTTTCGGAAGTCAGAAGTGCCGTATCCCGGGTATTCCTGCGGCAGCGTATCAAGTGAGATGGTTCGGTCCTCAGCGACCGGATTGGGAGAAAAGGATGCTCTCTCTACGCGAGCCAGCAAACGGTTCGGGTTTGCTTCATTCAGCTTGCGTCCCCAATAAAGATGGGTCGGATAGCCGCGCAGCGATTGAAAGATATAGCTCATAGATTTGGTCTGAAGGTGAAAAAGCTGATTTGCAGCATCGAATTGAATCGCCATGGAATAAAGTCCTCCTAAAAGTTTTGTGAGGCTGTGCTTTCTGAGTGTCTTCGCAACAAAACTCGCTTCGGAAGCATAGGCTCAAGTTTTGCGAAGCTGTGCTTCTTCTCGAAAGCGCAGCTTAAGGATGTCGATTCAAGTATAGGAGTTTGGCCTTGACCGTGAAATGGATGCTTTTAGCCTCAATATGGAGAAATGTAGGATTCGGCTCTCTCTAAACAAGCTTGAAGCCTCCTGAGTGCTTCTGGAGGCCATAGAGAAAAGTCTTCAATACCTCGTCTTTTACGTAGCTGCTCTGCTTTTCGGTCTAAATCACTAACACTCATTTTTCCTTTTATTTCATTCAATTCCTTTTTCATTTTGAACCACGATCTAGAGACACAAAAAGACGAGCCAATAGCAGGCTCGCCTTCCTTTACAAGATGATTTACTGCAATATATAGAATCGTATTGAAAAAATTACTGGCCTGAGGGAACAATGATATCCTGTGAAATACCGACTGGAATACCGAAATCCGGCTTTCCATCTGGAAGCCAACCAAATTTTTGAACCCGGGTGCTGCGTAAGTGAAGCTCTGCATTCGGAGAAGGAAGCGCGTGATAAACAATCCAATCTTCAGTTCCATCCGGAGATACAGTAAAGCTATTGTGACCTGTAGCAAACACACCGTTTTCAATACTTTTTTGGAAAACCGGATGAGGAGATTTCTCCCAGGAGGCAGGATTCATGAGATCATCAGATTCGTTCATTGTTAACATTCCAAGTGAGTAGTCTTCCGACCAAGTCGTACTTGCTGAGTAAATCAGAAAAATAAGTCCATTTCTTTTTAAAATCACGGGGCCTTCATTGATGGCCATTCCACCTTGCTTTTCCCAATCTAATGTTGGCGCAGTAAGCAGCACATGATCTGATTCAAGGGTCCACGGATTCGTCATACGTGCTATATAAATGGCGGATCCATAGTCGGGGAATTTACCATAACCTGCATATAAAAAATAAAGTTTATTCTTATGTATCATCACAGTCCCGTCTAAGCCGGGATAAGGGGTAGCGATTGCGCTTTTCCATATCCAATTATCCGAAAGAGGATCATTTTCTGTGTTTTCGAGCACGCAAATTCGCCTTGTATCATCCCCGCCACCATCATTAGCTGTAAAGTAGATGTACCATTTTTCATCAATTCGATGGATCTCCGGTGCCCAAAGATGATAACTATATGGGCCATTTTCTTCGGGTACCCAGACAACTTTCTTAATCCCGTTTGCAATATCGGTCAAGGCAGCCGACTTTACGAGCTCTAGTCTCCCATTTTGTGTGGACATGAAATAGTAATATCCGTCACTATGCCTCAATATCCAAGGATCTGCAGCTTGTTCAAGAATAGGGTTACGAAAAGTGTCTGAAATTTGTACTCTCCCCCTTAGTTCGTGCTTAGGATGAATGAATTACAAAACCAATCTCATCTTTATATAAGTGACTCTTGTTAGCTGAAGTTTGTGAAAACGCCTTAATTAGTTCCTAAAAATAAGGAGCTTCTGTAAGATTTCGACGGTCGAAAAACCATCACCTGCTTACTTCATGCTTTTTATCGATCTGAGAAAGGACTCCGTGCACTAGACAGGCATCTGACAAGCCGGCACTCACATAGTGTATTACAGGAAGATGATACCATCTTAAAGGGGTGCTCTGGAACATGACGAAAATGGGCTTTGAGGACGGCGCGCTCTTTGAGCTCCGATTTTGGCTGCAGGTACTTGGCGATCATGCGAGGTTTATCCGGGATGCGCTGGCTCCAGGAGAAGCTGCGGAAATATCCCGTGCACAGCAGTTCATTCAAACCTTTGATAAGTTGTTGGATTCAGCGCGGCTGAATCTGGATGGCGGGAGCATCGCTGCCTTGCTTCAAACTGTCAATCCTTGGACCTCACAATTGCGTACCTATAAACTTCATTTGCTGCAACGGTCGCTAACGGGGAATATCGACATCCACTTAGCCCCGACGTTTTTGAGTCATATGGTCAATGAGCTCGAGGAAGCGATGCGCGTTTTTACGGCACTGACAAGCGGCCAGCTGCCTCCTCCGGGACCGGCGATTCACCAGCATTTATTATGGCTTCAAGATGCAGTCGGCCACGCGGGCACCTTCTCAGGCGAATTTGATCTGGTAGAGAAGAGCTGGAAAAACAAGAGCGGGGAATTCGAGCTCTACTTTCAAAACTGTTATTTCAAAGCGATCGAGCTTGCGGGTTATATGCGCACTAACTTGGCGGATTTCCCTGCTTTACGCCGGTTTAATCAAGAAGCGAATACCGTTATGCTCCTCTTCATGAAATTTCTGTCCGAAGTTGAGGAGCTCACGGTACGAAAAGAATTGCTGGGCACGTTAACACAGCTAGTCCCCGATCATATGTACCGGGAAGAGTGCTATTATTTGACTAAACTCTCTCAAGCTGCTGCAGGCGTGCCCCGCCCTGATTGCGATCCTACCAAACCTAGAGCCGGGAACTAATCTAATAGAAAGATGCCGCTCCAATCACGTTCACTTACCTCAAGGACAGTCGGAAGTACGATGACATGATTGGACAGCCCCACCGACAATGTCAGTGTCATAAAAATCGACCAAGTCCCTAATCCTTTCACTTTCACCGCCAGTAAGCCTCCCTTCAGCCATTTCCCAAATGTTCCCTCGAGTTGACCGATCCAATACGCTTTCAGGCAGCGATGAATAAAATCCGCCTTTCTTTGGTACGCTGTAAAAAAAGCGAATTACTGGAAAGGTCGGGAGCCCGTGCCAACTTCCATCTCCTCTCATATCGAACCTAATATCGCTTATATTCAGAGCGTATTTAAAGATTGCAGTGACTTATCCATTATTCCGTGGCAGTATGGACCACGTTTGATGAACAGAGCGGTCTCCGTTTATTTCGATACGATGGTGCTGGATAAGAAGACAAACTACTTTAAACAAACGCTTCAGGATATCGTTCCCCGGGAGATCGGTGCCGGTACCGATGTCTCGCTTGCGATGATTATCGAATGCTTCAGCAGGCATATTGCCTCACAGGAAAGCGCCATACTGCTCGATGATTTCGAGGTTGTGGAACGCTTGCTGCTCTCCGGAAGCCTGATTATCTTCATCGATGGCTGGAATAAGGTGATCAGCTACCGGGCCGGCAATATTGAAACCAGGCAGGTGGATGAGCCGGTAACCGAACCCGTCGTACAAGGACCCCGGGAATCCACCGTAGAAAATTTGAAGAAGAACATCGGGATGATTCGAGCACGCATCCAGCATCCGAGCATGAAATTCAATTATGTCCCTACCGCGGGTTACGCGAGAACGACGATTGCTTACGGCTATTTGGAAGGGGTCGTCGACCCGGATGTACTGACGGAATTCGTTTCCCGGATTAATCAACTGCCCAAGGGGGATATATTGGAGACCTCTTATATCGAGGACTGCATCGAGGATTCAACGTGGACACCGTTCCCCCAATACAGGTATACCGAGCGAACGGATATCGCTGCAGCAGCGCTTTTGAACGGAAAAATCATTGTTCTTGTCGAAGGTACGGGGAGCGTTCTGATCTGCCCCGGTTTATTCTTCGAGCTGATGCAATCAAGCGAGGATTATTATCAGCGAACGTTGCTAGCCAATACGATTCGAATCCTGAGATTAATATCTTTTCTGATTGCATTAGGACTGCCGAGCATCTATATCGCGATTTCCACTTTTCATACGGAGCTCATTCCAACCGTTCTGCTGCTCGCCATTATCGACTCCAGGGAGGGTATCCCCTTCCCTGCCTTCGCTGAGGCCATTATTATGAGCTTCATCTTCGAGCTGCTTCGGGAGGCGGGGATAAGGTTGCCGAGGCCGGTCGGCTCGGCAGTGAGTATCGTTGGTGCGCTTGTTGTCGGGGAAGCTGCAATCAGCGCGGGAATCGCATCGCCGATCATGGTCGTCGTAACCGCATTAACAGGGATCGCTTCCTTCTCCATGCCGCAGTACAATTTCGCCATATCCCTCCGGCTGCTGCAGCTTCCGTTGATGCTGCTCGCTGCAGTTCTGGGCGGTTTTGGCTTAATGATCGGGTATCTCCTGATATGGAATCATCTTGTCCGGTTGAAGTCGCTCGGTATTCCCTATATGATCCCGCTCGCGCCATGGATAACCGGACAGCTGCGGGATACGGTGTACCGCAAACCTCTTCGCAGCTTGATCAGTCATAAGAAGCCGACTGCCAAGAACTAGTCCGGTCCTGTCTTCACCGACTTTAGAAAATCCCAAGTCCCATCCAGTCCAGGAAAGGAAGTGAGCCGCTATTGCCCGGCAAGGAAAACATCGTGATGAAGCTTCTGCATCTCCCGCGTACTCTGCTGCTGTTGGTAATTCCGGCTCTCCTTCTATCTGCCTGCGGGGACCGGTCCGAGCTTCCGGAGAGGGCCTTCGTGATGGGGGTTGGCATAGACGAATCCGAGAACGGCAAGGTTCTGTTGACTTTTCAAGTGTACAAGCCTTCGCAATCTGTAGCAGCGAAAGGCAAAGTCGGCAATCCGTACATCAATGTAAAAACAACGGATGATTCCGTCATGGAAGCAGTCCGGGATGTGACGATACATTTGGGCAGAAAAGCACAGTTCAGCCATATGCGGGTCATTCTAATCAGCGAGAAAATAGCCCGCAAAATTCAAATATCGAAGCTTCTGGATATGTTCTACCGGGATCATGAGCCAAGATTAACCAGCTCAGTCATTATCACCAAAGGAAGTGCATCGCAATTTTTTGACTATCATCCCTTTATCGAGAGCACGATCAGCCAGCAGTATTTCTTAAGCGAGAAATCCGCTGCCAGGTACAGCGCCAAATCCGAGGAAATAAATCTGCTGACTCTTGCGCTGCAGCTCCGCAGCCAAACCGGCATCGCGGTGCTTCCGTACTTGACGACTAGCCCGGTGGAAACAGGCAAAGAACCCAGCGTGGCGGGGCTTGCTGTCCTTAAGAACGGCTTAATGGTGGATAAGCTAACCAGTTACGAGAGCGAGGGGCTGCTCATGCTGACCAAGACCTATCACAGCGGCATCATTCAACTGCCATGTCCATCAGAGGGTAATGAAGAAGCTTCTATCCTTAAGGAATCTCTGGAGGTCGTACGCTTGAAAAGCGAGCGGGCAATCAAGCTTCAGGATGACCGCGTTACGGTAAATTACCGTGTTCATGCCTCAGTCGCTGCGATAGACCTTCCCTGTACAACAATGAATAACAGCGCGGAAGAATCCGCTTACGAGAAAAGAATCGCCCAAGAAGTGAAGAAGCAGATGAAAGCAGCTATTGCTCATTTACGCAAGGATAAAGCAGATCTTCTTGACATTGGGAATGATATCTACAAATATCATCCTGCAAAGTGGAGGAAGTGGAAGCCGGATTGGCCGGAGATGTTCCCCGAGATTGAATTTCACTTCGATGTGGAGGCTCTGATGATTACGCACGGTACCACTGCCGGCAAATCGCTTCTCGAAACAAAATCGGATTAATAAAGATGGTGATAACGGATGGTATTGCTTATTGTATTAATTGGATTAACGGCAATGATAACAAGCGATTATCTGATCGGAAAACGGGAAGGGCCTCGGCCAACCAGAGTGAAGCTCGTTTACGGCCTGCTGATTATCATGATTCTCTATCACACGGTCGTCAATCAGGAATGGCTCCACTGGGTCACTTACTATGATGCAGCGAACGCGGTGCTCAAGCCCCCATCAGACGCATTGATCAAATGGTTTAAGCCGAAAGGATGAGCGGAATGAAGATAACAATCACAGCGAATCAAGCCGCTCTATTTCTGTTTGTCTTCCTGACCAGCTCTTCCATCATTAACATTCCAAGCCCGCTGATCAGCTTTGCCGGAAATTCGGCGTGGCTCAGTCTCATTTTCTCTGCAATATGCGGTCTGCTGATTGCCTTTCCTGTTATCTGGCTCGCTCGCGTATTCCCGGGAAAAAGCTTCATTGAGTACAGCCGGGAGGTCGTTGGAACACCGATTACCTTCCTGCTCGGATTGCCTTTTCTCTTCTATCAGATTCATATGGCTGCTGCAATCGTCCTAGATATTGCGATGTTTATGAAGAGCTCCATGATGCGGGAAACGCCGGCCTTTTGGTTTATCTTCCTGACCTTCATGGTGGTTGCAGTATCGGTGCATTCCGGGATCGACAAAATAACAGGTCTGTTCCCGGTATTAATGGGCAATGTCCTGTTCTTCGTCTTTCTGATCATCATCATGTCCTATAAGAACTATCACCCTAGCAATATTTTCCCGATTATGCCCGATGGCGTGAAGCCTTTCCTTCATGGCGTCTACTTCTCGTTCGGATTCCCTTACGTTGAAATTGTGCTGTTCTCCATGGTTCTGCCTTACGTCCCCAGCCTCGGCAAGAAATTTGGGCGTAAGCTCTCAAGTGCGATTCTATGGAATGCCTTCTGCCTTGTTGCTGCAACAGTCGTAACGATTTTCGTCTTTGGTCCCATCGCCGGAGAGCGCAAATATTCATTGTTCGAGGTGGCCCGTACCGTCAACATCGCAGATGTATTCCAGCGTATCGAAGCTTTAATCGGTTATTCGCTTATCGTGGCATCCTTTATGAAGACAACGATTGTCCTGTTCACGGCCCATCAGACCTGCATTCATCTGATCGGACTCAAAGAAGACAAGATGCTGATCTATCCGCTTGCGATGCTGATGGCCATTATTTCTTGTACGGCGATTTTGAAGGGGGATGTGCAGTGGGGCTTCGAAGTCAGTGCGATTCATCCGATGTGGGGATTTACCTGTGCGGGTTTGCCGCTGCTCATCGTCTTCATCGTTGCCTTACTGCGTAAGAAAAAACCGGCCGCAGCCGCTTCGTAAGCGGTGAGACCGGTTGTAGATGGTTGGGTAAATTCTGCTGGAAGATCTATTTAATAACGCCCTTCTTGAGGATTAAGTTCGCGTATAAGGCGCCTTCTCCAGTAGAAATAATGGCGTAAGCCTGCTTCGCCCGCTCGTAGAAGCTGAATCTCTCCACTTCCTCAAACGGCTCTGCCAGACCTGCTCTATGTTCAATAATCTGTTTGTATTCCGCCCAAATCGGGGTCTTGGTATTGTCGCCTGGAACTACCTGCATGAGAGCAACCGGATATTCCACGTACTGATCCAGCGGAAACAGCTGAAGAATCGCATCCAGAAGCTCAGGAATCGGATGGCCGTCGCACCTGATTAACCGCTGAGCGTGACTGGCTGCAGGGAAGTTGCCGTCGGCTAATACGATTTCGTCACTATGCCCCATCTCCATCAGAATCTTAAGCAGTTCAGGAGAAATAATCTTAGGGATACCGTTTAACATCGGAAGGTCACTACTTTCACTTTGAAATGAAATTGGTATTATTTGAGCTTCCCGAAAGCGATATAAGCTTGATTCCATGATTCCGTTTCTTCCGGCTCATAGCTCATAACGGGAAATGAAGCCGCTGAGAGCTTGCGCGCTGATAATAGACCATCGCAATGCCCCCTCGATACGAGCTGCATGAGCATATTACCAATTGCGCTCGCTTCGACGGGGCCGGCCCAAACCGGACGCCCTAGAGCTCCAGCGGTTAGCCTGCAAAGCAGTTTATTCTGAATGCCGCCTCCAACCATATGCAATCCGCTGAAGACATTCCCCGTCAGTTTCTCTGCTTGCTCCAGCGCCTCGCGATAACGCAGCGCCAAGCTCTCTAATATGCATCTGGCGATTTGCCCTTTGGTCTTTGGAACAGGCTGATCCGTCTCCTGACAGAAACTCCGTATTTTCTCCACCATGCCCGAAGGTGAATAAAACCTGGGATCATCGGGCTGGATCAAGCTGCGGAAAGGCTCGGCATTCTCGGCTAATTGCGCAAGCTCTTCATAAGAAATGACAGTGCCCTGCTCATCCCACTCCCGCTTGCACTCTTGTAAAATCCACAGTCCCATAATGTTTTTGAGGAGCTGATAGGTGCCGCCGACGCCGCCCTCATTAGAAAACTCCAGCGACAGCGTCTCTGGTGTAAGAAGCGGCTCTTTCAGCTCGGTCCCCAGCAAGGACCATGTCCCGCATACCAGGTAGGCGAAACGTTCATCACCTGCCGGAACGGCTGTAATAGCAGATTCCGTATCATGCGTCCCTACCGCAACCACTTGGATGGGCGGGACTTCCAGCTCCCTGCAGACAACATCAGAGAGCGGTCCGATAGCTGTTCCGGGTGCCACCGGCTCCAGGAAGAGCCGTGAAGGAATGCCAAGGCGATCCATCAAACCCGTATTCCAAGCCTGCTTGCGCGGATCAAACAGCTGGGTCGTCGTTGCCATCGTAAATTCGCAATTGCGTTTCCCGGTAAGGAAGTAAGCGAGCAGATCCGGCGTTAACAGCAGCGTCTGTGCCATATCAAGCTTGGGTGATGAGGCTTTCTTCATCGCATACAGCTGATAAATCGTGTTAAAGGGCATAAACTGTAAGCCGCCCTGCTGGAATAAAACATCCCTGCCAATCATTCCGTCTACTTCTTCAATCAGCCCTTCTGTCTGCGCATCCCGGTAATGATAGGGGCTGCCGAGAAGCTCTCCGTTTCGATCAAGCAGCCCAAAATCAACACCCCAAGTATCGATGCCCAGCGTCTGCGGCTTATAGCCTTCTTGAAATGCGATCCGAATGCCTGTTTTTATCTCATGCAGCAGACGCAGTATATCCCAGTGCAGGTGGTTGCCGACCTGGATGGGCTGATTGGGAAATCGATGAATTTCCTTTAACTGAAGCTTCGGCTTTGCATCGTCATCGGATTGAATGAACTCGCCGATCAATGCCCGTCCGCTGCTCGCTCCAAGGTCAAAGGCCAGCACCGTAGACAGCAAACTCATTTTGCCACCTCCCTATTGACAGAACGTTATTTCATCTTCTGCAGCAGCTGGATCCGATAGGCTTCGCTCTCCAGTGAAGCAATCTCCTCATATTCTTCATCAGTAAGCGCCTTTGGCTTCTTAATCGCGGTTGCAATGAGGAAGATCTTCGCGCTCTCCTCTACGACCTCCGTGCGGTAATAAGCTTCCCGAAGATTACGGCCTGTCGTCACTAAACCATGATTGCCAAGGAGAATAGAGCTGGCAGAATTCACTTTCTCAAGTAACGCGTCGGCCAGTTTATCCGTCGTCGGCAGCACATAGGGGATATAGGCCGTCTTACCGACCAGCGCAGCTTGATCCGGGAACATGACCGGCAGCTCCTGCTCCACAAGCGTAAACGCGATACAATAAGGCGGATGCGTATGAACAATGGCACCGATATTCGGATTCGCCCGATAAGCGTATAAGTGCATCAAGACCTCCGAGGAAGGGCGCAGCCCGTTATCCGTGATGGCCCCTGACTCGATATCCACCTCGACCCACTGCTCAGGCTCGATTTCATCCAGCGCAAAGCCGCTTGGGGACAGGTACATTTTTCCTTCAAACTTGGCACTGATATTGCCGCCGGGCCCTACTACCAATTTATTCGCAACTGTTTTGTTCGCATACCTGCAAAGCTCCATACGAATATCTAAGCTGGACATTAGGAGTCCTCCTAAAAGTTTCTTTGCCCGCTTCCTGAAGTGAGCTTCCTGCAAGCAAAAAGCCCACTTCGGAAGCTAAGCTGGCGTTTATTTGCATACTTCTAAATAAGCTTCCCGCAAGCCGCAAAACCCACTTCGGAAGCATAAGCTGCGTTATTTATATAAAGGTCCAAAGTTCTGGCATGCCCGATAGTCCGAGCTTTCAGGGTTACTGGTACCGAACAGGCCCCATGCACGAGGACGGAAAACATTTTCCTGCGGCACATTGTGCATGCTGACCGGAATCCGAAGCATGGATGCCAGTGTAATCAGATCCGCACCGATGTGGCCATAGCTGATTGAGCCGTGATTCGCACCCCAATTATCCATCACCTCGTACACGGAATGGAATGCGCCTTCTCCGGTAATAATCGGGGCAAACCAGGTCGTCGGCCACGTGGAATCGGTCCGTTTATCAAGCGTTTCATGAACATGCTCCGGAAGATCAACCGAATAGCCTTCCGCAATTTGAAGCACTGGACCGATCCCCTTCACAAGATTAATGCGGGACATCGTCATCGGCATACCGCCGCGAGTTAAGTAATCGGAGGAATAGCCGCCGCCGCGGAAATACTCAACTGAAGCAGGCCGCCAGGAAGTCGCATCCAAGCACTGCTGTGCTTCTGTCTCGCTGATTTCCCAGAATGGTTTCATTGCCGGTTTGCCGCCTTGGGACTGTTCGCCTGTTCCATCCAGAGTTGCCGGACCCGAGTTAATGAGATGCAGAAGCCCGTTTGCAGCAGCGCCTTCCAGCTTATGCCCCGTTACCCGTTCAACCGATTCCGGGCTCCAGTAGGTCCTAACATCAGCAAAAATCTGTGCCGTATTCGTCAGGAGATATCCAAATAACATAACCGTGCCGTTCAGGCTGTCATTCTCGGTGGCAACCATGTAAGGCGCACGAATGCCGTTCCAGTCAAACGACGAATTAAGAATCGCCTCCAGAAAGTCTCCGTTTGGAAAGTGATCCGTCCATTGGCGCTGCCCCTGGAAACCGGAAACGATTGCGTTATGCCCCATTGCCTCTTCCCCGAAGCCGAGCTCTTCAAGGCGGGAATTCCCGACCATAAGATCACGTGCGATTTGGGTCATTTTTACAACGGTTTCCCAGTCTTTATCCTTTTGTTCACGTGAGGTTTGAATGCTCTCCGGATTATTATCAGGGCCTTCTTTACAGTTCTCCTTCACCCAAGTAAGCGCTTTCTCGAATTCCGCACTATCATAGATCCCTTCATCCATCCGCCGGACGAATTCGGACATATCCACATACTCTGTTCTCATGCCGAGGTACTCTTGGAAGAATTGGTCATTCACGATTGAACCCGCGATTCCCATCGATACCGAGCCCATGGACAGATAAGACTTTCCACGCATATAAGCTACAGCTAAACCCGCTTTGGCAAAACCGATCAGCTTGCCTCGTACATCATCCGGAATCGAAGTATCTCCCGCATCTTGAACATGATTGCCATATATACCGAAGGCCGGAAGGCCCTTCTGGGCATAACCGGACAGAACCGCAGCCAAATAAACAGCGCCCGGACGTTCAGTTCCATTGAACCCCCACACGGCTTTGGGGATGGAAGCATCCATGTCCATCGTTTCTGTTCCATAACACCAGCATGGAGTGACAGTAAGCGATACGCCTACGCCCTCGCGCAGAAATTTATCCGCACAGGCTGCAGATTCTGCAACACCGCCGATACAAGTATCCGCGATTACGCATTCGACCGGTTCTCCATTCGGGTACCGCAAATGTTCTGCGAACAGCTTGGCTACTGATTTTGCCATTTCCATCGTTTGTTCTTCCAAGGATTCACGGACACCCTTGCGTCTGCCGTCAATGGTTGGACGGATACCGATTTTTGGAAATTTCCCTTGAAAGCGATACGATGTATCAGTCATGATATTGCCTCCTCAATAATAGATATAATGTTACCGATAACCCTAAAATAACAGTGAAAGAACTTGCTGTCAATGACTTTCTTCTGTAATATAAAAGGATGATTTGTCGATAAGGAGCAAGGCTGATGGTTACAATCTACGATATCGCGGAAAAGGCAAATGTCTCTGCTATGACTGTTTCTAGAGTTATCAATAACACGGGGAAAATCAGTGATAAAACGCGTGCAAAGGTGAGGAAAGTGATGGAAGAACTTCATTACGTTCCGAATCATACCGCACGAAGCCTCGTGCTGCAGCAAACCCATATCCTGTTTCTGCTCATTACGGATATTACAAATCCGTTCTATACAACGCTTGCTCGCGGAGCCGAGGATGCCGCCAAGAAAAGCGGCTACCGGCTGCTGTTCGGCAATAGTGATGAAAGCCTGGAGAAGGAAGCCGATTATATGTCGACGATACTATCCTCCCGGGTAGATGGGGTGCTGATTGCTCCTGCCGGCGACCCCTCGCTTCCACATTTGAAATCCCTGCAGCAGCACAAGGTTCCTTTTGTCCTGCTTGACCGTGAGGTGCCGGGTATCGAATGCGATATCGTGCTCGGTGACAGCAAAGAAGGTGCGCGCGGATTAGTCGAATATCTGCTTAAGCAGGGTCATCGCCGAATTGCCATGATTAACGGCTCATCCTCCATCTCCAGCGCGCGCCTTAGGCTGCAGGGATATCAGGAGGCGCTTAAACTGAATGATATCGGATACGAGGAAACTTTAGTGCTGGAAACCAGCTTCGGCCCTCTAAACGATCTGATCGAAATTGAACAATGGCTGGATCAAATGGAGCCTGCTCCAACGGCCATTATCGCTGGCAATAACATGCTGGCTGTAGAAGTCATCCGCCTGCTTCGCAAACGGGGCTTGCGTATTCCTGAGGATCGTTCAATCGTATGCATCGATGATTTTGGGCCCTATTCGCAGATGGATCCGTTCATGACTGTTGCCGCCCAGCAGGCTTACCAATTCGGCTATCTCGGCATGCAAATGCTCATCGAGCGGATTAAAGAGCGGGAAAGTCCGCAGCCTTGGAAGAAAATCGTTCTGCCGGCGGAGCTGATCATCCGGCGCTCAGTTCTGCCCCTAAAGCAAAACCGCTGACCTAAGGAATTCGACCTTCGTTTGGTAATCGTGCCTGATGAAGTAGAACGATGCCTCCCCCTCTTAATACGAATCCCTGATACCGTCCGTTTTGCCGATAGGCTTCTCCAATCTAACAAAAGAGACTGCGGGTGCTAACCTCGTTTACACTTGATTGAATGATTCGCCTGCGTATTCGACATTCGCGGCTTTACTTTCTGAACCGCGGCTCGCAGCTCCCGGCGCGTGCTGGGGGCAATTCGTGTTGACAGTCATCCACACGGGTGATGGATATCTATACGTGTTGACAGTCATCCACACGGGCGATGGATATCTATACTGGATTTATACATCTATTTCGGGCTTTAGATGTTCAAAATAGCGCTATACTGGAGATTTCCAGTTATAAATGCCTAATTGAGCTCCAAGAGGATCATTTGGGACGATTTAACTGTATGGATTGCAGTATAGAGGCATCCACGATCGGATGGCACTCCTTTTAACTGTACCAATTCCAGTATAGGCCAAGGTTCAACAAGTATCTTGTGCCAGGAAAGTGATATGGGGTTGACCGCCGTCCTGCAGCGCCACACCTCATGCCGGGGGCTGCCCGCGGTGTGAGCACAATGACAATCAGTGCTGTCCCAAAGGGCCATAAGGAAGGCTTAAGGGCAGCCCCATCCTTATTTTGAAATTTGTAAAAACAAAGAAACCATCCCGTTGTGGAAGGGAGATAACACCACCCAGCTGCGAAAGGAACGGTTTCTATGTACATTCCATATACCATGACCAGCCAAGATTCAATTACATATGCTGCGGCGTAGGTAATCCGAGTATTTCCAATCCCTCATGGAGAACGGCTTGAAACCGCTCCGTCAGCCAAAGACGGAATTTCCTCTTACCGCCCTCAGCCTTCAAAATCGGACAGGCCGCATAGAAATGATTGAATAAATTGGTCAGCTCATGCACATAGGTGCACAGATGGTTCGGGGACAGCTCATTCACCGCATTCTCCAGCGTTTCAGGCCAATAAGCGAGCTGTCTCAGCAAGCTGTATTCTTGCATTTCCAGATTATCCATTGGTATGGCTTCATTCTCATCAAGTCCTGGTGCTTGCTTCGCTCTGCGAAGAATACTGCAGGAGCGCGCATACGTGTACAACAAGTATACTCCAGTATTGCCGGATACCTCGGTAGCCTGCTCCAAATCGAACACAACTTCCGTCTGGAGATGGAATCTTAACAGATAATAACGAATGGATGCTGCAGCGATCGTCCGGCTCGAAAGCCCTGCACGACGGGAGCGCTTGGCTGTGATGATCTGTTCCATGCGATTGAGGAAATCGTCCGCTTTGATCCCGATCCCCTGTCTGCCCGACATGGCGTAGGAATGCTTCTGATCGGAGGTATCCACACCAAGCCCGGCAGCAGTAGCGGGACTCAGGGAGACAACACCGTAGCTGACATGTCTCAGCTGCCTCGCCTGCTGCTCGAATCCGAGCGCGGACAGAGCTTGCTTCACCATCATCTGCGGGTATTCTTGTCGATGATCAATCACATTAACAACCATATCCGCTCGGCCGATTCTTTTCTTGATACCCTGCGAGTCGGTGGACCATAGACGATCGGCGAATTTTTTGTATCGAAAATCTTGTCCCAGGACGCCAAACTTCCATAAATGATAAGCGATATCTTTTGCCGTATAGGTCAAAATGCCATTCGAGCGCACCAACACCTTGTCCGCGTTAAAGTCTTCATGATTCCCTGTCTCTGCTTCGCCGCCTTCCTGCTTCAGCACCCAGCAGCCGGCAAGCTTGCCCTCTGTCTCCTGCTGAAAAACCGGCGTTGTGCGCAGCAATTCAAAGGTTTTGCTCCAGAAGCCCTCTCGAACGATGCTGCTCTCCCATACTAGAACATCATAATGAATACCGAACTGCTTCATCTCCTCCAAATGCTCGCGAACGATACGCTCCGCAACCAGCAGCCCCATCCAGGCCGTATTCGAATTCCCCTTCTCCAGTTCATGAAGAACGCGTACACGTTCCTCGAGCAGACCCGGATTTTCCTTATAGGCCTTATTAATTTTTGAATAAATGTCCCAGCAGAAATCGCCGAAACGATCGAAAGGCAGCTCTGAAATCATCTGTTCAATGCCGACAAGCGTGTCTGCCAATTGATTGCCCAAATCATCGATGTAATTGTGAACCTCCACCTGATGACCCGACTTCTTGAGCAATCTGGCCAGCGTATCGCCAATGCATGAATTACGCAGATGGCCGATGTGGGCTGACTTATTCGGATTGATTGAAGTATGTTCAATGACAACTTTGGATGACACAGCCTTATTTGCTTTGCTAGTATGCGGAACCTGTTGACCGGCGGCCCAATAGGCCCAGTCCAGATAGAGATTAATGAACCCCGGCGGAGCAACCTCGATCTTGCTGAATCCTAAACGGATTGAATCATGCAGAAGCAGTTTAGCCTTGATTTCACCTGCTATAAACAGCGGCGGTTTCTTGAGAATTTTGGCCAGCTGCATCGCGACCGTAAGGCTGTATTCACCATGAGCCGGACTTACCGGGTGCTCGATAATGATTTGCAGTCCGGCAGGAGGCTCCTGGTTCGCATCTGTCATTAATTCCTCCACGGCTCCCTTGACTGCTGCAGCAAGTTCATCCTTCATCATGGCTTTCCTCTCCCTTTCGGTATAAATATAAAAAGCTCCCGTCTCTAAAATAAGAGACGAGAGCTTGAATTCCCGTGGTACCACTCTAAGTGTCAAGCCTGAATCAGGCCCGACCACTCGCATTGTTAACGGTCTACGACCGGATTTGCCTACTGGGTGCGAATCACTTAAGCAACCGTTCGGCAAACCATTTCCTGGGTCCGTTTCATCCTAGACATCCGTACCGGCTTCCACTAACCCGGCTCGCTGCGACTCTCTGTCATGGACTACTGTCCCATTCATTAATGTTGGAGATATGTTTCCAAAATTCATGGCTTAAACGTATTTATACAGGAAGAAATCGGAATTGTCAAACGATTCCCTCCCGCTGTCATTCACCTGCTTCAATTCCAATATCATCGAGCATAATTTTACCTGGTCCATCGCGGAATTGAAAGGTTATCTGCGACAGCTGCTCCGGATTAAATTGCGGATTCACTTCCCGGAACCGCTCGAGCGGCAGCTGATAGAATTGGAATACAGGCTCGGAAGGTTCCTTGTATTTGCCGTCTTTTATTTCCTTCTCCAGCCAAGGAAAAATGGTAAACGTCGTTTTTGGAAGCTCTATGGCTGTCATGAAGCTGTCAAGCGGGAGCATAGCAACAGCACCGTTACGGCTTTGCAATTCAATCGATATGGAAGGCGCGGGAACCTCATTTGAAAGTTTCAGATCCCTCTCCAGGTTCGTCATCGAGAATGCTAAATTTGCTGATTCGTCCGCTCTGAGCGTTTCATTCAAACTCTCAGGAAGCTTCATCGTGAACCGGCCTCCGTTTGCCTTCCATTCCAGCACGGCACCGCGCGTTCCCTTCCCATTATGATCCCGGTCCTCTGCCGTTTGCTCCGACCAGACCAAATCCTCAGCTTTTGCTGTCACGCCATTTCTATAAGTTTGCTTACTGTAATCATCATCAAATCTCGCAAGCTCCCGGAAGCTCCCGTCCTCATAACGGTTAATGTAGGTCGCATCAGGCAGCCATGCCGATCCTGTACGATAATCACGGAACAATTCTTTATATTCCTCACTGCCGTGCAAAGCGGATTCGAGAAATGCAGAGATATACACCTTCGCGATTTGCCGCTGATCATTCGCCGCAATCATATCCCTCCGGTTAAGCAGAAGGCCGCCCGGCAAACTGTCATCCATCGTTCCCCACGAGGTGTTGAACCGGCTGTGATTCGCCTCTCCGATGTAGAGCGAGGTTTTGAATGCTTCTGATCCCGGCGTAATCGTAGTCCGGATATATTGACGCTCACCATTAAACGTATCTACATCCCCGTCGCTTGCCCCTTGAAGGGTCATATAGCTCGTGTCCGTAAGCGATGCCGACCGCTTGTCTACGGCTTTATCCGTAGGAGCGATTCCGATAACCGCCCCGATCCGATAGGACTCAATCCCCTTTAGGGACTTATCATCCGAGAACCACTTGGAGCTGTCAGCCGCCATCGCGACAGCCTGACCGCCTCGGGAGTGCCCTATTAACGCTACATTCTTCATATCAACCTGACCGGAGAAAGGATTACCGCCTTGCTTGCTGAAAGTATCAATCTGCTGGAGATGCTTCAGCAGAATCCATGCCCTTACTTTCATATCTTGATTTGGGATGCTTGCCCATACCGAGTAATTCAGGAAATTCTCATCCACCGAAACCGCAATAAAACCGCGGCTGGCAAGCAGCTCGCCTAAATAACCGTAACCTTCGTCCGAGAATTGTTCCATGAGATGATTGCCGTGAACGATAAGCACAAGCGGGAATGGCCCCTCGCCCTCCGGCATCCACACCCGGCCGTTCAGCGGCAGCTCCGTTTGGTCGAAGCCCCAGAAGAAGCTTCTGAGCCAAGGCCATTTCTTAATATATGCAGATGCATTAACGGTACTTGAGACAAGATCTGTCCCTTTGCCGAATTCATCGCGGTGCCGGTCCTGTCCGCTGCTGTAAGTGAAAGAGCGGTACTGGAAAGACCCGGGAACACTCGGGTTAGCGCTCTGAAGCGCAGCTGTTCCATCCTCTTCAGCTTCATCTTGCACTGATGCGGTTACCGATGTACCGTTATTCTGTGGCGGCCAGAAGCTTAATGAGATGCAGCCTAATGTTACGGCAGTAATGACAGCGATTTTGGGCGAAGGATGTAATCTCGGGTTTGAAATTAATCCGATCATCAGACCGCCCAGAATACCACAGCCCGCTACTATAGCCGCCAATATAAGCGATTGCGGATAATCAATATCAGCACGTTCCAGTACATAATCCACGATATAACCGGTGAATAGAACCGCTCCTGCAAATAACCTTGGCACTGGTATATACAAGAGCGATAACAGGAATGCTATGATAACGGCAGCAATAGCCAAACCAACCGTACCTACGAGTGTCATTGCTAATATATCGAAAATAAGGCCTAGTCCAGTAGGCATACCAAGAATCGTTACAATGAGAACGATGGAATAGACCGTCCACACACCGGTAAGTGAAGTCCGCCAAAAAACAGTGTCATATTGAAAAGTCGCATTCATTCGATTCATCAGCCACTTGAAGATAGAGAAACGTTTGCGTACAGGCGGCTCATTGCCAAGTGGAAGTGACGGTTCGATTTGCAGCTGTAAGTCCACCTTTATCTCCGCCTCCTTGGGCGTTAGTCACCTGTCTGTGCAGTCGCAAGAATCAGTATATTGCCTATATTATATAGGGAACGGCGGCTTACTCCAACACAAAGTTGCTGGCGGCTCCGGTGAAAACCACCATTAATGGACATAGGCTTTCACCTGAATTTTATTAAATTGAACGGTAATATCCACAATTTCTGAACGGCTTCCGATTCGAACCGGCGGTCCCCATGTACCGTAACCGGATGAAACGATGGCATGCATCAACCCTTTACGTATATAGCCCCAATCCAGCTCAAATAATCGCCTTGTGATAAAGTGATTAGGCGCCATTTGACCCCGGTGAGTATGGCCCGATAACGAAATGTCGATGCCGCCTTCCGCTGCTTCATTCAGTGCCGATGGCTGATGATCCATCAGTATAAGCGGCAAGCTCTGATCAAGCTCCGCTACAAGCTCCTGCACGGATACCCTCCCCCTGCCTTTAGCGCCGCGGAACCGATTGGCTGATTTATCCTTGCGTCCAATAATATAGAAGCTTTCTGCCACTTTCACCGAATGATCCATCAGCACCGGAATGCCTGCCTCAGCCATAAGCTCGACGAATTCTTCGATTTTACCGCCGATATACTCATGATTTCCCAGCACGGCATAGGTCCCGTAAGTGGATTTCAACCCGGCAAGTATGCTTCCGTAATGATTTCGCTTGAACGGCTCTACGGAATCATCAATGACGTCTCCTGGCAGGAGCACGATATCCGGCTTCAACGCATTGATTTGTCCGACAAGCAGCTTAAGATGTCTTCGTCCAACCAACGTCCCCAGATGAATATCAGAGGCCACAGCGATCCGCAATTGCTCCAGATGACCGGCATGCTTAGCAACATCCAGCGTATAAGGCCGGACAACCGGTGTCCAAGCATTCCATGAACCTTTAATAAGAATGGCTGCGTAAACAAGTATTGCGGCAGCGCCCGCTCCTATAAAGGACTCATCCATCGACCATGCAAGAGCATCCCGAAGCCCCCATGCTGCCAAGTCTGCAAGCGGCAGCAGGATCACACTATAGAGAAGAATCGCGAACCAATAAGACCCGATCCATTTCAACCCTCTGGCAATGGGTCCCGGTATCCACTTTTCTAGCAATCTCGAAATGATATACGACAGCGCAATGAACCAAAAGCATATCCAGTAGATGACAGCTGGAATAGGGGGCAATACGGCTGATAGAAACTCGCGCGCATTCCATCCGATTAGAAACTGAAGGCCGAAGAAAATCAAGAAAAAGGCTGCAATAAGCGATATCGTTCGAACTACCCGCATACGATTACTCCTCTATCTGTGAAATGAAATAAAGTTACTAATCATATTATAGCTGTTTCTACCTGCACAAAACAAAAGCCTTCCGAGCGACTCGCTCAGAAGGCTTCCCTATGAATCTATTCGATGTTATTTCAGCAAATCGTGATCGACATAGCGCGCGCCATTCATTTCGCTTATCACATTGACCGCAACACGTGCACCGTCTCCAGCTGTAATAATCGTGTGTACACTCACTCCCGCAGCCGTGCCTGCAGCCCAAATGCCGTCGATATTCGTCCTGCCTGCCGCATCCACATCGAAGACCGTTTTGATCCGCGGCTCCGTTCCTGCTTTGGTCGTCAAGCCAACCTTCTCGGCCAGATCAACGAGGAGTCCTGTTGCCAGAATAACCGCCTTGGCCTCGATCTCACTGCCATCCTCGGTTATGATTTGGAAGCCGTCGTTTTTCTTTTGAATATCGGCTGCCTTGGCTTTCACCAGCTCAGCCCCGAACTTCTGGGCTTGCTTGATGCCTGTCTCCACCAAATCCGGGCCTTTGATTTCGGGTACGCCGTAATGGTTCTCAATCCATGCCTTTTTCGTAATGCTTTGATCGCTATCGATGAGTACTGTTTTCTTACCTGCCTTCGCCGTGAACAGCGCGGCACTTCCTCCTGCCGGACCAGCTCCAATAATGGCAATGTCAAACATCATCCGATACCTCCTCAAATTATGTACATAGATCTGTTTCCCTGTTAATTATACGCTTTCAAAACTATGGAAACAACCTGAGGAAGCACTAGATGCTTTGTCGAAACTGCCTTGGTGTCGCGGCAAACCTCTTCTTAAAGGTCCGCTCAAAATGAGGCAGCGTATTAAACCCGGATGCAAAGCTTACTTCCGTAATCGGCAGCTTCGTAGCCTTCAGCAGCGACTTGGCGAACTGAAGCCGCAATTCCTGAACGTAAAGCTGAAACGTCATTCCCGTTTGCTTATGGAAGCATTCGCTGAAATAGTTCGCTGACAGTCCGCAAAGCCGTGCTACCTCTTCAAGCGGAATACTATCCCGGAAGTGATGCTGAATATAGATAAGCGCCTTGCGGATGGGAGACTGGACCAGCTGCTCGCCGGATGCCGGTGTCTGGATCTGCTTGGGACGGCATGCGCGCGATAAATCGATTAATACACGCTCCAGGCAGCCCTGAACGATAAATTCGCTCCCTGCCTGCCAATCATGCGTCTCCCTCCATATCCGCTTAAATTCAGCTTCTATCTGCGTGAATTCATCCGTGTCAAAAATATGCGATTTCACGGATATGCGGTCGAACAGCAGCTCCATCAGAGGCTCCCGAATCAGCTGCTCTGTAAAAATCAAATCATACAGCTGGAGCGTTTCACCATCCGCGTCCATGATAATTTCGTGGAAATCGGCAGGTGTCATCAAAAATATCGAGCCCTTGGCAATCCGGGCAGGCACTCCGTTAAGCACATGGGTTGCGGATCCCGAAACTACAAACGAGATCTCATAAAATTCATGCCAATGCGTGGACACATCATCATTGATGGTTTGCATGAATAGTTGATAAGGAGACGAAGAGGGCATGTATTGGTCATTCATTAACCTCTCAGGGGTTTCGTGAACAGCCCATTTCATCCTTCATCGTCTCCTTTCGTTTACAACTTATTCTACGTTAACGAACGGACTTCCTGCGATATCTTTGCCGCGCGCCAGCCAAATTTTGAAGCCTGGATTTTTCTCCGGAATAACCTGTGCCTCCGTTGAAAAATAGCGCATCGTATAGCCGCAGCGGCGGTTCGGACTCTGATTTGCAGCAGCCCCATGAATAATCCGGGAGTCGTGGACCGAGCTTTCATTAGGCTCCAGTTCAAAATATACCGCTTTGGATTCATCTATATTCTTAATTTGCGTAGGAAAAATATTGTCATTCTCATTAACCGCTTCATAATCCGAAAATCCGTTGGCATGCGTGCCTGGAATGACGCGCATACAGCCGTTTTTCTTCGAGCTGCGGTCGATTGCAAGCCACACGGTAACAATTTTGTCGAAACGGCTCAGCCTGCCGTTCCAGTATGCGGAATCCTCATGCCAAGGCGTCTGTTTGCCAATAAGCGGCTCTTTGCAGATGAAATGACTTGACCACAGCCCGATATTCGGTCCGATAAGCGGCTCCACCAAATCCAATACTTCATCGCTCAGCAGAAATTTAAGCAGTCTTTCATCGCGAAAGTGCGGTGTATCCAGCTCGCTGTTCAACCTTCTGCCTACAAGCTCCCACTGTTCTTCGAAGATCTGGGAGAGCTCTGCAAATTTCTCCGGACTGAATAATGGTTTCTTATGGAGCAAATAACCGGTTTCCTGGAATGAGGTTACATTTTCTTGAGACAGTGTTTCGTTCAAGCTGCTTGACATGAGCTATTCCCCCTTGGTTCAAGGTCGTAATCGATTGACTCCCTTATTATCGCTCAATGCCTGGCAGCGTTCTTTCCTTCCTTACGGAAAAAGTATGCTTATTTTCGGATATTCGATCATTTAGTGATAGAATACAGGACCTGCCTCAACACCGCAAGGCCCTCCGACTTGACTGCCTTCAATCTCCGCTTCCGTCCCATCGGCCCTGAAGAGCGGTTTATAATGCTTACTGATGCTCGTCGCCGACTCATTCGCATAATGGCAGATGAATGCTCTGCGGAATTGATCCTTTGTTTTATTCCGGTATGAACCATGAATTAAGTTGCCATTGAAGAACAGGACATCCCCTTTATCCATGATGACGGGCATGATGGAGCTGTCTTTGGGCGGTTTCACGTAATGCGTGGTAAAGGATTCACTCAGATCCGCCTCTTCGGGGCAGGAGATCTCATGCTCATGCGTTTTCGGAACAATAAGCAGACCGCCATTGTCCTCATTCGCAGGATCGACTGCCGTCCAAGCTGCGATGCAGTTGCCCGGTTCGACGTTCAAATAAAAATTATCTTGATGAAGCGCCTGTCCGCGCGAGCCCGGCGGCTTGTAATAGAACATACTTTGAGCTGCCAGCGCCTCTTCCCCATATAAATCCGCCAGCACATTTAAGACGGGCTGATGAAGCATATATTTCATCGCTGTCTCATTAAAGCGGTGCGGATGCATGACGCGCGGGTAACGCCTCAGCGGATCGGACATATCCGCGTGCAGGTCCGGCTCAAAATATCCGGGGACTGGCTGCAGGCTGATTTCCTCAAAGGTCCCCTCGATTTCTTCCAGGTTCTCCGGCGTAAACAGCCCTTTAACGACCAAATAGCCGTCCTGGTCAAACTGCTGCTTTTGTTCCAAGGTAAGCGCTCGTAGATTCGTTGTCATTCCTCTTCCTCCATTCAGTGGATGTGTGCTGCTTGTTATCTTCATTGTAGGGAAATGATTGCGATTGCAGAAGTAACGATCATGCTAATAACTCATACAATCCTGCTGTTTCTGATAAATCGGGCTGGTGTAAAGGAGGCAAAAAAGCTAAGATAATCGCAGGGGTGAGCGCGAGATGGATAAACATAGTTACAATAAACCTGCCGCTTACGGAGAGTACGTCAACGGTATGATTATTGCCGGTCATTACCATGAAACGGACACCTATCTTACGAAACGCCCAAATGGCAGGAGCGACTGGCTTATTACGTACACGCTTGAAGGGGAAGGCCGCTTCATCACACCCGGAAGAGAAGATTACTGCTCGAAAGGCGACTTGACTTTGCTCCGCCACGGGACACCTCATCAATATGGAACGAGAAGCGGTCGCATATGGAACTTCGTTTGGGCACATTTCTCCTCCCGCATCGTCGAAACAAACCTGCTGCCTGATATGCCGCTGTTCATTCATGCGGTAGATAACGATTCCGCTCACCAGCGGATCTATCAAGCCTTTCGGCGCGTCATCTCCGACTCCATTGAGCGCAGCGCTTATTGGAGCGAACTTTGCGAGAACAACCTGCGTGAAATCCTGCTGCTCATCGCCCAGAGGGAGAGCAAACCCATCGATGCCCGAATCGAAGAGACGCAGCACCTGCTCTCCACCAATATGGCCGCAGTTTTCCGAATTGATGAATTAGCCAGGAAGGTTGGCTTGTCCCCCTCCAGGCTTTCTCATCTCTATAAGGAAACGATCGGGGTCTCGATTGTGGAGTCTTTGAATCAGATGCGCATCCGTCAAGCCGCTCTGATGCTTGAGCATACGAACCGCAATGCTTCAGAGGTTGCTCTTGACGTCGGCTTCCAGAACTACAATCACTTTGCCAATCAATTTCGCAAGCACTACGGCGTCTCGCCTCGGGCTTATCAATCCGGCCGCACAAGAAAAAACGACTGACGCAGCCATTTGGCGGCGATTCAGCTCTGTTTGCCTCCACACAGTGAGGAAGTAGCTAACAAAATCGAAAAAGAACCTTAGATATCCACGTTCGCAGTGGATATTTAAGGTTCTTTTGCATGAATGATGGGCCCCGAATCTCTTGGCCAATCCACCCCGATAGGACATTCCCGTCGGGATTCGTCGGTCAGGCAGCTGCTGCGGCAGCAACCGCGATTTTTGCTTTTTTACGAATCAGGATTGTGAATGGGATGGCTGCAACCGCAATGAAGGTTGCTACCAGGAATACATCATTAACACTCATGGTAAAGGAAAGCATCGGTATAGCGGTCTCGGCATCTTTGCCTTCTTTGGTCAACTCGGTCATATGTGTAACCGTATGTGATGCAAGCAGTGTCGTGAACAATGCAATCGCAAACGACCCTCCGACGTTACGCACCCAATTGGTGACGGAGGAAGCATGGCCGACCATGGCCGGCTCAATTTCTTCCATGCCGGCTGTGCTTGTCGCAGCCGCAGCGAAGGAAACGCCAAGATTACGAACAGTCATCCACATAATGATGTAGAAATGCGAAACGCCCGTGGATAGCTGAGTCAATTCATAGCTGCCAATGACAATCAGGATAATGCCCACGATTGACATCCACTTCGCTCCTAAACGCGGATAAAGCTTACCTGCAATCGGCATAGCCATTGCCATAATAAGGGATGCCGGCAGCAGAATAAGCCCCGTATCCATCGGCGAAATGCTTTGTACATTTTGAAGAAATAACGGCACTAGCAGTGTACCGGAATAAAGACTGATGGTAATGATCGTATTCGCAACAAGCGTAATGGAAAACCGCCCATTGCGGAATACGCGAAGATCAAGCAGCGGATGCTTGGTTGACAGCTCACGAACGATAAACAGGATCAGCATGAGCGCGCCGAAGCCGAATAGTCCAAGCGTTTTGAAGGATTCCCAGCCCCATTGACGGCCTTGGCTCAGCGCAATGAGTACGGACACACTGCTCAAAACAACCGTTATGAGCCCTAACTTATCCAGAGATTTGGCAGCTGAGATCCGATAGCCGGGAATCATCCAGATAATAAATAGAATCGCGATAACTCCGATTGGCACGTTAATGAAAAATAACCATTTCCAGCTGAGCTGTTGAATCAGCCAGCCGCTGATCGTTGGACCGAATGCCGGCGCGAGCATTGCGGACAAGCCCCAAATACTAACGGCAAACGGCTGCTTTTCCTTCGGAATAACCTGGAAGATAATCGTCATCGTTGCCGGAACGATTAGACCCGTGAATAAGCCTTGAAGAATACGGAAAGTGATTAAGGATTCAATATTCCATGCAAAGCCGCACAGCAGGGAGAAAATCACAAAACCAACCATTGCAAATAAATAGACCTTCTTATAGCCCATCCGATCACCCAAATACCCGGTTAACGGTGCTATTGTGCCCAGCGAGAGCATAAAGCCGGTTAACGTCCACTGGACCACGCTCAGCTCCGAGTGAAAGTCTGTGATGAGAATCGGCAGGGCGATGTTGATCATGCTGATACCTAGGATACTGAGAAAAGCGCCAAAGAAAATGGCAGTCATAATCGGCCAGAAACGGACATTCTTGATTTCTGTTGCAGTCATTCAGGTTCTCTCCTCATCGTTATTATAGGATCTCTTACGACCCATTCTCTTAAAGCCTAAGTCATATCGAATTGATTGTATTGTATCTGAAATGATATATAAAGTAAACTCATTTATACAGTTTTAGTTTACTTTGATTATCCGGTTTATTTTTACTGCCGGTTTGTGTATACTGTCCATTAGAAAGCGAGTGTGATGCTTGATGGATACGAATGAAGCACAAGGCTGCCGCTACACCGATGAGTCGACCAAAACGAAATATGTCGCCAAGCTGCTCCACCCTTTCAAGACAAACGGATTTCAACATATCCGGATGGATGATATCGCAAAATATATGGATCTTTCCAAGGCTACTTTATATAAATATTTCCCTTCCAGAGATGAGATTTTCGAGCGTTTAGCCGAACTATTCATCACATATATCGTGGGCGGTGAGGAACAGGCGTCGGAAGGCGACCAGGCGCTGATCAAAGGTTTCCAAACCTCATTTGCACAATCTCTAGTAATTGCAAACTACGGTACGGAAGTCTTCTATCAGGATATGCGTGAGATTTATCCTATTTTAATGGGGAAGATCGACGTGGCGGTCAGCATGCGGAATGAGCGGCTGCGGAAATTTTACGAGAACGGAATGAAGGAAGGCTTGTTCAACCCGCTGAATGCAGTCATATTGATTCTGCAGGATGATCTTATGTTCAGGCATCTGTTAGATCCGGTCTATCTCATGAAGAATAATCTGACGCTTCGAAATGCGATCCACGACTACTACCAGATAAAGAAGCTGCAGATGTTCACTCCGGAACTTTATGCAACTACCGATGATGCGGAAATGTTAACCCGGATTGAATATCTCGTCCGTAAGGTTTCTTACGGCGTATAAATAGAGAAGAACCCTGCCCTTTGTTGACGAGGGGCAGGGTTTTCGTTTCTTCAGGCGCCAAACAGGCAGCACCGCAATTGGCAATTACTAGCTTCGCCTATGTAAGAGCTATGCTTTCTCCGCCTGCGGCTTCAGCAAAGCGTTCAAATGCTCCAGCAGGCTGCCTCCACCGGTCAGTGAAATGGTTCCGATCTTCTCGCAGATTTTCTCTAAGAACTCCAGCTCCTTCAGGCGAAATAACGTCTGATTCTCATCCATGAGCTTCGCTGTGTTCAATAGGCTTCGGGTTGAGGCGGTTTCTTCTCTGCGCGTGATCAGATTCGCCTGTGCCCGCTTCTCCGCCAGCAGCACCGTATTCAGAATGTCTTTGATATCGCCGGGCAGAATAATATCCTTGAGTCCGGACGAGAGAAACTCCACCCCATAATCAGCTTGCTTCCCATGCAGACTCGAAAGGACAAATACTGCAATTTCCTGTTTCATTCGCAGCAGGTCATCCAGCTTAAGCGTGCCGACATATTCCCGCAGGATCAATTGCAGCAGGATATACATTTGCTCCTCAAAAGACCGGATACGCAGTGTCTTGAGAGGATCGACAATTTTATACTGACAGACGAAATTCAGCCTTAACGGCACCTTATCCTCAGTCATGATTTCCTGCCCGGTCATATCAAGCTGCTGCTTGCGCATGTCTAAGGTTTTGACGGTGACGGACACCGGGCTTTTCCAGAATACATAACGTCCTGGCTCCAATTCCCTCTGCAGCACATGATTATAGTACAGAACACCTGCCTCATGCTCTGCCACATCCATGATCTGCACGTATCCGCTAAGCTTCGGTACGATTGCAGGATCAATATCGGGCGACAGCTCCGGCTTGCGAAGGTCAACCCTCACGAATCGATTCTGCTTATAGAGGTTCCAGAACGCGTATTTCCCTGATGTCAGCACCCCTAAGAACTTACCGTCCTCATAGCGAAGTGCAAGCTCTCCATCCGGCACGTCAATGACGTCCAGATCTTGAAGCAGCTGGTCATCCTTCAGGAATAACAGCAGGTCCTTCCCAGCGATGGCAAAAGGCTTGGTTACATCGAGAATTTCTACCTTACTGCCTGACAACGGGGAAAATCTGTAGGTACCTGGCTGCAAATATCGCTTATAACTTCCTTTGGTAAATTGAATGCCGCGCTGGTCGGTTTGAATCGTTACTTTATGAAACATACTGACCTACCTCCTCTACTATATATTGGTCTCTTCCTGGCGGGCGGCGGACCGCGAGGAAGCATGAGATTAACCATGGGGATCGCAGCCCCGGAGCCCTCCCAAGAAAAAGGAACGGAGGAATGCTTTAGAAAGCAGATATTTCGCCCTGAGAGTGGAAGCGGAGCTAGAGCTGCATTTGCCTTTCCTACAGACATACACAGCTGCCAGCTTGCTCACCCCTCTGCGGAGGAAATGTTCTTCTCCCGGTATCCGCATCCTGCAAAGTTCTCACTTGGCGCCCCATCTGCAGCAGGCTGAAGGCTCCAGGCTGGATCTGACAAAGCTTTGATGTTCTCGATTTACAGTCGAGTACTACACCATAGATCCCGGCCAAGGCGAGCAGGGAATCGAACCCCTTTAATTGGAGCTTGCTGAGCTGCCAGTCTTACAGCACACCGGCACAGATCCTGCGCCGGTACTGCGGGATTATTCAGAAATCCTCGCCTAAGGTAAGCTGGTCAACCTCTCACCAAGCAATTGTTCGTATGAGGAACAATCTCATTATCAGGTATTAGCGATGCATTGAACACGGTGAAAGTATGGCGACAATAAGAAGAACGTCAAACGCCGTCCTCGCACTTGAGAAGCATTGAGCTTTCCATCAGAACTGTCATAAGTTTAGATGCGGGCAATTCTTCCGATAAACAAAAAAGGCAGCCGCTTACGCGGCTGCCTCACCCTCAATTATTAATGAAACTGACATATTCAAGCATTCTTCTCAGGATGACCACAGCTTGCGCCCGAGTGGCATTCGACTTGGGCCCAAACGTACTGGGAGTGCTGCCGCCCATTAACCCGGCGTATTAAACGTCGAATGCTGTGAAGGCAAAAGAATAACCACGTCAGCCTCTGACGTGGTTATCCGAACGACTTGTTTGCTGGCGGCGCTGCTCATTTTACAAGCGATTGCACCTGTACAGCGCATACCTTGAAGCCCGGCATGCGGCAGGTTGGATCGAGTGCCTGATTGGTAATCTTGTTGACGTTCTGAATGTCCCCCCAGTGCATAGGAACGAAGACTGTATCCTCCCTGATCTGGGTCGTGTGCCTGCTCCTTACAACAATGCTTCCTCGTTTGGACTCGAGCCTTACCAAGGCTGCATCCTCGATCCGGTATTTCTTCGCTGTCTTGGGGTGAATCTCCATGAAGGATTCGAAGCTCCTGGCAGCAAGCGTTGCGCTTCTGCGTGTCTGTACACCGGTCAGATAATGCGAGAGCACCCGTCCCGTCGTCAGATACAAAGGAAACTCAGCGCTTACCTGCTCGGCCGGGAAGTGATTATCCACGGAAATCAGCTCCGCCCGTCCGTCTGGATGAGCAAACCTCTGTTCAAAAAGCCTTTTTTCTCCTGAGTGATCCACGCTTGGACATGGCCAGTAAACACCTTCCTCTTTACGCAGCCGGTCATAGGTAATCCCATAATAATCCGCAATTCCTCCGCGGCTTGCAACGCGAAGCTCTTCAAAAATCGACTCTGCAGTCGAATATGGAAAATAAGCTTCCGCTCCAAGCTGGCTTGCAATACCGCAGAGAATCTCCCAATCATGCTTCGATTCTCCAAGTGCCGCCCGGCTCTCTTCTCTTAGCAGGACACGGCCTTCAAGATTCGTTAATGTACCGCCGTTCTCTAAATAAGATGAAGTCGGGAGCACCAAATCTGCAATTAAGGCCGTCTCCGACAGGAACATATCAGCGACAACAAGAAATTGAAGCTTACGCAGGCCCTCTTCAACGAAATTCGCATTGGGATTCGAAACGACCGGGTTAGAGCCCATTACAAGCAGCGCCCGGATCTCTTCCGCGTGTATCTTCTCCATCATCTCATAGGCCGATACGCCTTTTCCCGGCAAGTCATCCACATGCACGCCCCATACGCCAGCGATATAAGCACGGTCGGCTGGATTCTCAATCGAACGATAGCCCGGGAGCTGATCGGCCTTCTGCCCGTGCTCTCTGCCGCCTTGGCCGTTCCCCTGTCCGGTTATCGCTCCATAGCCGCAGCCTTCTCTGCCAATCTTCCCTGTCACGAGCACCATATTAAGAAAATTACGTACCGCCATATAACCGTCCGTCTGCTGCTCTACGCCGCGGGCGGTGAAGACCATCCCCGTAGCAGCTTTACCGAATAACTCCGCAGCCTGGCGGATCTGTGCTGCCGGTACGCCTGTTATCTCTGCAAGGTGATCCAGGCTGAGCTCCGATATATGCTGCTTAAGGTCTTGATACCCCTTCGTACGGCTGTCGATAAACGATTCATTCGCGTAACCCTCTTCAATTAGCACCTTCAGCATCCCGTTCACCAGTGCAGCATCCATCCCTGGCTTTACCTTCAGATGCAAATCCGCTTTTTCCGTCGTTCCTGTGTTTCTAGGATCGATAGCAATGATGACAGCGCCATTCTCCTTCGCCCGATCAAAATACGGCATAAGCGTCGGCTGACATTCGGCAATATTCGTTCCGGCCAAAATAATACATTTGGCCAGCGGAATCTCAGACAGCTGATTCGTTAATCCCCGGTCGATTCCGAAGGCTTTGTTGACTGCGGAAGCGGCTGCAGACATGCAGAAGCGCCCGTTATAATCAATGTATTTGGAGCGAAGCGCCACTCTTGCAAACTTACCCAGAAGGTAAGCAGATTCATTTGTAAGGGAGCCTCCGCCGTAAACACCGATTGAATCTCTGCCGTACTGCTGCTGAAGCGCTGTAACATTCGTTTTAATGAGCCGGTACGCTTCTTCCCAGCTTACCCGCTCAAGCTTTCCGCCGATTCTGGCCATCGGATAGGTCAAACGGCTGCTGCTGAGCGCATGCTGATAGGCATTCATCCCTTTTATGCATAATCTGCCTTCCGATGCCGCATTGGGCTTAGGTTGAACCGTGTACGTGCTGCGAAGCTGACCGGGATGTTCAATGATCTGCATTTTACACTGAACGCTGCAGAACGGGCATTGCGTATCCATAATATGATCGTGATCAGAGCTGGAAACTGGTGGTGCGGAATGACTGAATGGTTCCTTCATAAGCGGCTTCATGGGATCACCTCGCTGCTGCAGCCGTCTGCTGCGTAATGGTTGGTAGAATAGCTTCAGCTTCTTCATCTATTGAAAATAAGGACAGGTCCAAACGTTTATTGAATTGTTCAACATGGGCCGGGTCGAATAACATCTCTCTGATATGCAGAAGCCCCACTCGCTCCATCCACTGGGCGACCTGCTCCATATAATGCGCGCTTTCCCGGTAATATTGCAAAAAGGCAGACGTGAAATCGATCAGCTCCGCCGCATCGACTACCGTGCACAGCAGCTGTCCGGCCATCACCTGGCGTTCAGCGCTTCCGCCTACATGCAGCTCCCATCCGCCGGGAACCCCGACTATTCCAATATCCTTGGCCAGAGAACCTGCGCTGTGATAGGGGCTTGCAGATACGCTGATCGTGATCTGACTAGGCAGCTGCAGTCCTTCTATCCTTCTCTCCAAAGCAGCTCCTAATTGAAGCGAATCTTGAAAAGCACCCTTTTCATATGGAAATCCGCTTGATGTTCCTATGGTTTGAATCAATTTGCCGTAGATGAACGCCGGCCGGCCTGCTTGCTTCGGTTCAAACTCACTTTTCACAGCCTGATAATCATCAGCCAGGATGCCTTGCAGGCTGAGCATAGGACCGTTCGAGAGCTTCACAAGCGGAATACGGTATCTGTCGACGACATCAGCAATTTGTCTTAACTGCTCCGAGGATGTTACTCCGCCGTACATACGTGGCATAATGGCATAAGATCCATCTGCTTGAAGCCCTTCATTGGATATGCTTTGAGCTTCCTTAGGCAGATTTCTGCCATGTACAGCCAGATAATAGGTCAATGCCGGCGAACAAATCTTACAGCCTTGGGCAGCTGACCAATTCAATGCGGAACGGATATCGGCAGCCTCGGCGAAGTCATGCTTCTGAATTTCTTCAATAACTTCTTCATGGCTATAATCCGTGCAGCTGCAGATTGTCTCTTTCTCTTCCTGAACACCTGAGCCATGCTGCTTAAAATAATCCAATATATGTCCAACAAGAGGTTTGCAGCTCCCGCATGAGCTGGAGGCCTTCGTGCATTTCTTGATTTCATCAACCGTTTGGAGTCCATGCTCTTGTATAGCCTGCAAAATTGATCCTTTGGAAACTCCGTTACAGGCGCAAACCTGCTCTTTATCCGACATCGCGGCAATTTTAGCTTCATTCGACTCTTGACCTGAAGCGGAAGACATGCTCTCTTTCTCGTAGACAGAGAAATCCTTGCCCTGCTTAATCATGCTGAACAGTTGAGGGCCCTCGCTAATATCTCCGAATAACACGGCTCCGACGATTTTCCCGTCGCGCACCACGATTTTCTTATAGGTATTGCGGATACCGTCATACCACTTGAGCGACTTCACTTCTTTGCTGTCCATAAATTCACCGGCCGAGAATACATCAACACCCGAAACCTTCAACTGCGTTGCTGTGATGGAGCCGTGATAACCATCATTTTGGATTCCGCACATGGTTTGGGCCAGAATCTTTCCCTGCTCATAGAGCGGTGCAACTAACCCGTAAACCGTTCCCCGGTGCTCTGCACATTCGCCAACGGCATAGATATTCGGCACATCGGTCTGCATATAATCATTTACCAGAATTGCCCGGTTCGTTCCAATTCCGCTATCCTTAGCCAGTTGAACATTAGGTCTAACCCCTACAGCCATAACAAGAAGATCCGCGTTCGTTTTCGTTCCGTCCTTAAATTTCAACCCCACGACGCGGCTTCGTCCGATTATTTCCTCCGAATGCTTCTCCAGGAGGAACCGCATCCCTTGCTTCTCAAGCTCATCTTGAAGCATTTTCCCGGCTGTTGCATCAAGCTGCCTATCCATGAGACTCCCGTGGATATGAACGACATCTACCTGCATGCCCAGATTCAGCAGCCCTCTGGCAGCCTCTAAACCAAGCAGACCACCGCCGATAACGACAGCCTTATCGTGCTTCTTAGCGGTCTCCACCATCGTTTCGCAATCCCGGATATCACGAAAAGCGGTGACACCCTGCTTGTTCGCACCCGGCAGAGGCAGCATGAATGGCAGTGATCCCGTAGCGATAATCAGCTCATCATAATCCACTTTCCGACCGGATTCCGTGGTCAACAGCCGTTTTTTCGAATCGAGCTTTACAACGGCTTCATTGGTATAGAGCTTGATTTGGTTATCCTCATACCATTTCCAATCATTAATCGTTATATCATCAATAGAAGTATCACCCTGAAGAACCTTGGACAGCAGAATACGGTTATAGTTCGGATGAGGCTCCTTCCCGAATATCGTTATTTCAAAAGCTTCCCGATTTATATTCAGAATCTCTTCCACACAGCGTACTCCCGCCATGCCGTTCCCAATCACAACCAATTTGCGTCTCTCCATGATTATGCCCCCCATCAAGCCGTAGCAATGAAGCCTTATTCGCAAAAGTCATATAACCTTACACATAAATAGATCTCTATCTTATATGTTAGATTTTATAACATATTTATGTTGATTACAAACGATATTCGTCACAATTCTATTGGTTTATTTTGTTCGGGGATTCACAGCATCTGATAAAGTCAGAATTTCTGTCATTGAACAGCAAGAAGCCAAGATCCGACGATAGGATCTTGGCTTCTTCATGCTTAAACTTCTTTATCCAATCGTACTCCACCGATTGCGGTATTGATCTAAACGCGGATGAATGCTCCTGGGCTCAGAGAGCAATAACAGCCGGATTCTACTGATCCAGTCTTCAAAGATGGACAATGAAGCGAAAAAATTCGCCATCTCCGGTGTGACACAGATAAAATGAGGAGCAGGCAGCGTTTCCGTCAAATGCCGCAGTGCAGAATCGATCGGCGCATATTTTTTCCGTTTGCCTTCCCAGGTATCAATGCCAGCTAAGCTGCCGCTTCTTGCCTGAATCCATTCCTCGAGCCGTTTTTCCCGTTTATAGTAGGCGCTTACCGGTTCTGCTGACATCCTCTTCATGGTTTGCTCATGTATCAGATACAGCACCAGCTTCGTGAATGCATGACTGATTGCATGCTCAGCAGCGAGATCCAATTCCTCATACGTCGTATGTTCAAAGGAATCATAGTAGATCAAGGTACCTTTTTCCTGTTCTGGCGGGGGCTCATAGCCATATGGAACCTTCGTATACATGCAGCTGCTTTCCTCCTTCAATAAGCGACGACAATTTGAAAAGCATCCCTTTGAAACATTTGGGTGTAGCATGCCCACAATGCTTCGAATTAACTCGGGACCGCGGCAGGAACAGGAGCTTCTGGATCGAACGCTGCTTTCTCTTCGTGAGAGCTATGCTTCCGCTATTTGCGGAGGTTCAACCGGGTAGAGCCTCTTTCCCCATAACGTCTGCAGCACGACAAGCAATCCGCCAATAATCCAATAAAGCGGGATCGCAGACGGCATCGAGAATGAGAATATTCCCATCATGAGCGGGGATAGGTAGATGAGCCATCCCATTCCTTTGGGTCCGTTTAACGAATCCATACTCTGCTGAGATACTTTAGCCTGAAGAAGATAAACTGCCGCAGCCAAAATAGGCAATATCACATCAGGCGCTCCAAGTTGAAACCAAAGGAAGCGGTGCTGCGCCAATTCAGGCGTCATTCGTATGGCATAATACAATCCCGATAGAATAGGAATTTGCAGCAGCATGGGCAGGCAGCCCATTGAAAGCGGACTATATCCATGCTTGCTGTACAAGGCCATCGTCTCCTGCTGCTGATTGCGCATGGATTCGGCGTCCTTGGTTCCATCATATTTTGCTTTGATTGCCAGAATCTCCGGCTGCATGCGGTTCATCTTCATTCTCATCGCCTGCTGAGACTTGTACTGAAGCATCATGAACGGCAATAGAGCTGAGCGGACCAGTACCGTGATCGCAATCAATGCAAGACCGTAGCTTCCGTCAAACCACCCGGCAAAATGGCCAATCAGCCAAGAAAACGGGAAAACGATATAGTGATTAAACAATCCGGGCGTATGCGAGTCGACTGTACCGTTTATTCCGCATCCGCTTAAAATCATCATGAGTATGAAGCATACTGCAAGCATGATCAAACGGGATGCTGAAAAGCCATTCTTACTCCAAATTACTGCAGCATTATTGGGGCTCCCCCCGTTATTCTCCTGAAATGCGGCGCGGTGCTTGTTCGATTCTTCGTGTGAATCCATTGTTTCCATCGTCCTCCCTGTTGAGCTTGATCATCTTCGTTCAACAGGGAACTGCAGGCTGATGAATCATCATCCGGTGATTCTTTGCGCTTGATTTGACGGGTAAGACGGTTTATACGTATATGAAAAATAGCAATTGAAGGCTTGGTTAGCCTTGGTAAAGAAAGAGAAGCTGAGCTGGCTGCTATCCCGTAATCTGTACCCGCCGCCGGCAGTATGTGCAAATAGAGATAGGCAAAGGAAAAGATGACGCCGATCGACATCAAATAGGCTAATGCATCATGAAGCTCGAACAATAGATCACCTCCTTCTAACCTTGTACGCTTCCTTCCAGTATAAAGTTCCCTCTAGTCACGCGCCTGCTGCCAGAGACTGAACGATTCGTCATTCTCTAGACCGAGGTCGCTAATGAAATATTGGGTTTAAACGCCTTGAACCTTTACCTGTGAAGCTCTGCTGCGGATTCGAATTGCCATTAGAGATGCAAACAGGCACACGAATCCCGCAATAACAAAAGGAACGGTATAGCTGCCAAGAATGTCCCTCATGACGCCTGCTCCATAGGCTGCAACTGATGCGCCTGCCTGGTGAGCGACAACGATCCAACCAAATATCATTCCGGCTTTCTCTTTGCCAAATGTATCTGATGTCAGCTTAGCGGTCGGCGGAACCGTAGCGATCCAATCCAGTCCATAGAAAACGGCAAAAATCGTCAGCTGCGTATATCCCATACCCAGCGCCTGGGGCAAGTAAATTAATGAAAGCCCGCGAAGACCATAATACCAGAAGAGCAGCCATCTGCTGTCAAAACGGTCGCTGAGCCAGCCCGACAAAGTCGTTCCTATGAGATCGAACAATCCCATTAAGGAGAGCAGACCCGCTGCTGTAACGATTGGAATCGCAAAATCCCCGCAGGCCGGAATGAGATGCGTTCCGATTAGGCCGTTAGTCGAGAAGCCGCATAAGAAGAAAGTCCCGGCCAGCAGCCAGAATGTTAAGCTTTTAGCTGCAGAGCTAAGAGCGAGTATCGGTGATAAGAATAAGTTGCCGATGAATGGAGCGGGCTTGACGACTTCCGAAGTGCCAAGAGGCGCGCTGCCGACATCATAAGGATGATTCCTCATCCAGATGGAAACGATAGGAATTAGGAGGACAAGAACTGCAACCACGGCATAAACGGCAGAGCGCCAGCCGATATCACTCGTTATTTTGGCGAGCAGCGGAAGAAATAGCAATTGACCTGTAGCGGCGCTTGCAGTAAGCATACCAATAACCAAACCTTTATACTTTACAAACCAACGGTTGGCAATGGTCACACCGAGCACATTAGCTAATGAACCGGTTCCGATCCCAACCAGTACTCCCCACAACAGAACCATCTGCCAGATCGCAGTCATGAGCGGAGTGAGCGATAAACTGATAATAAGTAAAATCATTGAGAACACCATAATTCTGCGAATGCCGAACCTAGCCATTATTGCCGCCGAGAACGGCCCCATCAAGCCATACAACAGAATCCGGATCGATACGGCTCCTGAAACCGCGCCGCGGTCCCAGCCAAATTCCTTTTCCAGCGGCTGCATCAGCACGCTGGGTACGGAACTGATTGCCGCCGATACCAACAGAGTTAAGAATACGATGGCTACGACAACCCAGCCGTAATAAAGTTTAGATGATGATTGCTTCTTCATGCTTTGTAACTCCTTATTCATTTAAATTTTGTTTGTACATACAAATAACAAAAGTATAATATATTTCATTGCTATCAATTTGACAAGCCTTTTCCCTTGGGTCATGCACCCCTTTCTTCTATTTTGTATGTACAACAAATATATAAGCTGTTTTCATTATTGTCAATTTTTTTATGACCTTATAAGTACAAACACCAAAGCGATTAAAGTCATCCCGCGGGGAGTCGTCCTGCGGGGAGTCGTCCATAGAAACATTTCCAGTATAAGAATATAAATATGCTCAACAGCCACCAAACCGACGAATACAGCAGCAATCATGACGGCTTCCTCCTCCATTCCTTCATTCTGACCATTATTCTAGCATAGCGAAGGCATTCCATGTAAAAGCCCTCTAATAGCGAAATTAGAGGGCTCTTGAATGATCACATAAGAAAGTAATGTAACGTTCCTGTATGACATAATTTGCTGAACTTTCCGGCTGTCTACGATGATCTCGCTAAGGTTTTCCCTAATTAGAACATACTGGCTTTGGTCGTATCCGGACACCACCTGGAGGTCCGGTAATAGCGAAGCAGAACCTCTACCGCCTCCCCTATCCGCAGCTGCGAAAGCGCCTCAAAGGCATACGCCCGAACATACCGGTCGTTACTGCTGAGCGCCTCTTCCAATGCTGTGACAACTTCGACTGCCTCGCCATGTTTGCCGATTCGTAACAGCGAAAGCGCAGCCGTATAGCCAAGCTTGTTCTTAATGTAGTCCTGGTTGGGAGAATAAGCGTTTGTCGATTCAGTCTGCGCTTCCTCCTTCTCGCTGCGTACCGAGATCTCGAGCAAATGCGCAAGTGCAGATACCGCTTCGGCCGAAGGGTTTACCAGCATCCCCAGCGCTTCAGCTGCATTCCGGCGAACCCACTGGCTATCATCCGATAAACCAGCCGTCAGAGCTGCGGTGATCCGATCATTGGAGCAACTCAGCATTCCCAGCGAGAAGCAGGCCAATGCCCGTCTTCTGTCATCTGCATGGCGCAACCGTTCGATTAATCCTTGAACTGCAATCTCGCCGGCCGCTTGAATTCCGTACGCAGCACGCAGCGCAGCCAAATTTGATCCTGAATCTAAGATGTCCAGCAGCTCTCGGACGCCGACCTCGCCACGTCCTGCAAGCTCATAAACCGCATTTAATGCGTCATCTTCCGATGCATCCTGAGCCAACCGGGCGAGCTCGATAACCGAATTGTCCTCCCTGCTTGCTTCCTTAACCGGTGCTTGTTCGCCCCGCATCCAATTCCAGATACTCTCCCACAGAGCTGTGCGGGACACGGAACCTGCCTCGGGAACCGGCATTGTCTTACTTGTATTGTTCCAGCTGGGCCCACTTGGCGTTTGCCGTCTGGCGAATTGAAATTTGAGCATATACCGGTCTAACGCGGATACGTTCTGTGACGCTTTATGCCATAGATCGAAATGAACGAGAACCATTGTGCCCGCAGGTCCGGTCGGCAGCAGGAATTCCTTCTCATGCCCTGGAAACTTCTCATTATATTGGGAGCCGGGCATAATAGCCGTTGGACCAAGCTCAGTCGTAATATCTTGTGTATAATAGAAAATCATTGCCCACCATGGTCTGTGGCTTCGCATCGCGCTCCAATAGCCGTCCTTATGCCATTCCCCGCCGCCCGGGTTCTGATTGCCTGGCGAGTTGTAATGACAATGACGATGTGGATGCAGATAATAGTCCGGACCCAGAACGCTGGTTAGTGCCCCCTTGACGACCGGCGTTTCAAAAAATGCCTGAATGTCGGGCACTCGGGGTAAAATATTGTTTCCCGGATTCCCTTCATGAACCAACACTTCATTAATTCGCTGCATAACCTTTTTGTGAAGCGATCCCGGAAGATCATTATGAAGGACCAAGTAGCCCTGTGTGATAAACTGCATCATTTGATCATCATTCAATAATTGCTCCATATCGTTCATATCGTTCATATCATTCACTCTCCACTCCAGCTTGTATTTACAGTTCTAAATGTAAACGAAGAGTTGACCGATGTATTTAGCGAGTGATCCTATATTTGCACAATAGTCGGATTAATTTTCAACCAGATCAGATACGGCGGTGAAATCCATGGACTTTTCAAACTTGCATCCCTATGTTTATTACGCAACCCGCTACCCCTTCTCCAAGGGGCAGGCCAGCTTACAGCGAATTTGTTATACAAGCTCAATTTATCTGATCAGCGAGGGCTTCGGAAAACTGCAAACCGGCGGACGAACCTATAAGGCGGTGCCCGGCTCGCTGGTTTATATGCCTGCAGGCCAGCTTCATGATTGGGTTGCGGATGACCAAGACCCGATGGTTCATATCTGCTGTTATTTTGATTGGCAGCATGTGGATCGAAGCGCTGCATTCGAATGGTCGAGCCCGATATGCTACCGGCCCGAGCTGCTGCAGCATCATCTCATCGGTCCGCTCTTTCCTTATGAGCTGCCGCAAATCACGGTGGTAGAGTCCCTCCGCGTCTGGACGGATCTCTTCCAAAGCTTCTATAAGTCCGGGGAATATACAAGCGACAAAACCTTCATGCGAAACTTGAAGATTCAGCGGAACTTCCAGGATTTCATCGATTATTTCTTGAAATTCATGCTCAAAAATACGCATATGCAGGACCCGCGGATTGACAAGCTGCTTGACCGGATGGAACAGGATCTGCTGAGCGGCGCCCCGCGTCCTTTGGAGGTCTACTACGAAAGCCTGAATATGAGCAGGGGGCATTTCTTTGAGATTTTCAAAAAAGTAACCGGCTACTCACCCGTCCAGTACATTAATCATTTCCGCATTGGCCGGGCGCGGGAGGATTTGCTCCACACCCAGCTGAGTATTACAGAAATAGCCGAAAAATATCATTTCAGCTCTGTACATTACTTCTCGCGTTTGTTTCACAAGCAGATCGGACTCTCCCCTCGTGCTTTTCGGGTATCCGAATAAGAATAGGTCTTGGAATACTGGATTCCAAGACCTATCCGACTATCAACAGAGCTTATTCAATTTCCGTTACCTCGGAAGACTCCGTTAGCTCTAATTCAACAACCGTATCCGTTTCATCCGGCAGCGCAAAACTAAAATGCTCGGGTACTGAAAAGTTAAAAAAAGCATCATCAGTGTACTGCTTTGCGCTCCATGGCTTGCTGATATGAAGCTCGGACCCATCCGCTAGCAATCTGGCCCGTTTAATCTTTCCATTCAGACCCCTTAAATTAATAGGTCCGATACTTTCCTCGAAAATATGAGCGTAAAGCTTGTTCCCCCTTTGCGTGTAGCGTCCCCATTCCGGCTTATCAAGCCCTGCCTTGACGCAGCCGTATATACTTGCTCGGTTCTTGGACATCCACTGTCCAACCTCAGCCAAAACGCGCAATGACTTTTGCGGGATGGCCCCCTTTGCATCAGGACCGATGTTCACGAGGAGATTGCCGTTCTTACTCACGCATTCCACTAACTTGCGCACGATGACTTTAGCTGATTTATAATGTCCGTTCGGGTTGTAGCCCCAGTCGTTATTAAGGGTAATGCAAGCCTCCCAAGGAAGCGGATTGCCTGCCTCATCCTGCACGCCTTCGGGAGGAATGATCTGCTCTGGCGAAGCGAAGTCTCCCGAATACAGCTGCGGATTGTCCGAGTAAATGCTTCCACCCTGCTCGCCGCTCGCATCCAGCCGATTATCGACGATAATATGGGGCTGCAGCGAACGAATCATTTCCATGAGCTTCGTAGCCTGCCACTTCTCGCCGACCATTTCCCCATAAGAAAAATCAAACCACATGATATCGATCCTGCCGTAGTTCGTGAGAAGCTCGCGAACTTGTCCATGCATGTAGGTTAAGTAGCTGCCGAAGGTTTCCGGGTCACGCTTGAACGCCTCGTTATTTCGCATTGGGTGAATGGGATCGCCATAAGCGGGATAATCCGGATGATGCCAGTCGATTAATGAATAGTACAAGCCTACCTTTAACCCTTCTGCGCGGAAAGCGTCGAGAAATTCCCTGACCAGATCCCGCTTGGCCTGTGTGTTGGTTGATTTATATGCAGTAAGCCCGCTGTCAAACAAACAAAAACCATCATGATGCTTCGCCGTCAGCACGGCATATTTCATCCCCGCCTGCTTGGCGGCTCTTGCCCATTGCTTCGGATCGTATTGATCCGGATTAAACTCTTCAAAGTAGGGTTGATAGTCTTCCACGCTTATTTGCTCCATGCTGCGAACCCACTCGCCTCTAGCCGGAATAGCATAGAGCCCCCAATGTATGAACATACCGAACCGGTCTTCCTGAAACCATTTTGTTCGCTCCGTACGCTGCGCAATGATAGAATGAGCCGCCTTCGTTGTCATAGAGGTAGTACTCCCTTCATCGTTTACGAGTATATTAGAATTCCCCCTCATTGTAGCAAGCGAATGCTGTAATAAATAGGAATAAAACTAACCATTAAGTGGCTAAAACTAACTAGTTCGCACTTTCAGCACTAGTTCAATAAATCTGACTATGGTACAAATGCGATTGCGATAAATGCAAACTCGATATCCTGTTACTAACCTTGAATCATTTGCAGCCTAGATACACCTCAACTCAATCCGGAGAAGCTTACATCAAAGCGCTGTTCACAGAAACGAAGCTGCAATCCGACATCCTGAAGGAAATCACGCAGGCTGCTGCCGTTATCGAACAGAATCCCCTGCATAGCATACTTTCATCGGAAGCTAGCTTTTATACATAGAGAAAACAGCCCTCTTCAGCTGACAGCAGCGTAACTCTATATCGTTAGCTCAACGATCAGCGGATGCTGACAATCAATGACCACATCCGGCAGCAGATGGATCGCATTCTCCGCAATCTGGTAATGAACAGCATGCTTATCCAGCCGGATATGGCTGATTTTTGCAATCACCTCTGAAGAGAGTCTAAGAACACCCAGATTCAGCTTACCGCCAAGCACCTTAATATTGACCTCATCATCCCCAATTTCGAAGGTCCCCCATCCCGAATCCAATGACCACAAGGTGCGGAATACGCTTCCAGTATACGGAACCGGATGAAAGCCCACCAATCTCTCGGTCAAATTATATTCGAAGCCGCTGTATGCATGGAGCAAGGAATAACTCGCCATGGAACGCGCATAGTTGCTGCCGCATTCAATCTCGTTCCAAGGATTTCGTTTCTCGCCGTCATAACGGTCACGAATGGCTGTAACTATGGAAAGGCCTTCTTCAATGAGACCTTCTTGAATCATATGCGCGGCAGCCTGATACTCAAAGCCTGTCATCGTTTCCGAATTATAAGTTAATGGAATTGCCGGTTTGACAGAGCCCTGAGGCCATGTACAAATCACCAAGCCCCCTTCATCATTCAGGGAGAATAATCTCCAGGTATTCGCTTCATTCCGCATGTTCGCCTTAAAGTTATTTTGATACAGCGATTTTAAGGCTTGCCGTGTTTGCTCTTTGTCGAAAATCTCACCCAATCCGCATAAATTCGCATGCCACTGCGCGACAACCTGATCGATTACACAGCCCTCCGCAATCTGATATTTGATTTGTCCCGTTTCCTTATTCCAGTAGCCGTCCACGGCTTCAACGCCAAAGCGCTCAATCGCCCCATAACTGGACAAGTCCAGCTGCTGACTATAATACTCACCGTTGAATAATTCACGATCGACCCATTGTTTGCCTGATTGAAAGATCCGATCGTACATTTCAGCGGTTTCATGCTCGCCCAGATAAGCTGCTATCTCCGCACCCGCCTTGAGAGCAGCCAGATAAAATCCGCTTAGCCAAGAATTCGGGCCGTAGAGTTCCATATCCAGCGTATGATGCTGCCTCCCTTCCAATACCCCCTTCTTCTTGGGGTCCCACTTATCTTCATTGCTGTCTGCCCATGCGTATTCAATGGACTGCTTGATGGCTTGCCAATTGGATAAGAGCCATTTTGTATCTCCTGAGATTTTCCAATCCCGGTACGCCTTGATGACACCTCCAAATTGACCGTCTGCACAAGCATGGAAATCCGGCCTTTCACGGCCTACCGGCAGCATGAGGCGAAATGACATTCTCCCATCCTCGCGCCTGTTATATTGAAAATCTAAATCACGCATGCTGCGCTCCAGCTTCGGGAAGAGGAACGGCAGAGCATATGCGTAATTCCAGACATGCGTGCAGGAACCTTCGCAGCAGCCTTTATCCTCGATGCACCCTTCGAAGCCATAGAATGAGCCATCGGTCAATCTCAAGCATGTCGCTGATTTCAAAACGGATAAATTAGCCGAAACCGCTTCTTTCACCACTTCCGGCAAAGTAGATGAGAAGAGCGCCTCTTTAAACCTTAGCGTCTCCATGTACAGCCGATCCCAATGAGTCATAGAATAGATGGCGCTTGCCTCAGAATCTTCAAAGAGACTGGAATAGTAGTTTGTCCAGGCATGGCTGCCAGACTTTGCCGGATTCCAGTAATTATTCATATTCGGATAATTCCAGCTTATTAAGAATCGGACCTTTTGCTTGTCTTTAGGAGCTACTTCTACATGTGCAGCTAAAGATCCCGTATCCTTATGTCTTGGATGAGGAGCTTCCTCTACTCCATAATGCCGATTCTGAACCCGGCCGGCTTTCGTGAAATCATGCCAATACATTTCGAGGTTATCGCACCAGCCTCCGCGGTACCAAAACTCCTGATAGCTGGCTTCGGCAGCGTCAGTCGCAATGCTAATATCCCCATATTGCAGATGATCGGAGTTGAACTGATTGGAAGTGAGGCTGAGCAGATGAAGCTTCTTATCCTTAGAAACTTCCCTACAGTTGTATGCGTGTATGATGCGATCCGATGGCATTTGATTTTGAACCGCCAGATTGATTGTATAGGCGATGGTTTGGTCTGTTATGTTCTCGATTTCCCATTCAAAAAAAGCGGCAGGTATGCTTGATTCGGTATCATTCAGCGGAATGAGAGGGTTGAATGCAAGCAGGCTGATTAATCCGGGAAAACAAGGATCGGCCATGGTCAGGTTAGCCAGCGGATACTCTCCGATAAATTCAACCTCTTGAAAATGAGGCATCCCCGCCATCGTCTGGCTCTCCGGTCCAAAACCATAACCGCTGTGCAGAGGGCCTCCCCTTACATGCTCGCCCACATAAGGTGCCTGCAAATCGCCGTTCAATACCCGGCAGTCCAGCACTTCACCCTCCCGTTCTGCCTTTATAGCGAAATGGCTAAAACCGTTAAAGCTCTTTTTGTTAGGGCGATTGAATATCTCCCAATCAATAAGCCTCCCATTACCCGCCAATCCAATGGAACCGCTGCCTATTCCGCCAAGCGGAAAGCTGATTTCTTTCGTTTTTGGCCCTTTATAAACCTTTTTCATCTTTTCAGCCTTCTTCCCCAATTAGCGATGGTATACTCGTTAAACCGGAGTATGCCATAATCATAGGTGAATTCCCTTCTAAATTCTTTGTAGAATGAGCTTGATATTTTTGTGGAAAACAGGTGAGATTCTTCTCTTGGAGGTATTGGAGGAATGAGAATAGAAAGTTTGGATGCCGCACCTTATATACGGAGTGCAGATTACGCGATTCGCCCCCCTTTCTTGCTGGGTGAACGTAATTTGCTGGATTATATTATTTTCTATGTCCAGGAGGGTGTGTTTGAACTTGAGGTGAACCGATGCTTACATGTGCTGAAGGAAGGCGATTTGTGCTTGCTGCAGCCGGGGGATGTTCATACGATCAAAGGGATAACGAATACGATAAACCCTTATGTGCATCTTGATTTCTTTTATCATTCTTCCAGAGAGAGCAGTTTCATTACCCTTCCCGGGCAGGTGGATATGACGCCATATTCATCGCTCATGCAGCCAAGACTGAATGCATGCGAGCATTTTCAGATTCCGCTCGTGCTGGAGACGGATCATCCTCATCAAATGCGCGATCTCTTGTTCAAAATCATTGAAAGCTGGCAGCTGCAGAGTTATATCGGCATCCTCGATGCCCATCAGTATGCCTATCAATGGTATACCGCACTCATTAAGCAATACATGAAGCCCCAGACTAGCCCGGTGTCCTCCAAGCCCTTTCTGAACTGGATCACCTCTTATTTTGCCTTTCATATATCGGAGCCCATTACCGTAAGCGATATGGCCAAGAGAGCCGGACTTTCATCTTCACGCTTCACCGTTCTGTTCAAGGAGCATTTTGGGATAACGCCTTATCAATATCTGCTCAAAATCCGAATCGAGCATGCACGGGAATTGCTGCGTAAAGGGGAGGCCATCCAAACCGTCAGTGAATACTGCGGATTTACGGATGTCCATCAATTCTCCAAGACGTTTAAAGCCATCAGCGGCTTAACCCCTGGACGATTTAAGCAGCAGGGAAAATAAACAAGCAGAGCCGGCAAGGATGCTGCTGATTCTGCTTGTTATCAAGCATAAATCCCCTGCATGCTTCAAGCGATAAGCTTGGCGATTATGAAGGCAATGCCTGCCGCTGCCCCGCCTACAAGCGTAGTTTGCCAAGCGCTTTTGATGGGTGCAGAGCCGGTAAACTTCCCTTTCACATAACCGAAAACAAACAAGGCGATTAACGTAATGATCACAGAAAGATATAAGGCTGTATCCGGCGTTTGAACTAGCATATATGGAGATAAAGGAATGATTCCGCCTACAATATAAGATAATCCGATCGTAATCGAACTATTGCGCGCCCGCCTCGGATCAGGCTCCTCAAGACCGAGTTCATGCTTCATCATAAAATCGACCCAGCGATCCGGATCCGCGCTGATCGACTCCACTGCCGAGGAAATGACCGGCTCAGGCAGCGCCCAGCCGCGTAAAATTTCCGCCACTTCTTCTCTTTCATACTCCGGGAGCTCAATGATCTCCCGCCGTTCTCGCGCAAGTTCCGATAAATAATGTTCCCGTTCTGTCCGCGCTGCAAGATATCCCCCGAGTCCCATCGCAATGGAGCCTGCTGCTATTTCTGCCATACCGGCAATAACAACTAAGCTGGTATTGGATACTGTTCCGGATAATCCTGCAGCCAGCGCAAACGGAACGGTTAAACCATCCGCCATACCGATTACGATATCCCGGATAAAATCGGTCGCCATGAAATGCTGCTCTTCATGGGCTTTTTGCTGAATGTCATTCGTATCCCGCTCCATACTGGCACCTCCATCTCTTTCTACTATTCAGGATTGATAGTGAAAATCGTTATTAAATACCCTAAAATGGCACATGCCGCTAACGTCATTACGTTAGCAGCATGTATGTCTTACCATTCATTTATCTCCATTAATCATACCACATCTCTGGCTGAGAGTCTGATTAAGTATGTAATCGTGTAGTCTGGCTGTCTCTTTGCAGATTAATATATCTTATTTTAAATATACAATATGACCCTTAGGATAGGTAATTCGAAGGTTAAAAATCACTTCTCGCAATCTATTTATAGGCATGATAGATCAAGCTATAATGATTATGTAGGATAATGTTGTATTTTGTAGAAAGAAAGCGAACGACTGGCAGCCGCTTTATGTTCGATCACGTCAAAAGGGGTATATCACTTTGAAAAACGAGTCAGTCATTACAGGTTATGGAATCAAATTACCTAAGATTCAGAATCGTCATCATTTTGAACAGGTGCTGAAAAACGGGATTTGCACGCATTCTGTCGTCTCCGGCCTGGGGCCTAATAAGGAAAGCATGGTTTGCGGCATAATCGAAGAAGAGCTTGAAGAAGCACGGGATAAAGCATTGCGGGGATATCCAAGAGCCTGCCTGCTTGGGATCGCTGCGGCAAAAGAAGCCATCGAACTTGCTAAAATAAAAAACCCTCAGACTAGAGTTGCAGTCATAATGGGAACGTCCACTTCCAGCCTTCCTGAAATTGAGCAATGCTCCTATCGGTACAGGAATGGTCAGTATAAGAAAATAAGCGCATTAAACGCCGGAATGACGAATATTCACAGTCTTTCTTCAGGGGTAGCGAATTACTTAGGTTTGGGAAGCGGAAACCTTGTCACCACTATATCCAACGGCTGTTCATCAGGTTCGGATGCAATATTTCTGGGAAAAACTTTGCTGGAAAATGCTATAGTTGATCTATGTATTGTCGGTGCTTCAGAAACACCGCTCTGCGATTCCGCTATAGCCAGTTTCGCTAAACAAAAAGCAATCCGATTTAATGCTAAGATCGGGGAAACGGGCAACCCGTTCTCAAAAAATAACGGCTCGTTTGTCATTTCAGAGGGTGCTGCGGTGATTGTCCTGGAGAGGGAGAAGCAGGCCAAACAAGCAAACAAAGAGATATACGGCTACCTGACAGGCGCCGCTTCGAACAACGATGGCGTCAATATTCACCAGATGGACAAGACAGGCGCACAGTTATTCCGAACCTTCGAAGAAGCTGTTGGCGATAAAGTGATTACATATACCAATAGTCAGGCCTTAGGCTTAGACCTTCAAGACACAATTGAAGCAGCCAATCATCTGAAACTTTGCGGCACGCCTACACCGATTACATCCATAAAAGGTATGATCGGCCATCCTTTCGCAGCATCTGGCGTGGTACAGGTGATTTCAGCCCTATTAAGTATAAAAAATAAATATATTCCGCTTACCGCAAACAGTGATTTTTCCGGCTTTGAGCTATTTAACATTGTCAAAGAAACAACCTACTGCGATATTCAGCATGTTGCAGTCACTTCTCATGGATATGGCGGAAATAATAACACATTAGTGGTATCGAAAGAAGGTACAAGATGAGTTTCATACTCATGGCAGTCATGTCTTTGGTGCCTTTGTTTTTGGGATTGTCCAGCAAAGTGATGTTTAAGACGAAGCTGACCAACGCGATGGTCGTATTTATGATTTTTATGAGCTTATGGCAGCTCGATGTGTCTTTTCTGTACAGCGTAGATATCTTCAGCCAGGAAACGATATTTTTTCTCTTTAAATGTTTCCGGATCGGCTCGATCATGCTTCCTCCGGCTTTCTTATATGTCGGATATGTCGCCCTAAAATACCTCTCCGACGACAAAAAGAATTGGATGAGATGGATTATCAATAGATACACCATTATTGCTTATTATCTGTGGTCCCTCTTTATTTATTTGATCAATTGGTCATCGCTGGGTGTTCTCGGATTAAAAAAAATTCATGGATTGGGCGGCGCTAATTTTGTTCTCTATCCGCTCTACGGGGAGTGGAGCTTTCTATTTGCGTACCACATCAAGCTGTTGATTGTGAGTATTCTATTGACACTCTTAGCCAGCAGAAAAGTCATCGATAAATATGTCAAGTTCTTCCTGACCTTATTCAGTCTTGCCTTTATACTAACCTATGTAGTCGGAGTCTTAAACTTAAAACCGGCGACCTTTATTTATTCCAGCCAAATTGCTGTCATGTTCTTCTCCATCTTTGTGTTTTTCATTTTTGTTAATATGAGTACCAAGATGATTAAAGAGACAAGCCGAATTTTAAATCGAAAAGAACAAGAGAAACAAATTGAAATGACGACTACCGGTCTCATCCATGAAATTAAAAATCCGTTAACTATCGTCAAGGGATACTCCGATTTATTGGCTCGTGATAAAAAGCTGGATCAAACGTCCCAGGGGATGGTCAACAATATTCAAATCGCCGGATCACATATGAACAGTATTGTAAGTAATTACAAAGACTTCATTGCCAGCGGTAAACTGAATATTGAAGAAACGGATATTTTGGAGATTGTGAAAGAATCGATTTCATTAACTTCTATTCGAGCGGGAGAAGAAAATATTTCTATCCACTTCAGAGAAGGGAAATCGATTAAAGCTAAAATTGATAAAGATAAAATAAGACAGGTATTCATTAATCTCATCAATAACAGTATCGAGGCGATGCAGGGGAAAAAACAAAAAATAATCAAAATTAGAATCAAGAGACGCAACAATGATATCCATCTTGTATGTACCGACACCGGATCCGGCATACCTGAAGAGAAATGGAAGCAGATCTTTTCTCCTTTCCAATCCTCGAAGGAAGCAGGCAGAGGCCTTGGATTGTCGATCTGCCAACGAATCATTAATTCCCATGGCGGAAATATAGAGATCGCTAGAAGCAGTGAAAAAGGGACCGAAATTCGGATTTCGATCCCTATCGTTTGTTATGAACAGCTGATGCTGGATGAGTGAGGTAAGGTGCGTTCCTCAGGCTCCTAAATGAAGCGAGTCGACAGGGTTTGGAACGCCTGTGGCACCAGACTGCTCGAGATGCAGTGCTTGATCTGATCCGCCAGTTCTTCGTCGATTAAAGCCCGGATTGAATCTCTAAATCATACACAACATTACGATGGGCAACTCCGTAAGGAGCTATCCAATAAGTCATCGCCATCATTGCTCTTCTTTTCCTATCAAAGGCTAGATACCTGTTACACCTTGGCCTATACTGGAATTCGTACAGTTAAAAGAGTGCATTCCGCTTGAGGATGGCTCTATACTGCAATTCATACCGTTATATCGCCCCAAATGAACCTTAAGGTGCTCAAGCAGCCATTTGCAACTGGAAATTTCCAGTATAGCGCTCTTTTATACAACTAATAGTCCGAAATAGCTGTAAATATCCAGTATAGATACTCACACCGTCGCCGTGCATTCCGGATATACAGCAAATCATTCACACAACACATCAAAACCTCCCACTTCTGAGTTATTCGCAACAAACTATGAAGACGGATAAGAATCAGGAAAGTGCGGAGTTAAACCAAGACTTTGGCCGAAGAACTTCAGTAATCTTTCCTATCTTCGCACCGAACGGTCTAATAAACAAAAACCGGCATTTCTGCCGTATTTCTGCCGTTTTATTTGATGGATTCTGAGAAGGATCTTCTCATTCTGGTCCTGGTTACATTCGAATCTACAAGTTTCATCCTACGCCACTTTTGGGGGCAGATTCAATTCCGCCCGCATCAATTACATTCAAGCTTAATAACGATGAAGCATGTATACAGTTAGCTGCACCCTATCCATCGTATGCTTGCTTTAGAGCATCCATATCAATCTTGTCCATTTGAAGCATGGCCTTCATGACTCTTTGCGATTTCTGTGCATCCTTGTCCTGCAGCATCTCGCCTAGTAAAGTTGGAATGATCTGCCATGACAGTCCGTATTTGTCCACAAGCCAGCCGCATCTCGATCCTGCTCCGCCCTCGGACAGCTTCTCCCATAACTCATCTACTTCTTGCTGCGTCTCGCAACTTACGAATAACGATATAGCCGGCGTGAAGGTGAATTGCGGACCTCCGTTCAAGGCCATAAATTCCTGTCCTTCGAGCTGGAATGTCCCGGACATTACCGCGCCCTTCGGTCCAGGCCCTCCCTCTCCATAACGGGTAACGCTCTTAATCTTCGAATTTTTAAATATCGAGGTATAATGATTCATGGCCTCCTCAGCATTGTCATTGAACCACAGAAAGGGGGTGATTTTTTGCATCATACTCGCTCCTTTTCATCAATAGAATTAGTTTGACGATTCAAATAGAAGATACCTATAAATAAACAATACCATGAATGTTGAGTCATAGTTTCTTCTGGATTGCTGAGTACATAAACCCCTTCTCTTATTCGTGAATCTGGCCGGGCCTGGAGCTGTGGGCAGCATTGCCGCGGAACCGCTTCAAAACCAGCTCTTTCACATTACGTGTTTGAAGAGATGCACCATAATAATCCGGTAACTCCTTCTCTGCACCGTGAACAGAGTCAACCTTTTTAGCGTTGGTTGAAAGGAATTTCTTCACATAAGAATCGAGCCGCCAGAATAATTCCAGGGGCTCGACTTTTGTCTGGACTACGCTGTTGGAGCGCCGGTCCATACGCTGTCCGTTATTCAATTCCTAACTCCAGGTCCTCTTATCGTTAATCTGCATTTTACTTTTAAAAGCCTGGTCAAGATCAATATTCAACTTATTAGCCAAATCAAAAATATTCCACACCACATCGAACATCTCATGCCCTAAGTTTTCTCGCTGTTCCCCGTCAGGATGAAAGGAAACGGATAAGACCTCTTTTGCGAGCTCTCCAACTTCAGTCATTAAGTACAGCGTCCTTTGTTCAATAGAGCTATGGTCAAAGCCCTTGTCCCTGCTGAACTCACGCACATATTGCTGAAACTCTGATGTATTCATCTCTCAACAAATCCTCCTATCAGGCATCCAATTCGCTGTTGTTATTCTATCACAAGTATAATAGCTCCTGTACAGACATGCGCCAAATAGTAAAAACCACTTCGGAGGAAGTGGTTTTGTTGTCTGCTAACGCTATAGAGAGGCGATTGGTACGGGTTGCTATCCCTTCGTCCCCCCCTGAAGACCAAAACCTTTGGACATAAACCGCTGGGAGAGAATATACAAAGCGACCGAAGGCGTGGCGTACAGCATAGAAAACGCTGCTAATTTACCGTAATCCACCATGCCGTATTGACCGAAAAACTGATACAGCTTCAAAGAAGCGGGGAAATGATCGGGATTCTGCAATAGAATATAGGGGACAAAAAAATTGCCCCAGCTCCCCGAGAAGGTAAATATAGCAACCGTGCAGATACCGGGAATCATTAAGGGAGCGACCACTTTCCGAATACCAACGAAAACAGACGCCCCGTCGACCCATGCGGCTTCTTCCAAGTCGCTCGGTACTGCATCCATGAAGTTCTTCAGCATCCAAATTCCATATGGCATGGATGAAGCCACATAGAACAGAATGACCCCAACAATATTATCATATAACTTTAAACTTAAGAACAATTGATAGACAGGTACCATCACAGCTGTAATCGGCAAAGAAGTCATAAATAAAATCGTCAGCATGAATGACTTCTTATATTTCATTTGATAGCGTGATAAAGGATAGGCGGCAAGCAATGCCAATAATACGACGAGTACAGCTTGGCCACCTGACATGATAAGGCCGATGATGTATGCTCGCTGATTCTCACTGCTGGTAATTACATCCGCGTAGTTGGCCCCGGTTATTCGGCTCGGCAGTTTGAGCGACTGCATCGCATTGGAATCGACCGATGCAACAAGAACCCACAGAAGAGGCAGTATGAAACAAATTCCGATACAGGCAAGGATTGTATATGGCATGACTCGGTATATCACTTTCCGTTGTTTCGCATTCATACGAAGTCCCCTTAAAGTTTTGTGAGCGTTACTTCATCGTTTTACTCCAAACAAAACTCGCTTCGGAAGCATTTACTTAAGTTTTGTGAGCGTTACTTCATCGTTTTACTCCAAACAAAACTCGCTTCGGAAGCATTTACTTAAGTTTTGTGAGCGTTACTTACTCCTTCATCGATCGAATGTAGAACAAGCTCAGCACCACACCTATAATGAGCAGCAATAAAGATATCGCTGTGCCATAACCAAGCTGATAATTGATAAAGGCTTGATTATACATAAAGATAGGCAGGGTTGTTGTAGAAGTTCCCGGACCTCCGCCGGTCATCGCGTAGATGAGCCCAAATACCCCAAGAGTCTGCAAGGTAACCAGCATCATATTCGTCGTAATGGTATCTTTAATATAAGGAATCGTAATTTTGGTTAAAATCTGCCATTTGGTTGCCCCGTCCACAACGGCCGCTTCCTCGATCTCACTCGGTACATCATCCAGCGCCGCTTGAAAAACAAGCATGGAAAAGGCCGTACCATGCCAAATATTCGCAAGGATGATAGTGAGCATTGGCACGGTATACAGCCAAGTGACTGCAGGAATACCGAGGAAGGTAAGGATTGAATTAAGGGTGCCTTCATCGCCGAAAAAGCTGTACAGACATAACGCGCATACAATTTCAGGGGTTACCCAGCCTGCTAACACAATCGTTCCAATCACCCGGCGAAACATCTTATTTTTATGCTTCATCAAGAGTGCAATGAGAAATCCTAACACTTGTTGGCCAATAACAGCAGAACCGAACAAGAAGATCAGCGTATTCCATATGCTGACTTTGACCGTTGGGTCTTCAAACATGTGAATATAGTTGTCAAACCCGATAAATTTAAGCTCCTTTGCAGACTCACCGGTTAAGGCCAGATTCGTGAAGGAATAAAGAAAGGTTAGCAGGATGGGATAGATGAAAAAAACGAGCATAATCGCAACCGATGGAAGTAAGAAATACAACCATGTATAGGTTTTTCTTTTCTTATAGACAACATTTACCGTTAAACCGCTCATGCCTCGTTCTCCTCCCGCATGTTGAAGATCATAACAAACGGCTTGCCCAAGCTCTCCTACTCGCTAGGATCCGCTTGAGCAAGCTTTTTGCTGTTATTTTACCGCTATTTTTCCATCACATGATCCTCGCCTACAATTCGGGTTACATCCTGCGCGTATTTATTGAGCGCATCTGCAGGAGAGGTGCCCGTGGTTACCGATTCAACCATGGTTTGTATTTGTGTGGACACTTCAGGATATTTGTCCTGCGCGGGTCTAAATTCAGCATTTTGCAAGTATTCCGTCGCAATTTCGTTAAACGGCAGTTTCGTATATTCAGGATCCTTCGAAACGTCTGCCCGAACCGTTATATTACCGGATGCTATCACGAGCTTCTCGGTATTCTCTTTATTGAGCGCATATTTGATAAAATCCCATGCTTCGTCTTTGTGCTGCGCGTGACTTGGAATAGATAACGCCCAGCCTCCGGACAATGTGATCGATCCCGGTTCCTGGCCTTTACTTGTCGGCATCGGCGCAAAGCCGAGCACGTCTTTATATCCCGGCCAAGGTGAAGCGCCAGTATCAAAATAATTACCGGTTATCCAAGAACCATCCAGCGAGATGGCGAGCTTGCCTTTCGGCAAGTATTCACGCGCAGACGTGTTTCCCGCTTGACCGTTCAATACTTTGGACAGCGGCGGACCGAGCTTCTCTTTATTAATGGTCTCAATAAAGCTCAGCGCATCCAAGATCCCCTGGCTCTTCGTAATCCATTTTCCGCTCTTATCATCATAGAGTCTGTCGCCTGTTCCATAGAGCAGCATTTCATAGGTCTGCATGGATGTGGCTTCTCCTGTGGCTTTGCCGAGGTTCATCCAGATCGGAACAACGTCCGCCGACGCTTTTTCCTTGATCGTTCTCGCTGCGCTTAAGACCTCATCCCAGGATTTCGGCTTCCAATCTTCCGGAAGGCCTGCTTGTTTGAATATTTCTTTGTTATACCAGAGCCCTCTGGAATCTGTATTATAAGGCACGCCGTATACTTTGCCGTCGCTTGCGGTGACCCCTTTTTTCATGGCCTCAATAAACGAACCGTCTGTCCAATCCTTCCAGTCCTTTAATTTGGCATCCAGGGGCTCCAGGTATCCTGCGCTAGCATCCGAATTCAAGATAAAGGTGTCCTCCGTTACAATATCCGGCGCTGTGTCCTCAGATTTCAATGCTAAAGCAATCTTGGCAAAATAATCGCCTTCTGACGCTTGAATAGGCGTTGGCTTAATTTCCACATTTTTATCGGGATAATCGGCAGCAACATCCATAATCCATTTATAGAGCGTGCCCTTCTCTCCCATTCCGTCATCCCGGTACGTAATCGTAATCGTCTTCTTGGAGTTGTTATCCTCCCCTGACTTGCCGGAACAGCCAACTAACAAAGAAGCGCATAATACGATTGTCATGAACAGCAGAAATTTCCTATTACCGATTGCCATGCATGGTTTCCCCCTTAAATAGCTGATTGTCGCCCCATGAAAGCTGTTATATGTACACGCTTGCAGGAAGTCTTATTAAACATACTTTAGTAACGAACTATTTATTCGAACTTTTCATCGGCCGCCGGATAATCGAAAAAAGCCTTCAACCCCCTTTAGAAGCGGATTGAAGGCTTATGGGAATAAATTACGGCACAGCGGCTATTGATTAAGATTCCGGTTAATTCGGTTCATTGAGCAAAGACTGCGTATCCTTTAGTAACGCAGCGATTTCCTGGACTGCGGACTGCAATTCACTTTTGTCTTCCGTAAGAAGCGAGAAGCTTCGGCGAACTCGGGCTTCAAAGCCGGCAGGACTTTTAGGAAAAGCGGCGCAAGCTGCAACCGCCCCTTTCTCGTTCAGCAGGTAGGTTCGGTTTACAGCAAAAAGCACCTGTGTTAAGCAGCTGACCGCCCGGAAAAGATGACCGGCCACATACGAAACGTCCGTCCGGCCTATCCCTTTGTCAGCATTCAGAACCGAGAAATCCGCCTCCCACAAAAAGGTCGAAACAATGGCATTCTGCAGGGCATCCGGATAGGAGCCGATGAGACTTTTCAACATTTCGATGCGTCCATTCGGATCCCACAGCGTCCGGCAAACCGCAGCTTCTCCCATATAGATGGAACTGCAGAAAGCATGCGGATGGCCGGGCTGATAGTGTACGGATAATTTTCCCTTCAGGCATTCCTGAGCAACAGCGGTTACTTTGTCAATATCCCGATATAGGAAATCAACTGGAACCGAGCTGACTTTCAGCCAGCCTCCGCCGTTAATCCAAGGTCCCCAGCCCCCGATTGGTGTAATCAGATCTTTCCTGCCCAAATCATCAATCTCTGCCGCAGCCTCCGCAAGGGCAGCAGTGTCGACCGGAGAGCCAGAACGATAATAGATCCCAATATCTATATCAGAATCCTCGGTATGCGTGCCTCTGGCGCGTGAACCTCCCAGTACAATTCCTTCAATACCGGGGATGCTCTGCAAACGTGAAACGACTGTTTCTAGAATTCGTTCAATGTCCAGCATGATCACCTCTTATGCAGCTTATTTCTTACAGGGTCAGTACTTTGCCGCAGGCATGAACCTTTAGTCCCGAAGCGTCACCATACAGCACCGACACATCGATATCGTATTCCCCATTGTGGGCGTTAAGTTTCTGACTGTACGTTCCCCACGCGCGTCCCGTACTCCAGAATCCGGTATAATCTTCTTGATTAATAACAGGCGCAAACTTTATTTCGCCGCGGGACATATCAAATTCGAAACCGCTGAGCGCAAGGAGCAGCCCCCAGCTTGACATGAACCGTGCATAATGATGTCCGCATTCCACTTCATTCCACGGGTTGCGGCGGTATCCGTCATGACGGTCACGCACCGCTTTCACAACCGTTAACCCCTCTTCAATGAATCCTTCATAAATCAGATGTGTCGCCACATGATATTCGATCCCCGTCCATACCTCATCCGAATAAACGAAGGGAAGCTTCGGACGTCCGCCGCCCGGCCAAGAACACAGAAGAAGCCCCTTCTCGTCATTTAACGCATACGTACGCTGACAATTGACATGATTGGAAAAGTCCGTTTTGAAATTATGCTTAAAGACGGCTTGAATCGCGCTTTGAACCCGTTCCTTCGGAAGCAGATAGCCTAAGCCGTACAGATGAGCCAGCTGCTGGCCAAGCAGCTGATCCGAGAGACAGCCTAAGCCGTGTTGATACTTATAGGCATTAACGTCCTCCAGACGCTGAACGTAATATTCGCCATTCCACAGCAGCTCATCGAGGCGCTTGGAGCTGGCTGCAAATGCCGCCGCATATTTCTTCGCCGTTTCCTCCTCGCCCAGATAAGCAGCCATTTCCTCTCCCGCACGAAGTGCGCCCAGGAAGAAAATGCCGGTCAGCGGATTTGGACCATAGAACTCAATGTCATACGTATTATGCTGGACGCCGTCAAACACCAAATCCCCATCCGTGTCCCAGTGTAGGGGTCCAAAGTTTAATGTCTTCTTGATGGAAGGCCATAGTTTACGAAGAAAAGCGTCATCCCCCGTAAGCTTCCATTCCCGGTAAGCGCGCATGATCGTTCCCATTTGCCCGTCGGCGGCAGGCGGTGCGGACTGGCCATGCCAAATCCAATGGGAATCGAACATTTTCAAGGCGCGAAAATCCATTTTCCCGTCCTCGTTCACTTCTTCCAGAAACTCCGTTTGCCGCATGTTTTGTTCCAGCTCGGGGAACAGAAAGGCAAGCGTCTGCGCATAATTCCAGACATGCGTACAGGTTCCGTCACAGCAGCCGGCATTGTCAAAACAACCCTCATACCCAAGGAAACGGCCGTCTATCAACCGAAAACAGGTCGTGCTCCGCAGCACAGTTATATTGCTGGACAAGGCATCTATGACATGCCCCGGCAATGAGCTTGAGAATAAGGCGCCATGAAACAGCTTCGTCTCTTTCTCCAATCGCGTTCTATTATGAGCGAGGTAGGAGGCTGCAGTCCATGAGCTGTTAAATTGGGATACATAATAATTTTGCGTAAGCTGCCGTCCCTCTTCCTTTACCCGGATATTGTCGCTCCACCCATTCAGACGGTTGGGGAAATACCATGTCAATAGAAACGCAAACGGCTTCGTCTCTCCCGGCGCCAATGTTTCATAGACGCCAAGTGATCCTGTATCGGTCCTGTTGTTCTCAGATGCTGTTTCGTAACCGAGATCATTGAGTTTGCCGTCTTCGGTAAAGTCATCCCAATATTCCTGCAGGAAGTCATACCAGGCTCCCCGGAGCCATGCGCGCTTATGCGTGACCTTCGGATTCGTCGTGACCAGGGAGAGATTCCCGTAATGCTCCTCCTGAGGAGCAAACCTGTTCGAGCTGAAGAATAGACCCTTTAACGCCTCTTCCTGGAGAAATTCATTCGTATTCTCACCGGTATTCTTCAAATCCAAGTTACCAAAATGGTCGAAACTCACCCCGCCGATCGGATTCATCAACGAGCCGGCAATCGTCACGTCTACAGGCTGATCCGAGGTGTTCGTCACGTGATACGTGATGAACGCTCCGGGAATGCTTGAATCGTCTACATTCAGAGGGATGAAGGGTGTATACGCTTCAAGCGTGACCGTAACCGGCAAATCCTTGTCTTCAAAATCGACCCAAACCATCGGGTACTCTCCGCGCATGGTCGACTTTTCCAACCGCGGAAGCCCGGCTCCAGTAATGGGATGATACCCATGCGACAGACTATGCGGCTGTGTAAGTCTCGATTCCAGCACTTTGGCGACGGGTTCAGAGCCTTCCTGCTTCGCCCAGATGGAGAAATAGGTATTAGGCATCGAACTGCCTTTACCCGGGCGATTGAAGATTTCCCAGTCCCTCAATTCCCCTCTGCTGCCGATGGAGACATTCCCCGTACCGATCCCTCCGAGCAGGAAGGCCGCTTCCTTCGCTTCCCCTGGATACGTCCGCTGCTCAGCGGACGTAAATAATTCTTCTTTTGCAAATACCATTGGTCGCTCACTCCTGTATTCAAATTATAATCAAGCTGCTAAGCCGCAGCACTAGTTCAATACCATTCGTAATCCGCTTCCAGCCTCCAGTCGAACTGCATCAGCGAATAGGATTGATCTCCCGTTTCGCGTCACAGCCACCCGGCTGTTATCCAGATAAACCTCCACTAACTCCTTTCCGTCCAGCAAGTCGCTTTGGAAGCTGCTGAGCTCTAACGAACCGTATTTCACGTCCAAACGGATATTCCCGTTCTCATGCGTGAAATTTCCCCAAGCCAGATGGAGCGACCAGAAGCTGCTGAACTGCTCTTGATTGATTTTGGGATTGAATCCAATATGCTTCCGGAGCGTATCAAACTCAAATCCGCTCAGAGCGAGCAATAAAGAGTAAGAAGCCATCGATCTCGCATAGTTGCTTCCGCATTCGATTTCATTCCAGGGATTCCTTCTCTCACCGTCATAACGGTCCCGAATCGACTTCACAACGGTTAGCCCCTTATCCGTTAATCCTTCATAAATCATATGGCAGGCAGCCTGATATTCGAATCCGTGCATCGTTTCATCCGCATATGGCACCGGAACCTTCGGACTATTGCCTTTGGGCCAAGTGGAGATAAGCAGCCCTCTCTCGTCATTGAGAGCATAGATTCTGCAGGCGTTCGGATAGTCGCGTATCGTCTCTATAAAGTTATATTTATAAATCGATTCAAGCGCCTTCTTCACTTTATCCCGCTCAAAAATATACCCGAGACCGACAACATGAGCATGCCATTGCCCTAATACCTGATCGATATGGCAGCCTTCACCGATTTGATATTTGATTTCCCCCAGTTCAGGATCAATTGGAAATCTACCGTCCTGGAGATCGATTAACTGGTGGAAATACTCCCCATTAAATAGATTCTCGTCTACCCATTTGCGGCCCTTTTCATATAAATCCATGTATTTCTTGCCTGACTCGTCGCCCAGCGCTTCCGCCATTTCGGATGCACAGAGCAATGCGCCTTGATATAATCCGCTGATATAGGAATTCGGTCCGTAGATTTCCACGTCTAGCGTATGATGCTGAACGCCTTCCATGACACCGTCGCAATCCTTATCCCACCAATCCGAATTCGCCGGATCCCACGCAAATTCAAGCGACTTCTTCACTTTCTGCCAAATAGACCTCAGCCATGCCGTGTCACCGGATATCTTCCATTCCCGATATACTTTAATGATCGTGCCCATCTGCCCGTCCGCCGCGGCTCTTTCCGGCCCTGCGCAGTCCGACGTATCCTTAAGCGTTCTTTCAATCGGCAGCATCATTCGGAAGGCCATCTTTCCGTTGTCATACATGGTTGCTTTGTACCTCGCGTCAATGATGGAACGGGCGAGCGCCGGGAAAAGGAACGGTGTTACCTGCTCATAGTTCCATACATGCGTGCATGTGCCTTCACATGAGCCTTCGTGTGCGTGACAGCCCTCGAATCCATACAGCGTTCCATCTGTAAGTCTCGCGCAAGTAGGAGATTTAAGAATAGAGATATTGCTGGATATCGCATCGATCACATCATCGGGCATTGTGGAGTTAAACAACGTTTCTTTATAAGAGAGTGACTCCCGGTGCAGCCTTCCATAATTATCCCATACGTAGGCCGCTGATTTGGTTGAATCTTCGAAAAGCGCAGCGTAATAGTTTTTCCAGCTTGGCAGCGCGCATCGATCACCATCCCCGCATTCTCCCGGATTCCAAAAGTTAACGTAATTAGGGAAATTCCAGGTAATCATAAATCGAAACTCGCCTTTTTCGCCTGGAGCCAGCGTTTTATGGCTGCTTAACAGGCAAACGTCGTTTCGATTATAGGTCGCAGCTGCGGCGTTCTCCTTCATCAAATTATAGTTTCGTTCCCTCACTCTTCCGGCAGCGGCAAACTCCTTCCAGAATACGGTGAGATTATCAAACCATCCACCGCGGTACCAATAGGTTTGATAGCTTACATCCTCTGAATCCGTGCTTAGCGTAAGATCTCCGAATTCCGGGTCCTCCGGCTTATGATAGGTGGAAGCTAGCTTGATCCCTTTGCACGCGCCATAATCTGCGAAATCATTCCTTGCTTCCTTCGTAAAGGGATTCGATAGATTGCCGACTAGGCTGATATCAAGCTCTTCATGGGACGAATTCACCACTTCATAGGTAAAGATGGCTGCGGGGATGGATGAATCCTTATCATTAAGCGGAATCAGCGGATTGAATGCCGTCAGCTTCACTTTCAAAGGAACTTGGTCATCTATAAATTGAATCTCCGCAAAAGGGAACTCTCCTTTGAATTCGGTTGACGTAAAGTGAGGGAATCCGGCAAGGCTCTCCCTCTCGACACCGAAACCGAAGCCTCTGAACTTTCCGCTGCCGCGTCCTGTATATTGAGGATGCAGATCCCCGTTCAATACTTTGGCGACCCGGACTTCCCCCTTATGCTCAGCCTTAATCGCAAAGAAGGAAAAACCGTTATAGCTGTTCTTATTCGGACGGTTGAATATTTCCCAGTCGATTAAACGCCCATTCCCTGCAAGGCCGATGCTTCCTGATCCAATACCGCCAAGCGGAAAGGAAATCTCATTCGTCTTTCTTCCGGCATAGGTGAAGCTCTTCTCCATTTTGTACAGCTCATTCATGGTTTGAGTGGTCACTCGCATTTCCTCCCAGTTATCGATTATGAGGCAGATTTACATTTTCAAGCCGCCTGCCGTTATTCCGTCCACGAGATATTTTTGTCCGAAGATATAAAATAACAAGGGAACGACAAGCGATAGAGCAACACCGGCCAGAATCGCGGATAAATTTCCCGATCCGAAGGTTCCGTTCAGCACGGTCATTCCGACGGGCAGCGTCATTTTCTCGAAGGTATTCAAGAAGATCAACGGCCGGAAGAAGTCGTTCCAGTTCGAAATAAAGGTCATCACCGACGTAACGGCCACCGCCGGGAAGACCATTGGCAGCGTCACTTTCAAGAAAACCCACATTCGGCTGGCGCCGTCCATATAAGCGGCCTCATCGTAAGTAGATGAAATCGTCATCATCATTTGGCGAATCAGAAAAATACCGAGCGGATTAATCAACGCTGGCAGGATGAGCGCCCAATGGGTATCCACGAGATGAAGTTTGGAAATAAAAATGAACTGCGGAATAATCGTGACTTGCCCTGGAATCATCAAACCCGCGAGAAAAACAATGAAAATCATGTTTCTTCCCGGAAACGAAATACGGGAAAAAGCAAACGCCGCCATACTGGAAATAAAGATGTGACCGACGACGATAATCAGGGAAACCTTCAGGCTGTTTGCAATGAACGCCGTAAAAGGCACCTGCTGAAACACCTGCGCATAATTGGAAAAGTTAAACGCAGTCGGGAAAATAGCCGGCGGCAGGGAAAATGAATCCTTCGGCAGCCGCAAGGATGTAGAGACAATCCATAGAAATGGGGAAAGCATTAAAAAAGATAGTACGATAAGAAAGCCGTCCAGAATGAAGCCCAGCGCTCCTTTGCGCGAAGTACGGATGCGTTTAACCGTAAATACTCCGGCGGCTTCAACTTCACTGTTCATCTTCGCAACACCTCCATAAGAACACGTCAGTCATTACTCTTGATCGTAGGAAACCCACTTCTTGCTGAAAGCAAATTGAAGGGCCGTTATTGACAAGATTCCGAGAAACAGACTGATGGACACCGTCGATGCAAAGCCCATTTCGTGATGCTGAAACGCGATTTCGTAAATGTACATGTTTACGGAACGGGAAGCATCGCCCGGACCGCCGCCCGTGATCAAGTACGGCTCGTCGAAGATTTGCGTCGTACCGATTAAGGTCGTAACCAGCACGAAAAACAACATCGGGGAGAGCATGGGAAGCGTAATATTGAAAAACCGCTGTACCTTGTCGGCTCCATCAATCTCGGCAGCTTCATAGAGCGTTTCCGGAATATTCTGCAGACCGATAAAATAATAGAGAAATGCATTTCCGATGAATTTCCAAAAGCTATAAACAGCAACCGCTAAATATACCCAGTTCGGAGACTGCATCCACGGTATGGCTTCTATCCCGAACAAGCTCAGAAAATAGTTCATGATTCCAAAATCCTTATTGTAAATAAATGACCAAGCCACCGCGACGGCTGCGGAAGTCGCAAGGACCGGAAAATAAAACACGGTGCGGTAAAAGTACTTCCAGCCCTTCGCGATCTTTCGCTGCACGGCAAGTGCGAGGAGCAGACCCATAATGACATGGAGCGGAGTTAGGATCAGCATAAATTTGAACGTATTCCAGTACACCAGACCAAGCCGATCGTCTTCGAAGAACTGCCTGAAGTTGTCCAATCCTATAAATTGATAAGGCGTGATCACATTATATTTGGTAAAGCTGAGAATGACAGAAGCAACCACCGGTTCGGCGATAAATACGAGAAATAACAGTAAAGCCGGCGCTAAGAAAAGGTAACCCACGATGGTATCTTTTGTTTTCTTGTTCACGTTTTACCGATACCTCCTAGAGAGAAACGAATCGCCGCAGCGGGCCGAAGCCGGCTGCAGCATCCGTAAAATTCAGTAACTATTTTAAGATCTTGTCAATTTCCTCTTTCGCTTTCTTCATTGCGCTCGCCGCATCGGACTGGTTGGAGAGGATGAGCGACATATTACGCATGAAGATCGATTCAATCTCCGCATACTGAACAGGCGCTTCCACTGCTTTGGAAATATCCGCGCTTTCCGCATAAATCTTCCAGTTAGCAGCCGGCGTCTTCGGCAGCACTTCGTTCATAACGGATTTTCTCGTCGGAATTGAGGCATCGGATAAGGTTGTTTTCTGGGAATAGACACCACCCAAAAATGCGGACAGTTTGTACGCTGCATCCGGATATTTCGTGGACTTCAGCACTGGAAACGCACCCGATCCGAAAATGACTTTATTCGTTTTAAAGGTCGGCAGGAATTGTACGTCAATGGCGTTAAATTTGTTTTTGGCGTACGTGGAAAACGGCCATTTCCTGGCGGCCATCATGGCGATTTGACCGCTCATGAGCATTTGAATTTGGTCATCCTTCGGATTCGGCACCGGAGCCACTTTGTATTTGTAAATTAAATCCTGGAAAAACTGCATCATCTCGATCGCATTCGGATCATCAAGCTTGCTGGTCGTCATGGCATCATCCAGAACGCTTGCTTCGTTATTAAACAACCATGCCGATGCGCCGAAATAATAGTTCGGAATCGCAAAGCCATACGTTTTCTTGCCATCTTTTTCTGTGGTCAGCTTTTGCGCGTAGGTGAGAAAATCATCCTTAGTCCAGTTTTTTTCCGGAACGGTAAGGCCAGCCTCTTTCAATTTGTCAGTATTAAAGTGCATGACTACATTGTTCCAGTCCCACACGAAACCGTAGGTCTTGCCGTCGACGATAAATGGACTTTGGAGCTTGGGATGAATGTCATCATAATTATCGAGCGCATCAGGATCCGCCGCCATATATTCGTCCAGCGGAAGCAGCAAATCCTGTTTGGCGAACATCTGGATCCCTTCAATTGCGACCCGGATCACATCAGGAGGATTGCCCCCTGCAATCATCGTTTGGATTTTATTGAAATAATCTCCCCAGGAGCTGTTGACCACTTCGATTCGCTTTACCTTAATGTTAGGGTACAGCTTATTAAATTCTGTCAGGATATCCTTAAGCTGTGCGTCGGAAGCATCGCCTTTCCCCCATACAAGCGTTAACTCAGCCTTCTCATCGTTGGAGCCGACAGCTTGATTATCCTGGGAGGAGTTTGAGGAATTTGAAGGGTTGGAGTTGTTTGGGGAATTTGAAGAGCTGCATGCTGCAAGACTAAAACACAATACCCAAATGAAGCACAACATGACTGTTTTTCTCAAAATTGAACACCGTCCTCGAATTAATAATGCTTGAACCCTCGCCATTCATACAGCGGAAATACAAGGGTGAACCCACCTTTATGCATTCGAATTCATGAGGAGTTGTTCTCCGTTCACGTGAACGGAGAACGTAAAAAAATATAGATTTGCAGTACAAGCCCATGGATACACCGCTGACACTATTCCAGAAGCATGATCACCGTTCACGTGAACGATTTCATTGTATCAGTCTGATTTTATTTTGTAAACGTTTAATTTTCGACCATGAAACTTCAATTTTCTTGATTATTCGATTATCGTGCACATGAACGGATTGACCTTGCGCCCTATCTATTATACGATTATCGTGTAGGCCATAATATCGGGGGTTCCTTGAGCATAATGAAAGTAACCAGTAAACAAATCGCGGAAATATGCGGAGTAACCCGAGGAACGGTTGATCGCGCGCTTAACAACCGGCCGGGAATCAGTGCGGAAACACGTCAGAAAATCATGAAGGTAGCCGAAGAGCTTGGATATCGTCCTCACTTTTTGGCTCAAAGCCTTGTGAAAGGCGAAACCAAAACGTTAGGAATCGTTCTGTTTGATATTCATAACCGGATTTTCTCCCAACTCTTCCACTCCTTCGAGGCGGAAGCAAGAAAACAAGGATACTTCATTTACCTCGTTCTCTCCAATAAAGATAAAGAGCTGGAAATTGAATATATTAACAGCCTGTTGGACCGTAAAGTCGACGGTATCGCCTTGTCTCCGATTAACAAGGGCACCAAGTTCGAATCCTTCCTGAATAGATCCAATGTCCCTATTTTATCGTTCGGCAATCGGCTTTCCGCCAGGTTCCCCTTTGTCTGGATCGATGATAAACAAGCCATCAAGGAGGCTGTCAGCCATATCGTCTCTAGGGGTTACCGCACCTTCATTTATGTAAGCCCCCCATTGCGCAACAAGGGCAAAGAAAATATATACGTTCCGGAGCAAAGACACAAGGGGTTTCTTGAGGCTTGCAAAGCACTGACAGATATTCGTTATCATGTTATTACCGATCGTGATTATCTCATGACTATCAAACGATTAGTCAACGAAGCAGAAGACAAACCCGCGATACTGTGCAGCAGCGATATTTATGCTCTTGATATATTGAGGTTTCTAAAAACGCATAAAATAAGGGTGCCTGAACATGTGGGAGTCATGGGCTTCGACAACATCGATATTCTGAATTACGTAAACCCGCCGCTCACCACGATCGACTTTAATGTCGATGAAATCGGGAGAAGATCAGCTGAACTGTTAATCGAGAATATAAAAGGGAAAGATATTCCTCTTCGCACTAACGTTGGTTACACCATCATCGATCGCGATTCTCTTTAACATCCACTTCTTGAATCAATTAATTTTAACGATTAATAACCCCTTCTCATGCAAGGGGTTATTTTTGCGTCCTTTAATGTAAAAGGACAAAGCAGAAACAGAGAAACGTACATGCTTGGAAGGTAAGGTTGCGATCGTGACAGGCGCAAGCCGCGGAATCGGGCTTGCTGCTGCAGCAGCACTGGCCAAATCCGGCGCTAAAGTTGCTGCTGCTGCAAGACAAACTTCGGAGGAACTTAGTGAGCTGACCAACAAGTATGGGGTGAGCCTACTCTCCCCATGAGCTCGCTCCTGCTTAAGGTGAATAAAATCCGTGACTTTTAATAGTTACGGATTTTTATATGGAGTTTAGAGCACAGAACCATTGCGCTCTTGCAGCGTGTAACCCGTTGATTATTAACTGTCGAGCGTATTGATAGACTCGTCCTCAGTGGATTCCCTCCCATATCCATGATATGGTAGAAAAGCAAATGTTGGGATGGATCTCCAATAACTTGAGGGGTGATGAAATGGAATATATTCGCGATTACGTCATGTACGCATCTATATTCGGCATGTTTAGTTTTTGTTGGTTCGGCTGGGCACAGGAAAACCCCAGAGCAAGCTGGCGCAAATACATCGGCATCGCTTCTGGTGCTGCTCTTCTAGTATGCTTGCTTGGCGTTTACTTAAGCGTGAAGAACTGGGATGAACCTTCCGCTTTGTCAGACGCGGCTGCATTCAGGAATTATTTAATTTATGTTTATACTGAATTTGTTTTGGCGGGTGCAGGTGCTTTTCTATTGATTAAATGGAAGCGCAAAGCATATATGGCACCTTGGATAGCTTTTATTGTAGGCATTCATTTTATCGGCTTAAAAAGCGTTTTTGAAGATCCCAGCTTATATATTCTGGCGGCACTTCTGGTTGCAATCTCGATCATTGCGGTATTTGCAGCTCCCAAACTGCAGGTAGCGAGCAGCGCGATTACAGGCATTGGCGCCGGTACGGTTTTGTTCTGCTTTGCAATATTAGGATTGATCCGATATTTGTCGGTTTGAATATCCAACAGACAACAGCCGGCTGCCCTCGAATCGTAACAAAGTGACTTGGGCAACCTGTCATACACTTGTGTGAATAGTTTGTCGTGTGTCGGATTCGAGGCTTACTTTCTGCACCGCGCGCAGCCCCCATCGCGTGGTGGGGGGAAACGCATCTATACTGGATAATTACAGCTATTTCGAGCTTTAGATGTTCAAACGATCGCTATACTGGAAATATCCACTTGCAAAAGCCCAATTGAGCTCCAACAGGCTCATATGGGACGATTTAACTGTATCGATTGCAGTATAGAGGCACTTTCAAGCGGATGACCGTCATTTTAACTGTACGAATTCCAGTATAGACCAAGGTGCAGCAAGTATCTGATAATGGAAGGGACCTAAACCCTCTCATTCGTATCGTCTCATTCGTATCCTCAATGACGCCGCGGATCAGCTCCGCAAGAGTAGCTTCAGGCAGCGGAGGACGAAAACCGAAAAAACCGGCAAAAAATTAAAACCCGCTAAAGAGAGAAATCTCTCAATTGCAGGTTTTAACATTTCGATACCTTGGGTCAGCTAACTAATCCTCCTGCCTTATTTTTGCCCGATATTGCCCCGGCGTATATCCCGTCCACTTCTTAAACGCGCTCTGAAACGCACTTGGCTCCGAAAAATGCAGTACATAGGCGATATCTCCAATCGAATACTCCCTTTTGCTTAAGTAGCCCACTGCTAATTCCTTTCGCACGCGGATAGATAGATCATTGTAAGAAGTGTTCTCTTCCTTCAGTTTATTCTGAAGTGTTCTCGTGCTCGTTCTAAAGGATTCAGCCGTTTGCTGCAAGGTCGGGAAAAAAGATGGAATGCATTTTTTCATCCACAGAAAAACTTGATCTGAAAACAATTTGGACGGAATGATTTCATCTCTTGTTTCCTTCGCAAGGGTCTCAAACACGCCCAGCAGCTTTGAATCCGAATACAAAACCGGATAGTTCAGCACTTCCTTGCTCATGCGAAGAAAATTGTCTCTCGTGGATATACAAGCGCGCCGGCCACAGCGTAATGAAACGTAACATCCTGCAGTTCTGCGGAATCACTCCTGTACGTATTACCGAGATTGGACCGGTTAAACCGTCCTCGGTAGAGTTACGCGCCAAATGGCTGGAAAAAGTAAGGAAGCTCGGAACAAACTTAGCTTAAGATCGCCACGAGGGATTTCAACGCGGGCAGCCCAGAAAGGTTCATCTTCCCTAGCTAATCCAATAAAAAAGTCCACGACATGTATCGTGGACTTGAATGATTATTGACGGAGTTTAAGCGGGCCGCCGTTTGTTAAAGTCAGCTGCAGTGCTCAGGATCTTCCCCACGCACATCAGGGTCCGGGTCAGTCCAAATAACGGAGAGAATAGCTAGTATGTTTCAAACTCATATATCCTCGCAACGTTATCTGAACCCCCGTTGGTAATATACAACCTTACATACCTGGAATTAAATAGGGTTACATTTCGATCGGTTATGTTTGCCGTATTACCTGTCACCGAGTCGACGTCAATCCAGTTGGTGCTTCCATCCACACTCTTCTGCAGTTTGAAAGCACTGGTGTTATAGCTCGTTGGTTCGCCTCCTGCTCCCGCATGCTTGACTACCCATTTGGTTATATTATAGTTCGACCCGAGATCCACTTTGAGCCACTTGTCGCCGACATTATTTCCACACCATTTACTAGTTGTGACGATTCCGTCCACTGCCTTTACTGGTTCTTGACCCGTAGCACATGTAGCGCTTCCCGTTGCAGTCTTCTTATACGCCAAATTCGCCTTATCTACCTCAAACTCATATATTCTTGCAACGCCATCTGATCCTGCGTTGGTAATGTACAACCTTACATACCTTGCATAAAATGGAGTTACATTTCTGGAGGTCACGTTGGATGTATTGCCCGTTACCGAATCGACGTCAGTCCAGTTGGTGTTTCCATCCGCACTTTGCTGTAGTTTGAAAGTATTTGTGTTATAGCTTATTTGTTCGCCTCCTGCTCCCGCGTGCTTAACCACCCATCTGGAAATATTGTAGCTCGCACCGAGATCCACTTTGAGCCATTTGTCGCCGGAATTATTTCCACACCACTTGGTTGTTGTCAACCCGTCTACCCCTTTTGCTGGTTCTTGACCCGTACTACATGGAGTGCCGCTTCCCGTTGCAGTCTTGTTTAATGCCACATTTGTGCCGGCGCCTTCAGCAGATTCCGTATATTTAAACCATCTGAGGTATTTAGAATCCTCGATGTAGTAGAAATAGAACTCACCGGCTTTAGATATGAACGGGACCGCCGCTGAATTATAAGCTAATGAAGGTGATCCGCTTGGTTTAGCCAGAAGCAAGTTGCTTGCTCCCCAAGGTCCTGAGGGACTGTCGGCAACCTTGAAATACGTAGCTGCACTTAAACCGTCCATGTACACCATCACATATTTACCGTTCAACTGCCCGCCGCTTGCTTTAAACATGGAAGGCATATTGCCTATGTTAGCAAAGTTTAATGTTACCGACTGCTCATAATTTTTCGTCCAAGCGGAACCGTTCCAAAATGTCCATGCATTGAAATCCGCAAACTGGGCACGTGGAACCCTCGACATATTATAGTCCCCTGTTTCATCCCAAGCGCCATACGTATATCTCATTTTCTTGCCAACGGCATACACATATCCATCATCATCATCCCAGAACGCCATCGTTCCAAAACTAACTTGATCATAACGATCAGCGCCACCCACATTAATCTTCGCGTCATCCGGGTTGCGGGTGTATCCTGACGGTACATTCGGATAGTACATCAACGGGAAATCAACAGCCTTGTAACTGCTCCAATCCACCGCGCCATTCGTAATCTTGTATCGAAGCATCTGCATAGTCGTACTTTTCATTGGCGTACAGCATGTGGCAGCATCTTGTGCCATAAAGTAAAGATAGTTGTCTATAATGATTGATCCAAGATTCCAAAAATTTGGATTAATATTCGTTACATCTCCTTCTGACCCCGCTGAGGCATTGCCAAATAGCTTACTGCCGGAGTTATCATAGATACGCACTGCACTTAGGCCGTAATGTTTGCGTTGCCCCAGTTGCCGTCTCCAACAGTTGGCTTCCACGTAATCTTTACATAACGCGCTCTTGTCCCTGCAAAGGATATGGAACCGTTATTGGCTTGGGCTGCGGTACCTCCTGCCTGGGTAATCTGGTAGGTGGCGCCGTACTGGGTATAGGTTGTCCCATCCGTGGAAGTAAAGACTTTGAAATTTTTCAGGCCGGCGTTTGTTACGAGCGCTTCGTTATAGTTCCATAAGTACATGCTGCCCAAGCTTTTTGTCGCAAACAAGTCAATGATTATATAGGAATTGGCGACTGATGGGTTTGAAGCGCTTTTATACATTTTGTTTTTATCGTTATCATGCGTGTCAGTCGACGCCCTCAGGCCGCTCATGCCGTAATTATTGACTAAATTCCATGCTACTGTCCCTACTTTTCCGCTGTCTGCATTATAAGGAGTCCACATACTGTTATAATTCCCACCTGCGCCACCTGTGCCATATTTCCAAGCAACATTGGCTGTATTGGCAGCTATGCCTGTATACGTGCCTGCAGTACTGCTTATCCAACTAGACCAGGCTCCTCCAACATAAACTCTTGAATCATTGAAAATCATTGCGGATTTCGTTGTTGATGTTCCTAATCCCTGGCGGTTCTTCACTCCGATTGGCATCCACTGAAATCCGTCTCCCATATGACCGGTGTTGTTGAATACTCCATCCCATTCTGTCGTTGGAACTACATTGTAGGTGTACGCGTTTGCCGTTTTCTCAGTCGTAACAAGCCCAAGAATAAAGATCATCGTGAAAAACAGAGAAGCCACCCTTACTATTCTGAAATTAATCAACCTACTCATAATATTATCTCCTTTATATTTTGAACCGAGGACAGCAATTTCAATTCAACAGTGTCCTTCCAGACTAAGCTGCAATGAGGCAAGTCCACCTCCATTCAGATCCTGACCGGGTACAAGCTGCTTAAACTTTGATTCGCCAACCTTACTTCAATCCGTCCCCTCCACCCCGTGTTCGACCAACGTATAATTTTCTTCATTGGCGTTTACCCAGTCGAGAAACATCATAGCGCGTTCTTTATTTTTGCTTGCTTTCGGAATAGCGATAAAATTCGCGAACGAACGGACTCCAGCTCTGCGTTTTCTCCAGCTTGCTTCATTTGATCTTTCGTCCATGCCGGTCGCCAGAAGCCAGCATGACTTTCGTTTTCTGATCCAGATCGGACCAATCCACATAAACAAAATGTATTTTGTCCGTCTGCAGCGAGCTTATTCTCAACTGCAGCTTTTATTTAATCGTAATTTGAAATCTTTGTGCCAGGAACTACAATTTTCAGTGTGACTGAATCGTTTCCGGGTCCTGTCTTTGGAGCCTCATTTTGACACCCTCTCTATAATGTTTGTTCATATATTTCCATCGGTAATCCCGATAAAAACCATCATTAGCCTTTTACGGCGCCGATCGTCAAACCCTTTACACGGCAATCTTAAAATCCAATTGGAATGTGTATTACGCCAATGATTACGGTTATATTACACAGCATATCCATGCCTTTAAGGAGAGATTGTTTAAGTATTCGTTACCATCGGTTTCTATTGATTTTAAGAACGTTTTTATTATTTGGATTAGAGCGGAAGCTCAGATCGATTGCCTGGTCCAGCTCGAGAGAAGGTCCTCCCAAAATTCGTTGGCCGTCTGAAGTAAATATGCACAGTTCCTGATAACGATCGTGACACGGTAGCAAGTAAAAATAAATTTATCTCCTTTTTTCTTTCCAATAGTGAATTGAGATTGATAGACCATGGTCTTGATACAATATTAGAAAATGTGGAACATTTGCATTCCTCTATTCGGGATCAACGGGATTTAACCCGTACCGAACATTTAAGCCAGAGGAATTGCTGCATGAAAAGGATATCGCTGCGGAAAGCTTAGACCTTGGCAGTCCCGCAATTGGGCGTGGAACGAATCGCCGAACACCTCTCTTTTTCAGTTAGTTACCTTCGTCAAGCATTTCGAGAGGTCACAGACATGACCGTCTTCCGATTGGAAGAAAAAGTAGTACTTGTAAAAAAGCTGCTTACGTCCATAGATTTGACGATGGCGGGAATTATGGATCGTTCTGGCTTCATCACAAAAAGCTACTTTTTTGCCTCGTTCAAAAAAATAATGCGGTTAACTCCAAAACAGTTCCGGGATAGTAAAATGGCATAAAAAACCTAGGAATTGAAAAGCCAAAAGGTTTGGAGAATGTCGATAACGAAGCGGGGATCGTAATCATTAGCTAAGGTGATTCATCTTGAATGTCCTCATGCAAAAATGTAAAAAGAACTGATCCTCTTTTAAATGGCTCGCTTCTTTTTGTGTTGGTGGATTTGACATGTCATGCCAAATTCGTATCCAAATTAATTGTCTCTGTCTCCCGAGTAACGAAACTTGTCACTTCGATTACATTTTTTTGCATTTCACCTCTAATCAGACCGTGTGTTCCCATCAGCTTCATCGTTAAACGATAGGAAGCTTGAAACTTAGGGCTTGCTTCCCAGCCTTGGGAACAAGCCCTGCGGCAATTCATCTCATGAATTGCGGCTAATATGATCCAAAGTGATGACGACATTCCCTTTTTTATGTCCTTTTTCAACATACCTGTGAGCTTCGGCGATTTGTTCCAAGGGATAGCGCCTGTCAATGACCGATTTGATCATTCCCGCTTCAATAAGCTCTTTGAGGAAAATTAAGTCTTCCATTCTTTCATTGGACATCCCGGCTATAACTTTCTTGCTGCTCGTTATAGATGTCCATAGCCCTCGAATCACATTTGACAGCGACATGACAGCTAAGAGATAGGATCCTTGTTTCTTGAGCAAGCTTTTACAACCTGAAAACGAACTCTTGCCCACCGTGTCGAAAATAATATCGTAGGTCTCACCTCTTTTGGTGGCATCCTCTCTCGTGTAATCGATTACCTTATCGGCTGTGTGAAACTTCGGACTCGACAGTCCCCGGCTGTTACTGTTGTCGCAACTATTCTTATCCGTACTTCATTGTCCTTAACTCGCGCTCGCTCAATGGCTCGACAAGGGGCTGGGCATTGGGGGTCTGAGGCAGAGAAGATTGGGCTTGAATCTTCAGTTCCCTCGCTTCAAATACAGCCAGCAGCCTGCCTGTATAGTCCGGCATAACAAACATAGAAAAACGTTCGCAAAGCCACCTGGCATTGCGAACGTTTCTGTGACATTCATCAATCTTTCGTTATAACTCCTTGCCTGCAGCCGCTTGCTCCAAACTCCTCACTTCGAAGCTTACTTTGATAGCCGAACGCTGCCAAGACTGGCGCCTTTAATAAACAACCGCTCGATGTTATTCTCGACAACGGGATCCGGAATTAATGGCGGTGCTTGATGCGGTTTGACGCGGGCATCAATAATGACATTGTCGCATGCCCAATGCTTGTTCTCGTAGTAACTGTTTACGCCATGAATATCATGCGATGGATTGCTCCGCGTGAAAGTCGCCCAAAGAAAATTATTATTGGACTCACTTAAAAACCGGCTGTCGTCACACAGAATGATCATTGGGCAGGAAGGAATCGGACCAGTGGCCGCAATCGCGTCGCATAAGCCTTGTATTTCCCGATGCGCTTCCGTGTAATTATTAAATGCGGAACCTTGGAGCGCAACAATGCCAGGCATCACCAATCTTGCATTCCCAAACCCCTGCAGCTCATTCAGTATGGGCGGAACCTCTTTGCACAGCTCTCTCTTCTTCTCTCCAACCGCTGCGAATATCACCTTGCTGCCGGTGTTTAATCCGGTGCCTGAATAATCAAGCGTATCGATCGTCGTATTTGTATAAAAATGAAGATCGCGATGTAGATTAATACGCTCCAGGATATAGGTCAAAAATCCTTCGATGTGATGTGTATCTAAGGCCCGGTTCTCTTCTGCCGTAATGAATAAGAACTTCGCTAAGCTCAGCTGTCCTGTCCCTAGAATCCGATTGGCGATGGTAAGAAGCTCAGCCGGCTGTTTCACTTGTTGATAGGGAGTATAACGCTCGCTGCCAATCGCAAAGAGCAAGGGATGGACGCCTGCTGCATCGACTGCGTGAACTTCTTTAACCCCTGGAATTTCTTGTTGGATCGCATCTCCGGTCAATTCATGAATGAGTTCGCCGAATGCGGTATCCTCTTGAGGAGGTCTGCCTACGACGGTAAATGGGAAAATCGCGCCCGCTCTGGCATACACTTTATGCACCCTCATGACAGGAAACTCATGCGTAAGGCTGTAGTACCCCAAATGATCGCCGAAAGGCCCTTCCGGTTTGGTTTCGCCCGGATGAATTTCTCCTGTAATGACAAAATCAGCATCATTGCTGATGCAAAAGCCATCGATATAGCTGTAGCGAAACCGCCGCCCCGACAGCAAGCCCGCGAAGGTCAGCTCGCTCATGCCTTCCGGCAAAGGCATAACCGCCGACAGCGTATGCGCAGGCGGGCCGCCTATGAAACAACTGACTTTAAGCGGGGAGCCTAGCTTGTTCGCTTTGTCCTGATGAATGCCGATGCCGCGATGTATCTGGTAATGCACGCCGATTTCTTTATTCAGTTCATAGTCGTTTCCGCTCAGTTGGATCCGGTACATGCCCAGATTGGAGTTCATGATTCCCGGCTTGTCCGGATCTTCCGAATACACTTGAGGCAGGGTGACAAAAGCGCCGCCATCCTCCTGCCAGTGTTTAATAAGCGGAAGGTCGGATATGTTAATTTCCTGAAAGGCGACTGGCTGACTGCCGGATTTCTTAAGCGGCAGTGCTTTCCTAGCTGCAAGCCCCGTCCCGATATGTTTAAATGGATTTTTAAATGCTTGGATGGGATCGCTGCGCAACGCGATTACGTTCTGCACCGCTTCCCAGGTCTGCCGAAAAATAAACTTGCTGCGCTCCACTGTCCCGAATAGGTTGGATACCGCACGAAACTTCGACCCTTTTACATTTTCGAATAACAATGCAGGGCCGCCGGCTTCAAACACCTTCATGTGTATCGCGGCCATTTCAAGATGAGGATCAACTTCTTCATGAATGCGGACCAAATGCCCATTTTTCTCCAAATCGATGATGCATTCCTCTAAATTGCGATAGATCATTGTATGACTCCAATCTCTGGAAGCGGGCTCTCTTCTTCTGCGCCCTCATTTATTGTACGAATTCCTTGTTATATTTAATTATAATCTTATCTTGGTGAAAAGAAAGTATATGTCCTGTTATGTAATAAATTAAGGATCAGCCAACCAGGCTTATTCAGGTAAGGACTTTCATCCGTAAGACCCCGTGCTCCTCCATTCTCAGTATTCACATTCCATCCGTGCGGACGAACTCACAGAGATTCATCTCCCAATGGCCATTCCACTAGATAAAAAAAGTCCACGAAGCTAATCGTGAACTTGAATGCAAGCTACAACTACCAAATCTCATCATAAATATCAGAGGGTAATTCGACATTATTCATCCTATCCCTTTTTATTCCAACAAAAAAGACACTCTCAATGGAGTGCCTCTTATTCTACGTATAAAGTTACACAGACGGTATTTTAAAACCGAGCCAACCAACAGAAGCAAATGCGCGCTGCTCGTGCTTTAACGCTCCGCTCTTAAAAGCATACGAACATAGTAACAAGAGAGTAAGAACAAGATTATTATACAAATAAGGACAATCTCGTAAAGCGCCATATCCGGCCGTTTGGGGCAAGATTCTCCAAGTGATCTAACTGATATTCGCTACACTTATTTAATCGTTAACTACATTTAACCAAAAAACGTAATTCCTCAGAGGGTCGGAACTTCCATGATTGTGTGCAGCAACTAAAAAGTAGCATACATATCCTGGTGGCAACCATTGATCAAAAACATCTGTCCGATCACGGCTTTGAACTAGAAAAGGACGAGAATTATAATCCGTCACCAAAAAATCATAATTTAAACCAAGCGGAGATGCCAAGTACACCTGAACATGTTGAAAATCATCTGTATTGTTCTTGTATACGTAATAGTCGACATCTTCTTGGGGATTAAGATAGCCAAAGTTAAATTGACCCGATGCGATTGGGATTGGATGTGCCTCTATAATGTCTGTCGTTTCATAGTATGGCTTTGGGATAGATGCTGCTGTCGCAGACTGAGCAATCGCCAGAATGCTGGCTCCTGCAAGAATAGGAATAAGTAACTTTTTAAGTTTCAATTAAAATCCCTCACTTTATTTTATATAGAGCCGGCCAGCATCTAACATCATTATGGCATTTTATCCAAATTTTGTTAATCATACTTTCGCCTCATCTCCATGTGAAATAATGTCGTTTACAATAATCATAAGAGAACATTATAACGATCACTCGTTCCCATATATCATTGATTTTGCGATTGGAGCATAGCAGATGTAGAAGCGTGCCTGGCTTGTTCTTCTTCATGTAGATCGGCGTGTAATAGACGTCGTTCGCCCCATGTTCAAAGAGCAGATCCATAACTTGTAGCCGAGCCACTCGCCTGGCATGTCGTCCAAGTTCACTTCCATTTTCACCACCGCGTTATCCGTATGCTCGTTTGGCGGTGGCAATTGCTTTCCCATCTGGCGTGCTCCTCTACACGTTCGTTATTTCGATTATTCACCAATCATGACACGAAGTACGTTGGGCTGTTCTTGGAACGTCTTTGTTCCTGCTCCGTAGCCGACGAACTCCACACTCAGCGAGGGCATTGGACCGAAGCTTTCCACGAGAACCGCAACAATCGCTGCGCCCGTCGGTGTTGTTAGCTCGGCTCTAATATGCGACTGCTCAATCGGTATCCCTTTAAGCATTTCGAGTGTGGCTGGCGCAGGCACGGGATAAATACCGTGATCTATGCGAATTTTGCCATTGCCGACCGGAATGGGGGAGCAGACGACCTTCGAAATTTGCAGCTGATGAATCAAAATGGCCGCCCCAACGATATCCACTATGGAGTCGACGGCGCCCACCTCGTGGAAGTGAACGCGTTCTAGCGGAATGCCATGAATTTTGCCTTCGGCTTCCCCGATTTTCTGGAAAATCGCCAGAGTCGTTTGCTTGATCTTATCGTCCAAAGCGGAATCCTCGATTAAGCGAACGATGTCCTTATACGCCCGATGCTCATGGTGATGATGGACGCGGTCCGAATGATGGTCATGAGTGTGAAGATGCCCCTGATTATGGTCGTGATCATGGTGATGAGCGTGATCGTGACTATGTGAATGCTCGTGACTATGCGAATGCTCGTGACTATGTGAATGATCATGTTCATGCATATTCTCATGTACATGTGCATCCTTGTTCGGCTGATGAAGGAGCACTACATCGAACTTCACGGCCGTAATGCCGTTTTTGACGATTGTCTCCCGCTTGAGCTCGTACTCGTCGTTGATATGAAGCTTATTCAGTTCCTCCTGGAGCAAATCCAGGTCGCCGCCCGCGTCGAGCAGCGCTCCGATGAACATATCTCCGCTAATGCCGGAGAAGCAGTCGATATATAAGGTTTTCATGCCAAGCCTTCCCCTTTGTGAATAAGTTGATGGATAAGTGTGGCGTTGTAGCCGCCTCCGAAACCGTTATCAATATTGACGACGCTAATGCCCGAAGCGCAAGAATTGAGCATCGTTAGCAGCGCCGACAGTCCGTTGAAGCTTGCCCCGTAGCCAACGCTAGTCGGGACAGCTATGACCGGATGCGACACCAAGCCGCCTACGACGCTGGCAAGCGCACCTTCCATGCCGGCTATGACGACGGAAACCGTCGCTTGCTGAATTTCCTCAGCATGATGCAGAAGACGATGAATGCCTGCAACGCCGACGTCGTAAATGCGGTGAACCTTGCTCCCAAGCACTTCGGCGGTAACCGCCGCCTCCTCCGCGACGCTTATATCGGATGTCCCTGCTGCGATAACGGCAATGTATCCTTCACGCTTGCTGCTTGATTGATCGGAGCTCTTCCAGTAGAGAAGCCGGGAAATGTTGTCATAGACATAATCCGGACAAACGCTTTGAATCGAACCGGCTTTCTCCGCCGTAACCCGTGTAACAAGCACCTCGTTGTTTTGCGATTGCAGTGACGTTGCGATGCCAATAATCTGTTCCGCAGTTTTGTTCTCGCCGTACACGATCTCAGGGAAACCTTGCCGCTTTTTCCTGTGATGATCGACCTTCGCGAAGCCGAGATTTTCGAACGGAGCCAATCGCTTCGATGCGTCCTCGACGCTCATGCTTCCGTCCTGCACCTGCTTTAAAATGTTTTCCAGCACGCTGTTCACCTCTTAGCGTTTTGAGTTGTTTAGAATAAAGGTGCAATGCGGGCTGCAATTCCTCGTATCACGCCCGTAAATCTCTTTATACTTCCTGCTGATCTTGCAATTTGGAAGCACGGCTTCGCCCATGGGAATATTGTTTTTAATATCCTCGAAACGCTCTACTTTCCCAATCAAGTTGACATTCGACTACTTTCCTTTTTTTTCAGCTCGAATATAGATTCGGCTTAAAGGTTAAGCGATTTGTTCATGCTGCCGCTCCGATAGCCGACCAGATCCAGCGTAACGTATTTGTAGCCATAAGCCTGCAAACGCTCAACAATCGCCTCATGGTTGGACAGAACCCCAGCCATGTCGCCGGGTTCAACCTCAATTCGGGCAATATTCTGATGTGTCCTCACACGAACTTGACGAATATGAAGCGATTTCAAATAAGCCTCAGCCCGCTCCACCTTTTGCAGTTTCTCATTCGTAATTGTCTCGCCATAGGCGATCCTAGATGACAGACAGGCGAAGGAAGGCTTATCCCAGGTAGGCAAACCGAATGCGTTGGATAAGTCACGAATCTCCCGCTTGTATAAGCCAGCTTCCAGCAGAGGCCCCCGAATGCCTCTTTCCTTGGCGGCCTGCATGCCCGGGCGGTGCTCATTCATATCGTCCGCGATGACTCCGTATACGATATTGGCGAAGCCCCTCTCCTCAAGCAAAGGAAGCAGATGGTCGAACAGGCTGCTTTTACAGAAGTAGCAGCGGTTTTTATTGTTCTCCGCGTACCCAGGAATATCTAGCTCGGAGGTAGATATGACCTCGTGACGCACCCCAATAAGATCCGCCAGCTGCTCTGCTTCCTTCAGCTCGCTTGTCGGATACGTCTCGGAATCGGCTGTTACAGCCAGAACATGCTGCGCACCCAACGTTTCCACGGCAGCCTTCAGCAGGAACGTGCTGTCCACTCCTCCCGAGAAAGCAACGACGACTGACCCCATCTCACGCAGGATCTCTTGCAGGGCAACATACTTATCTGTTATCAATCTTAAGTCTCCTCTCTAAATCGTCATGCTGCCGAAGCCGCCTCCACGCGCACGAGTGTTCCGGTGACAAAGCCCGATGCATTGTCCGGCGCGAGCCAAACTGCGGCCCCCTGCAGCTCCTCCGGCGTTCCGAACCGTTTCATCGGCCAACATACGCTTGGCGAAACTTGGCAAGTGAGGCATTACCACTCTCCTCCATTACCGTTAAAATAAGTTGCCCTCGTTATCGAAAGACAGTTCGTACAGACCCTGGACGACTTCCATTTTGGGATGACGTCGCACATCGTCCAGCAATGCTTCGGATACTTCGATCACGCCAAGCTCCAACGTGTTTTTGATCCGAACCATCCTGACTTGTTCGAAATGCAAAATATTGCAAGTCTTGATGGACGCCTGAATCGTCTCCCTGTCATTGGGCAGTGTCGTAGCAATCTTCGTTGGCGCGACGACAGTAGACGTCAAGCCGTTCGCATACGTTTTCTCGAGGTCCATTTTGTCCACCAGCCGTTGCGCCGTAAAATCGGCCGTTCCAACGCCGTTGGCATTTCCTTCACTCTGATGGGTCAGATCCAACACTGCCATTTTGTTCACATCAGGTCCGCCATGAGCATAAGACGTCGGATAACGTCCTGTAATGTTCGGATCCATGCCGTCGCCGCTAATGTTCTTCCCGATCTGATCGATAATGAGGACATCAAGCTGGTCAAAATACAGCTTAGGCAGCAGCGCTTTGGCCTGAACGAGCAGCGCAGGCTCGTTTTCCACGATTTCATCCGGCGTCATCGTTTCGATGAGCGCCACTTTATCGAAGGCATTTTCGACCGAAGCGACGCCGAACAACAGCGGTTTGTGCTCCATAATCATCTTGGCCATTGCCGGCACGTTCTCAGCCATATATTTAAATCCGAGCTGGTGACAAGCTTCCGCTCCTTTTTGCTTGCCCAACCCTATGCTAATCATCTTCATCATGCCGCTCTCAACCTCGCCACGGAACGCGGTATGAGGCTTGATTCGATTAATGACAACCATGCCGTCTGCGGCAGCGGCGAATTGATCGACAAAGACGGGCAATCCATTAGGCAACTCGCCAATCTGGACGACCTCCATCGATGACCTGATCTCACAGCCTACCGTCTCCTTTGTAATACCAAGATGCGCCAGCACTTCACGCTGCCCCTCCCCCGTCGCTCCGCCATGGCTACCCATGCTCGGTACAATAAAAGGTTTCGCTCCGGCGTCTTGCAAGAACTTCACGGTTACGGCCGTAATCTCCAAGAGCCGGTCAAGTCCTCTGCTGCCGACTGCAATCGCAATTTCCATGCCCGGCCTTACTTTTCCCGCAATGGCTTCTCGCTGCAGTTTTGGCAGTAACTCGCTTGCCAAATCATCGATTCTGGTCTCGTCGAAATTCACTTTAACTTTCGCCATCCTCGGTATCGGAATATCTTTCACAAGCTCTTGAAGAATCCCCATTATTATCCCTCGCTCCTTTTCTAGTCCGCTACAACTTGCGGTTGATCTCATGTTATTGACGCCGGATCATTATGCCCTCATAATTAATTTGTTTAGCAAACTAATCAATTATAGTATTAATGTATCAACCCTCAAAATCATTGTCAATTCTATCTTTTGCCTCTAGTCGTAGGTTTTTCATGCACCATGTTATACAATATGATGGCTTATCAATTCGGATTTGGAGGATTAAGTAGTGATGGTTACAGGTGATGCATCCTATATCAAAAAAATGAATCGATCCTTGATTATTAAACATATTTTACAAGAGGGAATGATCTCCCGCGCCGAACTATCCAAAGCAACCGCCTTAACGCGAGCAACAATATCGGCCCAGGTCTCCGATCTGCTCGATGAAGAGCTGGTCATAGAGAAAAACATGGAATACAACCTTGTCGGGCGCAAGCCCATAATGCTCTCCATTCATGCGGAGGCGGGTTATGCTCTTGGCATCGATCTGGAGTTCGGAAGGGTCTCGTTCGCAGTTGCCAATCTGCAAGGCTCAATCGTCGCAACGGATACGATCCCGCTTGAAACGACATTGTATGAGGACATTTTAAACCTGCTCCTTACATCGATTCGATCATACCTAGAACGGTATGCATCCTGCAGGTATGGCATTGTAGGAATCGTTATCGGCATTCACGGTCTCGTATCGACAGAAGAAGTCATTCATTACATCCCTTCGTTCGATTGGCATGACGTAACGTTAAAAACCGAACTCGAGAAGGCGCTTGGGGTCGTGGTGCACTTGGAGAACAACGCTAATCTTAGCGCATTCGCGGAGCGCACTTTTTTCCATCACGAAACGGATAATTTGCTATGTGTTACCTTATACTCAGGCATTGGCTTAGGCATGATGATTAACCATGCTTTCTTCCGCGGGCAAGATGGTTTCGCTGGTGAGATTGGCCATATGATTTTAGTTCCTGACGGTCACACATGCAATTGTGGCAATAAAGGATGCTGGGAGAAATACGCTTCCGAAGCGAGTGTCTTTCAACAATTGAGTGCGGATAAGCACGGCACCCCCGTTACATATGAACAAATACATCTTTGGCTAAAGGAAGGTGATACCGAAGTCCATGAAGCAATGAAGACGTATATTTACTATCTGTCCATCGGGTTAAATAACATTATCAACATCTACAATCCCGAGGTCATCGTGCTGGATAGCGAGTTGTTGCGCCTTTACCAGAATCCCTTGGACGAGATCCGTCAGCATATGCATTCCCGAATCAGCCATTACCGCGAAATGAAGATATCCGCAACCGGAAAGCAGTCTTGCGTCCTTGGTGCATGCGCCCTCGCGATACAGAAATTTCTCCAAGTCCCCACTTTGAATTTACGCCGAGGTTAGATCATTGGGATAGGGAATACTAAACGAGGCGCCCTATTGGCGCCTTCTTCTATGTATTTCATTCTGTTTCAGTGATTAATTGAAGCCGGTATAATATCAACAGCTACAGATGTGCTATCATTATTTCGTTTCACTTTTTTGTTCAATGTGTCCTTTTTTAGAACAACAAAAAAACCTTGATTTCTCAAGGTTTTTATCTTTTATGTTTGGTGGAGCCTAGTGGGATCGACTCGTTAATCACTCGTCTACCCATCAAGGGATGTATGAATCCTGATCGTATGCTGACGAAGCTTATTCGGGTGAGGACTGTTAGCGGTAGATTCAGACGCCGTGCTCCTGCACTTGATGTTGATTCTTCGAAGCTTATGCATTCATTCCGTCCGCGCGGGCGAACCCGGGTTCGCCCCCTATATGGGCTCCACCAAACCATAAAAAAAACCACTTCGTATGAAGTGGTTTGAATTTAAGGTTTGGTGGAGCCTAGGGGGATCGAACCCCTGACCTCATCGCTGCCAGCGATGCGCTCTCCCAGCTGAGCTAAGGCCCCGTGAATTGTGACGACAAGGTAGATCATACCATCTGGCGTGAACACTGTCAATCCTTTTTCAGATTTCCGATGGGATGCTTGGAGAGCAGACTGTTGAGCTCCTTCATGAACATGTCGATATCTTTGAATTGGCGATAGACGGATGCGAAACGTACGTAAGCTACTTCATCCACCGGGTACAGCTGGGACATGACCAGCTCTCCGATTTCACGGCTTTCAACTTCCGCTTGGGCAGTGGTGCGGACTTCCTTTTCTACTTCAGAGACAATGACCTCCAGCTTCTCCACGGGAACCGGACGCTTCTCACAGGCGCGGATCAGTCCACGAAGGATTTTGTCGCGGCTGAATTCTTCACGGCTTCCATCTTTCTTGATGACGATGAATGGCGTTTCTTCGACCATTTCAAAGGTTGTGAAGCGCCTTGTGCATTTCTCGCACTCGCGGCGGCGGCGTATCGATTTGTTGTCATTCGCAGGTCTGGAATCGAGCACTTTCGTTCCCGCATAGTCGCAGTACGGACATTTCATTTGTTGATCCTCCATCTTATAAGCATACGATTCTCAAAATCGTGCTGATTACATTTTCCCACTTCTTCCCTGTAATGAAACATTCATTTCTGCACATAATACTGTTACCAACCGCAAGGAGGTGAAACTCATGAGCACAAATAAAAGCAGCAATCAACTAGTAGTGCCGCAAGCTTCTGCAGCGTTAGACCAACTGAAATACGAGGTCGCGCAAGAGCTTGGCATCGCCATCCCACAAGATGGTTACTACGGAAACATGGCTACGCGTGATGCTGGTTCCCTAGGGGGCTACATTACTCGTAAGCTGGTACAAATCGCTGAACAATCCCTTGCAGGTAAATAATTAATGAGGCTTTTTAACTGAAGCCTTGGCCGTGACACCTTAACCGGTGAACCGGCCAGGGCTTCTTTCTCATTGTGCCCCAAAATCCGGATATAACCTCTTGTACTTATTATAATAATAAATGACACGCTGTACATAATGCCTGGTCTCTCCGTATGGAATTTGATCGACCGTTTCAAGCTGTCCATCCCAGGTTCCGTCCTCCAACCAACGGCTTACCTTGCCCGGCCCGGCATTATAAGCAGCGATAACAACGTATTTATTATCTTTAAATTGATCATTGAGCGACTTCAAGTACCAGGAGCCAACCTCAATGCTGATATCAGCTCGACTGGACAAGGACTCATTAGTCACATTCGTGAAGCCGCCTTTCTGAACAATCCATTCGGCTGTATCCGGCATGAGCTGCATAATGCCGATTGCACCTTTCTTGGATACCGCATCTGCGCTGTAATTGGTCTCCACACGAATAATAGCAGCCAGTAAATGCGGTTCAAGCTGGTAGTTACCGGCACTGATTTGAATATCATCTTGATAATGGATGGGGTAGAGCCATCTGTTCATCCAGTCCGATTTCAGAAATAACATGGCCAGCAGCACAATAACAATAACGAGCAGAAACCGCTTCTTGACTACTCTTCTTCTCTTCTTCATGACAACCCTTGATTATGCCAGAACCGTTCAACCTGCAGCGCTGTCTGCTCTAACGTTCCGCTATTGTCAATGATGTAATTAGCCAGCTGCTTCTTCTCTTCAATATCCATCTGCAGTGATATCCGCTGCTCCGCTTGCTCAGCTGTAATGTCATTACGCGTCATGAGCCGTTGAATCTGAATGGAACGCGGTACGTACACCACCATGACGCCATCATAAAGGGATGCTTGTCCTGTCTCATATAGAAGCGGGATATCGGCAACAATAAGCTGAGCAGGATCTTCTTGCTCATAGGTTCTGATTCTCTCCCACATTCGTGTACGAATAGCAGGATGAAGAATCGATTCAAGCTGTGTGAGCTTCTCCCGATTGCCAAATACGATGCTTCCGAGCGCACTGCGGTTCATCGTTCCATCCTCGTTCAAAACGGCTTGTCCAAAAGCAGCCACAATAGCTTGGAGCGCAGCTTCCCCGGGAAGCACAACTTCCCGGGCGAACTGGTCCGCATCGACGATCTTGGCGCCCCTCTCAGCGAGCATTGCCGACACGGTGCTTTTACCACAGGCAATGCCGCCGGTTAATCCAAGTTTCATTCGTTCCTTCACCTCATAGCAATTTCACTAAGCCCATTACGATGAGCATTATTCCTGGTAACACTGATAATGCACGCATGCCGCGCCAAGCTGCAAATTTGAAACCAAGCTGCATGCCTGCCAATAGGAAGAGTCCGCTTGCCGTAGAGATTACGATCGCGGTTAACAGCGGCGAGAAGCCGATCATCGCAGCTCCCAATCCAGCGCCGAAACTGTCAAGGGATAAGGCAATGCCGAGCAAAAAGGCTTCGGATGATGAAATAATTCCCGACCGGTCAACGTCGGCAATCTGCGGCGTTCGCAGAATCTGAATGACAATTCCCATTCGTTTGAGCTCGATCATCAGTACGGTAGAAGCCATCGATCGGCCTTGTGCCCCTTCTGGTAAGGAAGACGCTGAAGCTTCTCCAGCTGACTCAAGCTCATCTTCCCCGGACTGATTCCTTCTTTTCCAGAACTGCACTAATGCCCAGCTGCCAATCAGAATAAGAATAACGGCACCTATTCCTCTTGCAAAACCAGGCGACATATAGCCGCTCAGCACGGTTCCGATCTGCATTGAAACCCACACAACTATACCTGAGCAAAGAGCAATAATGACGACGGATAGAACAGGTATCCGGATACGGCGCAATCCATAAGTAACTCCAACACCGAAACCATCCAAGCTAACGGCAAAAGCAAGTAAAATCAACGATGCTGCGTGTACGAACAACACGGTGTCCCTCCCATGATGGCTCTTCGCAGCACTTCCCTAACGCGTAGTCCGCTTGCCGCATGAAGCGGCAGGAGGAAGACGACAGTGAAAAGAAGTGTGCATTCGCCCAGAACATGAATGGTACATCATATGCAGGTTGCACACAGTCGTGCATTATTTAGAACTTAGCTTGACCGTACGGCGCGGCTTAGAAAGCGGCTGACAGTGTGTACAAATATGTGTTCCCCGTCCGCCAACGACGAGCTTCTCAATGGATCTGCCGCATTTGCTGCACGGTTCATTCTTCCGTCCGTAAACCAGCAGTTCATGCTGAAACATGCCCATCTCGCCTTGTCCGTTGACATAAGATTTAATCGAGGATCCGCCTGCTTCGACGGCTCTTAGGAGCGTTGCCCGTACCGCCTCGAACAGCCTCGCCCATTCGGATGTCTTTAATGAATCGGCCGACCGCTCCGGATGAATCCCAGCGCTGAAGAGCGCCTCGTCCACATAGATATTGCCGAGGCCTACGACATATTCCTGATTCAACAAAAGCGGTTTGATCCGGGTCGTTCGTTTAGCCAATGTTTTCTTAAACGTCTGCAGCGTGAACGCATCATCAAGCGGTTCGATGCCGAGTTTATTCAGCGGCGGCAGCACAAATTCATCACCTGGTTCAAACAAATGCATCGTTCCGAATTGGCGTACATCCTTATATCGCAGCTCCGTCCCATCGACGAAGTGAAATCTAACATGGGTATGAAGCTCAACCGGCTCTCCCTGCTCATAAACGCCGTAGCGTCCCTCCATCCGAAGATGGGAAACCAAAACGAGGCCATCGAATAATATTCTTAGAAACTTCCCTCTGCGCTCTACCGACTCAATCGTACGGCCGACCAGCATATCGGCAAACTGCTCAGGCTCTGCGGGCCGCTGTAAAATGCGGGGCAAAGTTATCGTTACCCGTTCGATTTGCTTACCGGCAACGAGCTGGTTGAGCGTCCTCTTCACGGTTTCTACTTCCGGTAATTCTGGCATTATTAATTCCTCCCCGCTGTATCCGTTAACTAAGGGAAAGTCGCAGCTTGGATGCAGTACCTATAACCGCTAGTTACAAGCTATGTCGCAGCTTATATAACAGCATCTGCAACCATATGTTTCAAGCTCTGTTATAGCTTGTTAAGCAGTGCCTGCAACCGCAGGATGCGTGTATATTGTTTCTCACTTCCCAGTTCTTGCACTCCATTATACCTGATTAGGCGGGGCATGTCTTATTTTGCTTCATACCAATTGTCACCGAAACTAACATCGGCCTTGAGCGGTACATCAAGAGCCAGCGCGTTCTCCATCACTTCCGGCACTAATGTCTTCATGAGCTCCAGCTCCTCAGGCGGAACCTCGAACACTAATTCATCATGCACTTGAAGCAGCATCCGGCTGCGGAGTCCGCGTTCACGGAGCTGCTCATCCATCCTGACCATGGCCAGCTTGATAACATCGGCAGCTGTACCTTGAATTGGCGTGTTCATAGCCGTCCTCTCCGCGAATGAACGAAGGTTGAAATTCGATGCCTTAATATCCGCAAGATAGCGGCGGCGTTCGAGCAGAGTGGTGACATAACCGTCTTGGCGGGCTTGAGCGACAATATTGTCCATGTAAGCCCGGACGCCTTGGAACACCTCAAAATACTGCTCGATAAACTGCGAGGCCTCTTTACGGCTTATATTTAAGTTGTTCGACAAGCCAAAATCACTGATTCCGTAAACGATACCGAAGTTAACAGCCTTCGCTTGACGGCGCATATTGGAATCAACCTGATCAGCGGACACGCCGAATACATCCATCGCGGTCTTCGTATGAATATCCATATCCTGGATAAAAGCTTCTTTCAAGCGTTCATCGCCTGATATATGAGCAAGAACGCGAAGCTCGATCTGCGAGTAATCCGCTGCCAGAATGGTCCATCCTGGCTCGGAAGGCACGAACGCCTTGCGAATACGGCGTCCTTCCTCCAGCCTGATCGGAATATTCTGCAGGTTCGGGAATTGACTGGACAGCCGGCCGGTCGCGGCAATGGTCTGTCGATAATACGTATGAATCTTACCGGTATCCCGGCGGATTTCCTTCAGCAAACCTTCAACATAAGTCGATTGCAGCTTCGACAGCTGGCGATAGTGCAGAATCAGCTTAACAATTTCGTGATAAGGTTCAAGCTTCTCCAGCACCTCGGCATCCGTCGAATAACCGGTCTTCGTTTTCTTAATAACCGGGAGATCAAGCTTATCAAACAGCACATCGCCAAGCTGCTTCGGTGAACCGATATTAAACTCCATCCCGGCGTGGGCATAGATATCGCTCTCGTAACGGGCTATTCCTTGCGCTAGCTCCGAACCGAGGTCTTCAAGTGTATGCGCATTGACCTTAATCCCCTGCTTCTCCATTCCGGCAAGGACGATAGCGAGCGGCTGCTCAAGCTCGTAATAAAGCTTATGCATGCCGCCTGTCTCAAGGTCAGCCTGCTGCAGCGGGATTAATCTGCGAATCGCCTCAGCCTTGGCTGCGAGATGACCGGCAAGAATTTCGGCAGCCGGCACGAGAAACTTGGCTCCCTTGCCGTAAACCGTTTCATCCGGTGCAAGCCCCGGCAGCTGATAGCGGGGAACAAGCGAAGCTAATGTCTGATTCGATTCTGTAGGATCAAGCAGATAAGCGGCAAGCAGCACATCGAATGCCGTACCCTTCAGCGAAATGCCGATCCAAGCGAGCGCAAGCTCTGCCTTATGCAAATCATAGCCTCGCTTAGGTGCATCTCCATCCTCCAGCCATCTGCGAACAGGTTCGGCTACCGCCGGATCCATCAGCTCGTCATACGTGATGACGACGATTTTCTCTCCGCCCGCTCCGGCAACCGCAATACCGATCAGCTTCGCCTGATGCGGATTCTCGCCGATTGCCTCGAAATAGACGCTCTCTGATTGAGCCAAGAAAGCTGCCAACTCGTCGCCAGACAGATTTCGAGCCGGCACGACTTCGTATTTGGCTTCTTCAGTAGCAGCGCCACCGACGCCGCCAGCCTCAGGCAGCTCCAGCCGCTCGATGAGCGATTTGAACTCCAGCTTGCGGAACATGGCCGCAAGCTGGGATTCATCGTAGCCGCTGTAAGCGATCTCGTTCACCTTATCCTCAAGCGGCACCTCACGATAGATCGTCGCCAGCTTCTTGCTCATCCGGGCATCCTCTTGATGCGCCTCGACCTTTTCCTTCATTTTGCCCTTGAGGCTGTCCGTGTTGGCAAGAACTTCCTCCACTGTGCCAAATTCATGAAGCATCTTAAGGGCCGTCTTCTCGCCGACTCCGGGAATCCCTGGAATATTGTCGGAGGTATCGCCCATCAATCCCTTCAGATCAATGATCTGCTGCGGAGTGATCCCGTATTTCTCCATGATTTCATTCGGCTGGTACCGGTCAACTTCACTTACTCCCTTACGGGTAAGCGCGATGGTGACGCGCTCTGAAGCAAGCTGCAGCATATCTTTATCTCCACTGACGACAATCGCTTCCACTTCTTTCTCGTCCGCCAGCTTCGTTAACGTTCCAATTATATCGTCGGCCTCATAGCCAGGAAGCTCGAATTGGGCAATGCCGAAAGATTGGATGAGCTCCTTCAGGACAGGAAACTGCTCCGATAATTCAGACGGCGTTTTCTCACGTCCGCCTTTATATTCCGTATAGCCTTCATGGCGAAAAGTCACCTTGCCCGCATCGAAAGCAACAAGGATATGCGTCGGCTTTTCTTCCTCAAGCAGCTTCAGCAGCATCGTCGTAAATCCGTATATTGCATTTGTGTGCAGTCCGGCCGAATTCGTCAGCGGCGGCATTGCAAAGAAAGCCCGATAGGCGATACTATTACCATCAATCAACATCCACTTTTCCATTCGAAAAGCACACCTCACCTTGTTTTTCCTATGGTCTATCATAGCATAAAGAAGACAAGCTTTCCCACACTATCCAAAGGGACAGCACGGCAAAGCTTATCACATTTTCCACTATGGCTGCCGTTTGCGCTAACCGACCGACTGCTGCGGCCTGCCGAGAAAATAGCCCTGTGCATACGGAATGCCCAAGGCTTTCATATGCAGCAGCTCCTCCTCTTCCTCGATCCCCTCCGCTACGAGGGAAGTATCCATTTTGGCCGCCATCTCTGTAAATGTATGTACCATATGCTCCTTCATCGGATCAAGGTGGATTCCGCTTATCAAGGAGCGGTCGATCTTAATAAAATCAGGCTGCAGCTCCACAATAGACTGCAGTGAAGAATAGCCCGCACCTGCATCATCGATGGCAATCTGGTAGCCTTGCTTGCGATAATGATTGAGGATTTTCTTAGCTGAGCCGAAGTCCTCGATGGACGTACGCTCTGTAATTTCGAACACCACATTGCTTGGCGACAAGCCGAAGCGCTCCAGCAGCTGCAGGGTCTTGCCCGGCGTGAATGATGGATCCTCCATAATCTGGGCGGTAATATTAATAAACAGCTTCTGACCTGCGGTTAGTCCGCTGCAGCCTTCAATTGCCCGTTCCCTCGCCAGCCTGTCAAGCGGGTACATAAGTCCCTCCTTTGCGGCAAAATCAAACAACTGCTGCGGCCCCTCGAACCAGCGTTTGTCCGGAAAACGAGAAAGAGCCTCATACCCGTAAACTTCGGAATCCTTCAGCGAAATAATCGGCTGATACACCGAGTTGATGGTGCGGCCTATAATGTACTGCTCCAGAGCACGCCGTTTGAGGCTTCGCTCGGTGCTGCAGGCTGACTGTCCGTGAACAATCGCCCGTTTGATCCCTTCATACCACCGGTCTTCTTCAGACATTTCACCGGATAACAAAGCAATACCTGCATGCAATTTGAGCCCGGCAAGCCAGGGGTAGAGGTCGGCACTAAGGGAAATGAAGCGAAAGCGCCGCCCCCAATCCTTCTTTAGCCGGTTTCCCAGCTCCAGCAGCTGCTCCTCGAGTTCCTCCGTCTCATGAGGCAGCTGCAGGCAGAGATACAGATCATTGCGTATCCACTGGCCGCTCAAGCAGACTTCATCACGTCCGCTGCAGTTATGCTCCAAAATCGCCTGCTCGACGAATCTTTTCCAGTTCATATGAAGGATTGAACGATAATCGCCCATGTCCTTCATTTTGCCATGCCATGCCAGATAAATGATTCCTGTAGAGCCGCTGAATTCAGGCTGCAAGCGGAATGCTGCTCCTATATGGGTGTCTCGTCTCACGTCTATGATCGTTCCTTCCCCGGGTGCTTTTGACAAATGTCACCTTTTATATAAGCGCTGCCGTTCATTGCCTTAGCCTTTTTCTTCAAGTAGGCAGCAGCTTGTGAGACCGCCGCTTATTGGACTTCGTCCATCCCACAGAAGGAGTGACAGCGATAAGGTAACCCCTTCCTGCTCAACGCGGTTACCGCTGCGATCTATGACCGACGACACATACGCGCCACCGTAATAAGATTTTACATCTCTATCGAACCGTGAAATCATCTGCTTGCACAGTCTGTCTGGATCAGGTGCACTTGAGAGGATAATAAAATCATCGCCTCCGATATGGCCGACAAAATCCGCTTGATCTCCGTCATGCTGGGTCGCTTCCTCCAGCACAGAAGCCATGAAACGAATTAATTCATCGCCATGGCTGAATCCAAAGTAATCATTGAACCATTTGAAATAATCCAAATCCGCATAAATGATCGAGAATGGATGACCGGTTTCAATGCGCCGCTTCATCTCGCTCTGGATGGATGCATTGCCCGGCAAACCTGTCAACGGATTTGCAGTTCGCGCTTCCTCAGTCCGCAAATTAGTCATACATTCCAATATAGATCGAATCGACGCCCCACCAAGGAGCAGGCCGTCCTTCGTAATGGTTACCACATCATATAAGCGTGAAATATCACGCGCCATCGCAAGCTGCGCGACGTGTTCCACCGATAGACTCGCATCCACGATCAAGGCATCATCGTCCATGATTTTCTCAATGGGCCGGCTCCAGTAGAGCGCCAATCCGAACTGTCCGGCAAGCAGCTGATTCATGTTCTCCTTCATAACCAGACCAACCGGACACCCTTGGTCAACAATAACAGCCCCTTGAACATGCTGGTTGGCTTCGAACATCTTAGCCACTTCCGATACGCGGGATGTCGTGTTGAAGGTTGAAATTGGCATCGCCAGCCGACCGATTGCAAAAGAGGAATTCCAGCTGCGCGGGTCCGGCTCAAGCTCTTGAAAGGCTGGACGCAGAGGAGCAGCAGGTGTCTCTTCACGAATGCGATACCGCATAACCGCCGTTAATGCGTCACGAATCGCATCATACACCATCGCCTCTGCCGAACGTCCGGTTCCCGAAGGAAACGCAACTGCGCTGCCTATGACGCAGCTAGGTCTTTTTTTCCCGCCGCGTAGAGCGGATTGCCCGGATTGTGCTCGGTTCAAGCTGCTGCGCAGAGACTCGACCGCTTTCGCAGTTAGCTTGTCCACCCGCTCATCAGACTTCTGAAGCTTCAGAAAAAAGAAAAAATCACTTTCCATCCGATAACGCCATACGAGTCTTCGCTGCTCTGCCGCCCAAAGTTGCACAGCTCCAAAACGGAGGCTCCTCTCTCGGGCAAATGAACGATAATAACACCCAGACCACCATGATGCCAGTTTTCAGTTATTCGATGAATCATTGTACGATCTAGAAGTCCATAACCAATTTCGTCCACGCAAACCCCTCGCCGGCCGGATCGTTTTGAGTACAATTAACTAATTTTCGTAATTTATTAGTCCTATTGTATCAAGCGTTTGTGAAGCGAGCGTTCTTGGATTGTTAATTTTATGTATTAAGGAGTTAAACTGTGGTTGACTACTGACACGCACCGACACACCGCACGCCGGGAACTGCATACGGTATAGAAAATATGGACTCCATGTTCCCGAAGTTAGCCAAATGATTCTGGAGCCAGACCTTAATTGCAGACATTAGCGAAATCCAATTCGCCTTCCTGTCAGTAACCCTTCTATACTGGATTATCTCCAGTAAAATAAGCTTAATTGGCCTCCACATGGGAGCTATACTGGATATATCCACCTAAATCACTAAAATTAAACAATAATTCACTCACTGAGTCTATATAACTGTACGATCTCCAGTATAGCTCTCTCATCGAACCAATTTCGATCTCTATCCTGTATGAAATCCAGTATAGCTCGACCTCAGTGTGGGCTGAAAACAATAAATGAATGCTGGTTGACGCCAATGTGTGCTCCGCGGCGATCTTTGCATGCTGGGATGACCCAGTCGTGCTTGGTTGGCGATCAATACGTGCTGGTTGACGCCAATGCGTGCTCCGCGGCGATCTTTGCATGCTGGGATGACCCAGTCGTGCTGGTTGGCGATCTTTGCGTGCTGGTGACGCCAATGCGTGCTCCGCGGCGATCTTTGCATGCTGGGATGACCCAGTCGTGCTGGTTGGCGATCTATTAATGTGGACTGGACGGCGAGTGTGAGTGTTGATTATTTGTAAAAAATATCGAAGTTTACATCATGAACCGGGTAATGTTAAATACACATGATGTGTGCAAGATTTCACCAGCCAAAGAAACCTCTAACCCCATTAGAACATGGGGTTAGAGGTTTCTTTGGCTGGCGGTCCGCACACCGGTCGTGATAAGCTGCTATCTGTATCAGATGATCGAACAAATCGCTGGATCCTTAGTGATAGTGGTTCGTGCTTAGGTATTCAAATCCGGGCGTTTACCGGTCACCAGATAAACGACGCTCTCGCCGATATTAGTGGCATGGTCGGCGATGCGCTCGATGTAACGGCCAACGAAGCTGATTAGGCTGGCCTGCGAAATTGTCTTCGGGTTCTCAATCATGAGGGCGAACAAATCACGGATAACCTGGCTGTACAGCGCATCCACCTGGTCGTCGTCTTTGGCCATTTTGTAAGCCAGATTGACGTTCTCCTGCACATAGGACTGAATGGATTCGTAGATCATCTGCTGAGAGATCTCGGCCATTTGCGGCAGGTCGATCAGGGGCTTGATCAGCTCCTGTCCCTCGAGCCTCAAGACCACCTTGGCGATATCGACGGATAAGTCCCCCATTCGCTCAAGATCGCTGGCCATCTTGAAGGCAATCAGAATACGGCGAAGATCCTTAGCAACCGGCTGCTGCGTCGCAATGATACGAGCACCCAGATCATCGATTTTCTCTTCCAGCAGATTCAGTTTAATATCTTCTTTAATAATCGCCTTCGCTTTGTCAACGTCAACGGCGGCCAATGCTTCCATCGCCTCACCAAGAACAGTCTCGACGATGTTCCCCATTTCCAGCAGCATCACCTTCAGCTGCTCCAGCCCCTCATCCAGCTCTTTGCGTTTAACCAAAAGGCCGTCCTCCTGTTCCATGGGTCGACCGAAGTCTCCACATTATTGTTATGATCAGCCAAATCGTCCTGAAATGTAATCGTCCGTTGCCTTTTCCGATGGATTAGTGAACATCTTTTCCGTATTATCGTATTCGACGACTTTGCCTAAGTAGAAGAAGGCTGTTTTATCCGACACTCGGGCAGCTTGATGCATGTTATGGGTAACGATGACGATTGTGTAATCCTGCTTCAGCTCAGCGATCAGCTCCTCCACCTTAGCGGTTGAGACGGGGTCAAGGGCAGAAGCCGGCTCATCCATCAGAATGACTTTCGGTTTAACCGCGATGGATCGGGCTATACACAGACGCTGCTGCTGACCGCCGGAGAGTGCAAGCGCGGAGTTATGCAGACGATCCTTCGTTTCTTCCCACAATGCAGCCTTCCGTAAACATTCTTCAACGATCTCATCCAGCTGTTTCTTATTACGAATGCCGTGGTAGCGCGGGCCGAAAGCGATGTTCTCATAGATCGATTTGTGAAAAGGATTAGGGCGCTGCCAGACCATGCCTATCTTCTGTCGAAGCAGGACGACGTCAACGCCAGGCTCGTTAATATTCACACCGTCAATTAGAATCTCCCCAGTCGTCCTTACTCCGCCGATCGTATCGTTCATCCGGTTCAAACTCCGGAGAAATGTGGATTTACCGCAGCCGGAAGGCCCGATTAACGCGGTCACTTCCTTAGGAGCAAATTCAAGCGACACACTTCTGATTGCTTCCTTCTCGCCGTAAAATACGCTGAGCTGTTTGGCTGCTAATCCTTGTTCATGTACCATATGAAAGCTCCTCCTTATTTAGTAGCGGTAAATTTACGATGCAAGGCGCGGCCGATCCATCTGGCTGAGAAGTTGAACAGCAGAACCATAATAAGAAGTACAGCTGAAGCTCCAGCAGCAATTTGTCCCGCATCAGGCGCCAGACCTTCACTGTTGATTTTCCAAATATGAACGGCTAACGTTTCAGCCGGGCGAAACGGGTTAAGCGGCGAGAATGGACTAAGCGGATTCCAGTTGGTGAAATCCAGACGAGGCGAGCTCATCCCAGCTGTGAAGAGCAGTGCGGCTGCTTCACCGAATACACGGCCGGAAGCAAGTACGGTGCCGGTTACAATCGTTGGCATGGCGATCGGAAGCATGACCGAAGTAATCGTCTTCCAGCGGGACAAGCCGAGCGCGAGGCTGGCTTCCTTCTGCTCACGTGCTACTCCGCGAAACGACTGCTCCGTAATCCGGACCATCAGGGGCAGATTGAATACGGTAAGCGCAAGCGCACCTGAAAATAAGGAGAAACCGAGTCCGAATAACTGTACGATAACCAATAAGCCGAACAAACCGACAACGATGGATGGGAACGATGACAATACCTCAACGACGAGGCGGATCGTGTCGGTCACTTTACCCGGTCTTGCATACTCACTCATATAAATTCCCGCTCCGATACCAAGCGGAATCGTAATGATCAACGTTAGTACTAATAAGAAGATGGAGTTAAACAGCTGCGGTCCGATACCGCCTCCAGCTTTGATCGTTTGCGGTGCAGAGGTTAGAAAATGAAAGCTGATATGCCCGACTCCGCGGAAGAGGATGTAAGCGAGCAAGCCCGCCAGCAATAAGACGATGAAGGCAGATACTGCAATAATGACGCCTGTAGCAATCCGATCGGCAAGTTTAGCGTTCATCGTTTATTTCTCCTTTCCAGGAAGCGGACTACGAATACGAATACGAAGGTCATTCCAAGCAAAATTAAAGCAAGTGACCATAAGGCGTTATTGTGGGCCGAGCCCATTACTGTATTTCCCATATCCAGCGTAATGACGCTTGTTAGGGTTGATGCGGATTCAAACAAGGAATGCGGAATATGTGGAGCATTACCGATTACCATCTGAACTGCGAGTGCCTCGCCGAAAGCACGGGACATCCCGAGGACAACACCGGTTAAAATAGCCGGAAGCGTAGTTGGAATGACAATACGGTAGATCGTCTGCCAGCGGGTTGCACCCAGTGCATAAGAGCCTTCCTTTAATCCAAAAGGCAATCCGGCCAGAGCATCCGTAGCAATAGTCGTAATGGTAGGCAAAATCATAATCGCAAGCACGATGGAGCCGGCTGCAATACCAATCCCTTGTCCCGGGAAAAGTTCACGAAGCAGCGGGACAACAACGCTTAAACCGACAAATCCGAATACGACAGAAGGGATACCGGCAAGCAGCTCAATGACTGGCTGCAGAACACGACGGCCGATGCCAGGCATAATTTGTGTCATGAATACGGCGGCACAAACCCCAAGCGGCGCAGCGATGATGGCGGCCAACAAAGAGGTGCTGAAGGAACCGAATATAAACGGCAAAGCACCAAACAGCTTCACATCGCCTTCCGGGTCCCACTTTAAACCGGTTAGCAGCCCGCCCAAGCTGACGCCATTGACGAAGAATGTGCTTAAGCCGCGAGAAGAGACAAAATAAACGATGGCAATAATGGTAACGACTAAAAGCAAAATACATAGCGTCGTATATACCTTACCTACCCACTCTTCTACAATGTGCGGTTGCGCGATTCTCCTTGTCGTATTTGGTTGTCCTGATGATCCATATTTATTAGCAGCGGGCCGCTCCATATTTTCAATCTCCTCAGTGCTTTACGAGGCAGGAATCACCCTGTAAGCATCATCTTTGTATACTAGCCAAGAAGAAACGGATAATGCCGTTCAATCCGTCACGGTAAAAGGTTTCTTCATCTTTGAATGGAAAGTAAGCTCTAGAACGCTCAGTCCGCTCATTGTCCGATCATTAACGTAAAGCCAAGAGGCAGATTGCTCTGCCTCCATGACTTATCCAAATCATTTGATTTCCTTGAATCAGCTAACACATTTAAGTCATTTGAATCTTTTGTTCTGTGAATCGCTTATTTGGTCACGTTACCGTCCACATCACGTTTTACTGTCATTTTACCAACTGGGATGTAACCAAGTTCTACAACATCAGCGTTTTGAACTTCATCGCTTGTGATGTAATCCAAGAATGCTTTTGTAGCTGCATCAGGCTCGCCTTTTGTATACATGTGCTCGTAAGCCCATACCGGATAGTCGCCAGTCACGATGTTTTCTTCTTTTGCTTCCACGCCTTCGTACTTCACCGTTTTAACGGAATCATCCAGGTAGGAAAGGGCAAGATAACCGATAGCGCCTTTTGTATCTGCAACCAGCTTCTTAACTGTACCTGAGGAATCCTCTTGGATGGATCCTTTAAGATCTTCGGATTGCGTGCCCAATGCGTATTTCTCGAAAGTTTTACGTGTACCTGAGCTGGATGGACGGTTAACGATTGTGATTTTCTCATCTGCGCCGCCAAGCTCTTTCCAGTTCGTTACTTTACCTGTGAAGATGTCAACCAGCTGTGCTTTCGTCAGGTTGTCTACAGTTACGTCTTTGTTAACTACTGTAGCCATTGCAACTACAGCCACTTGATGGTCAACCAGGTCTTTTGCAAGTGCTGCATCAGCGTCAGTGAATTTCTCTTCGGCGAAGATATCGGAATTACCGATTTGTGCTTGTCCGCCAGCTACCTGCGTAAGGCCGGTGCCGCTTCCTCCACCTTGCACTTGAACCGTGATGCCGCTATATTTGGAATCTGCCATGAACTTCGTTGATACTTGCTCAACAAGCGGTTGGAGTGCCGTAGAGCCTACTGCAAGAACGGAACCGCTAAGAGCTGCATCCCCGCCGGCGTTTGTGGTTGTGTTCGTTGAACCGCTATTTTGTGTATTGCCGTTACTGCTTTCATTCTTCGAACCGCAAGCCGCCAAACCAATCGTCAACATGAGAGCTACTACAACTAACAGTACCTTTTTCATTTCTCTTATTTCTCCTTCCGTTATCCACGGGTTATTTGTTTACAAGACTCATTGTATAGGCTGGGTATTAGACTGATATTTTCTTAGTGTTAACGCAATGCAAAAATGAAATAGATTTATTGAATAATTATTAAAAAACATATAGATTTATTGTATAGATTGCAGCCTGAGGAGCCTTAAAGTCATGAGTTTATTAAAAATGAGGATTTTAGTCCTATTAGAAAAGCTTAAGAAAGTCACGGCTGTTGCAGACGAGCTTGGGATGAAGCAGCCTACAATCAGCTTTCATATGCGTAAGCTCGAAGAAGAATGGGGCGTACCGCTGTTTGAAATGAAGACCGGCAAGGTGATGCTGACGACATCCGGTAAGCTGCTGCATCATTACGCAGAGCAAATTGACCGCATCTATAATGAAGCTCAAAGCCGCTTCCATGAGCGCAAGCAAAGCGGTCGGCATACCTACGTGATCGGCAGCATAGATGCAGCCTCCGCAATCTTGCTTCAGGGCAGCTGGTTTAAGCGCATAGCTGAAATTACAGATATGCAGTTCTCCTTCACAACCGCTTCATCGGGCGATCTGTTCGACAGCCTGCTGGCCGGTTCCATCGATCTTGTGCTTAGCGGCGGTTTGCCTGCATCCCCCCTGCTTCATCATGAGCTTGTACTGGAATCTTCCCTTTCTCTTTATATACCGGATCAGCATCCACTATCTCAGTCACCTGGAGTTCCTTCCTATCGCTTAGCCGGCTCGCCCTTCATCCAAGTAAACGAGCCTTCCCTTCAAGCTGCAATCAAGCAGTGGGAGAACAGCGAGCGCATCACTTTACAAACCGACTGGCACACGGATCGGGTAGAGCTTGCACTCAGTGCTGTCAGGTCCGGACTGTGCTTAGCCATTCTCCCATCCAATCTGAACAGCTTTCAGCTTGATGGGATTCAGGTTATCCCGCTTCCCGGGCAGAATCAGGTCTGGCAGCTCTATGCATGCTGGCGCAGTGACTATTGGAATCCGCCGCTCCTGCAGCGCATTCTGCAGCTGCTTCATAACAAAAAAACAGATAATCCGACACTGTTCTGAGTTCGGGTTATCTGCCTTTATAAGATCTATTTTATTAGGACATGCTATGGGAAGCTTCCTTCCTTATGAGTTGAGATCTGGACGCGAGCCGGTAACTAAATAAACGACGCTCTCCCCGATGTTGGTGGCATGATCTGCGAAGCGCTCCAGATAACGACCGACGAAGCTGAGTAAATTCGCTTGAGAAATCGTGGCCGGATTCTCCATCATGATTGTAAAGAGCTCACGTATGATCTGAGAGTAGAGGGCGTCAACCATATCATCGTCTTTAGCCATCTTGTACGCCAGATCTACATTTTCGAGCACATAAGATTGAATGGATTCACGCGTCATCATCTGCACGATTTCCGTCATTCGCGGCAGATCAATAAGCGGCTTGATCAGCGTCTGCCCTTCCAGCCGAACGACAACCTTGGCGATATCGACGGAGAAGTCACCCATCCGCTCCAAGTCGGAAGCAATCTTAAAGGATACGAGAATGCGGCGAAGATCCTTGGCGACCGGCTGCTGTGTGGCAATCAATGCAGCTCCGAGATCCGAGATCCGCTCTTCAATCCGGTTAAGCTCCTTATCTTGAACGATAATCCGCACCGCTTCCGATACATCCAAATTGATAAGTGCCGTCATTGCTTCGCCAATCGCTTTCTCTACTCGCTGTCCCATATCAACGATAAGATCATGTAACTCCTCAAGCCCTAGATCAAATTCTTTGCGTTTCGTCATCATCGTGAGGTCCGCCCCATTCTTAAATAATTAAATCAGCCGAATCGGCCGCTGATATAGTCTTCTGTACGCTGATCTCTCGGGTTGGAGAACAGCTTCTCGGTATCCGAATATTCAACAACCTCACCATTCAGGAAGAAGACGGTTTGGTTGGATACGCGTGCGGCTTGGTGCATATTATGGGTAACCATTACGATGGTGTATTTGTCCTTCAATTCTTGCGCCAGCTCTTCGATTTTGAGCGTCGAAATGGGATCCAGCGCAGAGGTTGCTTCGTCCATCAGCAGGATATCCGGATTAACGGCTAAGGCGCGGGCAATACACAGACGCTGCTGCTGTCCGCCGGACAGACTGAGTGCTGAGCGCTTCAAATAATCCTTAACCTCATCCCATAGAACAGCCGAGCGCAAGCTTGTCTCGACGATCTCATCCAGCTTCTGTTTGCTTTGGATCCCATGCAGACGGGGACCGTACGCGACGTTGTCATAGATGGATTTAGGAAACGGATTGGGCTGTTGGAAGACCATCCCCACCTTCTTGCGAAGCGTCTCCACATCCACTTCCTTCGAGTAAATATCGGCTCCATTCACTGCGATCAATCCTTCGATCCGCGTGTTCGGAATCATGTCATTCATCCGGTTGAGGGAACGCAGGAGTGTGGATTTACCGCAGCCCGATGGTCCGATAAAAGCTGTGATCGCCTTCTCGGGAATCTCCATCGAAACATTCTTCAATGCATGGAAACTACCGTAATATAAATTAAGCCTCTCAATGTTAATCAGCGTTTGTGTAGCGGTCTGCATGAGCGGTCTCCTCCAAATGATTCAGTATACAACCTGTATCGTATAGTACCATTGTCATTGTCATATGTTCGTTTTGTAAATTTAATATTAAATTTATGATTTCTGCCCTTCGCGATCGAACGGGCGTAAAAAATTTCGCGGCCAAAACGATGAGTCTGGATGATCATTAGACGGTTCTTCGGATAAAAGAATGAATAATCGCGGAATCTGATCCTTCTGCTGCCGCTCGCTCGTTAACCGGAATTACTGCTTGAAAGACTGGCTCAGCCTCTAAACATGTAACCGACATTGTTCCCAATGTCAAAATAAGCTAAATTCCGCGGTAATCAGACACGAAAAAACCGCATGGCGTGTAAGAGAACACTCGCATGCGGCTTTTACTTCTGTGATAGGAAGAATCTAAACTTGAACAGCTTCTACATGTTAGTTAAATCTATGACAAGAACACCGAAGACAAATAAACCACCTGGAGCCAGGACCCCAAATGGTTATTCCTATGATCAATCCTAAACGTGACAACACGATGTTTCTTCAAGAATCTGATTTGTTGCGGTACGCGGCAATCTAATAACCATCGTCGTTCCTTTACCTAGTTCACTTTGAATTGACATATACCCATGATGGGCCTCAATGATCTTAAAACATACCATTAAACCGAGACCCGTCCCTTTTTCTTTCGTCGTGTAAAATGGCTTCCCCAGGTAAGGAATTTGATCCTCAGAAATACCAGGCCCTTCATCCCGGATTACAATTTGTAATGCAGATGTATCTGAGTCATCCATCAACACGGTTATATTACCCCCGGACGGCATAGCCTCTATCGAATTTTTAATCAAATTAATAAAAACCTGTTTAAGCTGATTAGGTTCGCAAATAATTCGTGAATCCTTCGCATCCATTTCGAAATTCATTTGCACATTGTAAAGCAGCGCTTGAGGCTGCAGCATGAATATGACGTTATCAATAATTTCCTTTAGATCCATTTCCACAAATCTGTCCGTATGCGGCTTGGCCATGCACATAAATTCATTGACGATCTGGTTAATTCGTTCAATTTCGACCAGCATAATATCTACGTAAGAGGTTTCCTTTGATTTCAACAGCTGTAAAAAACCTTTGAGTGCGGTTAAAGGGTTGCGTATTTCGTGTGCGATGCCAGCGGCCAGCTCGCCGACAATGGAAAGCTTCTCCGCTCTTCGAATAAGGTTTTCCGACTTTCTGCGCTCGGTCATATCTCTTATGACTGTTTGGATAACGGGAATCCCGATATGTTTATGGATATATATGGACGACACCTCAACATCCAGCTTTGTCCCATCAAGACGCTGAAGTTCAAGGCTGGCGAACTCCATAAAGCCATCTGTTTCCGTTACCCGATTGATTCTTTCTAAAAGAGCATCATGATAACCTGGACAAGAAAACTCAAAAACCGTTCGTCCGACTATATCTTCTTCAGATTCGGCGTTAAATAACTTAAGCGCCATATCATTGACGAAAGTAATGATATAGTCTCTGTGCAGGACGATAGGCTCAGGTGATAACTTCAGTACACGTCTATATTCGCACTCTCTTTGCTCAAGCTCAAATACAGCCTTTTTCCTTTCCGTAATATCCCGAAACAGCAGCTGTACAGCTAGATTCCCATGAAATTGAACCGGCACAGCTTTGAGTTCTACATCGATGAATTCCCCGTTTAGCCGGGTGATCCGTTTATCGAGAATTTCAGAGGATTGTTTAGAAGCAAGTTCTTCCGGCAGTATGGCCAAATCATCCTGCTGTAAAAATCGGGTTATAGGTTGTCCGACAAGCTCCTCCGGTCTGGCAGCACCCATAAGGCTCACGGCTGCCGGATTTACAAATGTAACTCGATCACCCTGATAAACAACAATAGGCTCAGGAGAGCTTTCGATCAATACGCGGTAACGCTCTTCGCTTTCCATTAATCGGGCTTCAGCTTTCTTCTTCTCGGTAATGTCTCTTTCGACACCGACGAATGCAATGACCTCTCCATCATCGTCCTTCATTGCAGAGATCGTTACATTTGCAAAAAAAGAGCTTCCGTCTTTTCTTAACTTTGAGACTTCAAATCCACAATATTCTTCGCCTTGAATAATTCGTTCATATAATTGGAATTCTTCCGCCTTATTCTCTTCCGGTGTCATCGGCAGTATTTGTCCGATAACCTCATCTTCCATCCATCCGTGAAGTTCCTCAAACTTCTTGTTGACCCCTAATACTCTTCCTTCTAAATCGACAATTACAACCCCGTCTGAACTCAAATCTAGGAAAGATGTTATTAATCTAGATGTATTTAAGTTAGAGAATATGGCTTTTATATTAATCACCCTGCTTCATTGATGTAACAACATGTTCCCTTCTTTTCTGCATCATATCCCAAACAATAGGAAAAATAAACATCTAATATTAATAACTTTTCGTTTATTAAGAGATAAGTTAATTTATTAACTTTCAAGTCAAATAAATGGTTATGAACGTACTTGTCAGTGTGAGCGGCCGGTAAAAAGCCGCATGCCGGTTCTTCCGGCAAGCGGCTCTATTCTAAATATTCGCAATCATCCCAATCTCGTTAATCGACCTTCAATAAGACAGACATCGTAGCCAGATCGTAACCGTTGTTCTCCTTCAAATGCTTAATTACATTACGGGCATGCAGCGGAGAATGTTCGACTGCCCTGGAGAACGATTGGATGAGCTTAATGACATGTTCATTCTTCAATTCGCTCTTATGATAGGCCGCCATCCCAACGAGATGGAAACGGATGAGCGCAACATTCACAATCAGCACGACAAGCCCCATAAATACCCCCTGCTTGCTGATGATCGGCAGAAAATTTCGGTACAAATAGTTAACGATATAATTCTCCAAAATATAGTCGTTGCCGTTCAGAAACGCCTTATACACCTGATGACCTTCCTGGTATAAGCCCACGCTCTCCTCTTTTAGAGAAGCTCCGGTATAATGAATGCCCTGCAGTCCCTCCATTACACAAAGAAGATAACGTTTATTGCTTATGCCCATGAACAAATGAAGGTCAAGCAGCCGCCGCAGCAGCTCCATCTGTGTGTGCAGCTCAAATGGCATAGCGGTAATACGCTGCTCATATAGTCCATTCCTGACGTTCTTCTCAAAAGCAGCAATCAGACCCGGAATTGCCTCAATCTCACCGCGTGCAGACAGATGATTCTCAAGCTCCTCATAAAATAGACCCAGCATCAGCAGCCTGTCTGCCAGCGTATACTTCCGATTCTGTATCATAGCAATCGATAAAGTCCGGAGTTCCGGAAAGTACTTGGTTTCGGGCCTCAGCTTATCGAGCATATCCATATTAATTTGACTGCTTATAATATGACGCGCATCCATCGATTCTTCAACATTCGTAAAGGTCATTCCCTCCGGATTGAGCAAGGCCACGCGGGCTACTTCAGGACATGCAACCGTAGCCGATAACTCATAACTGCCATTAATGATGCTGGTCGTCCGCGGGTAGGTCATACAGAGATTGGAGAGATATTTCTCCCCCATATTCTTATGTATTGAGCATAATTTCTCCTCGTTCAACGCCGGGCAGCTCATCTGTTCATTCAATACGATTTCCCCGTATTTCTCCGGGTCTTGACTCGACTCATTCCTCCGAATGAAAGAAGCCATTGTGATTTCAACTTCCGGGTTCGCTTCATAGAACTCAAACGTTTTCCTATCGATGTCAATCTTCCAACCAGAGCAGCAGGTATCTTCGCAAGCAGAGCCAAGACACGAAAATTCCTTCATGTATGCTGGGACATGTATCATTCGTTGATTCATAGACTCCTCCATTCGAGCTTTCTATCAGCATCTGCTCGCAGTAGTAGAAAAGACTTATTTACTCATATAGTAACGCAGCCTCATCAATTCTGTAAACCATTTTTTAACATTCATGGAAATATATTATTTTCTCCTAAAAATCAACAAAATTCTACATCAATTCAGGCCATAAAAACCTCCATAACCATTGAATTAGCCTCTATACAAAAAAACCACATCAGCACCTGCCTGATGTGGTCCTCTATTATTTAACCGCATTATGTTTGGTTGTTAGTAGGAACAAAGCCCTCTTAACCGGGATGAATTCCATCGATAATCTTGCTTGTCAGCGCATTTTCCTGGAATTGATCCAAAGCGGAATCCGGAATACGAGATTAATAAGCAGCACAACAAACACGAGGACAGCTGCTGCTTTCTCAGCGATTTCCTGCGCATCCGGCACGATCGCTTCCGACTGCACGTACCAGAGATGAACCGCAAGCGTGGCACCCGGCGAAAAGAGGCTAAAATCCCAATTTTCCCCCGAGGTGGATACCCCTGCAGTCAGGATGATAACGGCGCTTTCTCCGAATGCACGTCCGGCAACGAGACAGATCCCCGTAATAATCCCGTTCAGAGCAACCGGTATCAGAACCCGGCGTATCGTCTGAAGATGTGTGCCGCCAAGCGCAAACGAAGCGTTCTTCATTTCAACGGGCACAGCGCGAATCGCTTCTTCCGTTACCCTTGTCAGCACAGGCAGGTTAAGGAATGCCAGACTGACCGCACCGCCGAGAATCGTAAGCCCCACACCCATCGCCTCTACGAAGATCGCGATACCGAATAGGCCGAATATAATCGAAGGCACAGATGCGAGCCCTTCCACGCAAATACGAATAAAAGCGATAAATTTGTTATTTGGCGCAAATTCAGCCAGATAAATGCCCGCAGCCATCCCAAGCGGAATGGAGATGACCAGCGCTATGATTAAGACATAGAAGGAGTTGAATAAGGCTGGCCCGATACCGCCGCCTTCATCGATTTCGCTTGGCAGCCCGTAGAGGAAAGCAAAATCCAATTTGGGCAGTCCCTTTTGCAAAATGAGAAATAACAGACCGCAAATAAACAGTATGGTAATGATTCCGACAAGCCATACCAGCACTGTAAAAGCGCGGTTATAGAAATGATTTAAGCTTTTATGCAAGCGGAATGGATTAACGGGGGCTTTGGTCCCTGCACTCATTTACTTCACCCCTCTGCCTTGAATCAAACGAACCGCCACAATCATCAGCAGTGAAATGATAAGCAGAATAAAGCCCATCAGATACAATGCATAGTTCCAGGTGGAATCAAACGGTACATTCGCAATCTGCATCACGATATTACTTGTCAGAACTGCAGTTGGCTTGAACAGGGCATCCGCCAGCTGCGGCGTATTGCCGATTACCATAACGACCGCCATGGTTTCTCCGATTGCCCTTGCCATGCCAAGAATAACCGCATACATGATACCGCTTTTTGCAGCGGGAAGCACAACTTTGAATACCGTTTGAAACCGGGTCGACCCAAGCGCGTAGGAAGCGTCGCGATATTTCTTGGGAACTACGACAATCGCATCATCCGTAATGCGGCTGATCGTCGGCAGAACCATAATTGTCAGTACAATGGCGGCTGCAAGAATGCCATCCCCCATGTTCGTTCCCGTAACGGTACGCAGCATCGGGATTAAAATGGTCAAACCAAGAAAACCATACACAACCGAAGGGATGCCTACGAGCAAATCGAGAACGGGGCGCAGCATCGTTTTGAGCCAGGACGGCGTCATCTCCGCAAGAAAGACAGCAATAAGAACCGACAGCGGCACGGAAATAACCATCGTAAGAAGCGTCAGCGCGAATGTGCCGAATATAAAAACAAATGCGCCGTATTGATCATTCTCCGGAACCCATTCGGTAGAGAAGAAGAAATCTTTAACCGATACGGTTTCGAACGTCAGAATTCCGGTGCGTCCCATCAGGAACAGAATCGAGAACAAAATTAAACATACGAAAATTGCACAGGCAATACAAATAATTTTGAAGGTTCTGTTATAGAACGAGAGCCTTGTTTTGCGGTCGAATGTTTTGCCGGAGCTGGATTTCAGGCTATTCCCAAGCTCCCCGGCCGCATACGTTTTACCCGGTGACGGCACTTCTAACATTTCATTCTCATCCTCTCGGAGCTATTCGTAAAGAGAACCAGCTACCGGCGCGGTGCCGATGCTGGCTCTCTCATTCCCTGCTAATCGATATGGAAAACGACTATTTCTTCATTGCGGAAAGCGGGATGAATTTAAGCTTTTTAAGGGAACCGTTTTGGAATTTTTTGCTTTGTACATATTCGATGAAAGCTTTCGTTGCGCCAGTTGGTTGGCCCTTCGTCATATAGTAGCCGTATGCCCATACTTTGTATGAACCATTGATAACGTTAGCTTCAGTCGGGGCAACATTGTTGATTTTTTGTGCTTTCATTTTGCTTGTTACGTATACAAGATCGATGTAACCAATTGCATTTGGCGTTGTTTCGATCGCTGTTTTCATATCACCGCTGGATTTAACTTCTTTGTAGTTAGAGCCCTTCGTCATGAAATCTGTGCCTACAAGAGCTTTCATTTGGAAGTTGACGCGCGTGCCGGAACCGAACGCACGGTTTACTACAACGATATCGGCATCAGAACCGCCAACCTCTTTCCAGTTGGTGATTTTACCGGAGAAGATCCCCTGCAACTGGCTGGTTGTTAAGCTGTCTACTTTCACATTGCTGTTCGTTACCGCTGCGAATGGGATAACCGCAACTTTATTGGCTACTTGTCCATCAAATTTCTTAAAGCCCGGTACGTCTGTGGAAGCATCCCAGTCGCAAGCGCCGATATCCGCGATACCTTTGCGCACCGATTGCGGTCCTGTTACAGAGCCTGCAGCAGATGCGGAGATTCTTACTTTAGGATTCAGCTTCTTGAACTCGCTGGCCGCTTGAAGCGACAGCGGCAGAAGGGCGGACGAGCCGTTGATGACGATTTTACCACTAAGTTTGCTGGCTGCACTGGCAGCTGACACCGAGCCAAATGCTACAGCAAGCGCAATTACGGTAAAAGTGATTGATTTTAACCATTTCATTTTCATTGGGTACTATTTCTCCTCTCGAATATAAGAACGTATTATGATTTCGTTACTTTTTTCCATGTACCATCATGATTAACAAGTACTTGTCCATTCTGAACAATGGCAAGCGGAGTACCTGGTGCTGCGATGATCTCCGTTACATCAGCCGGGACATTAGCCACTAATTTTTTAGCGCCTGATGTTAAGTTGACTTCGTAGATTTCTTCTTCAGATGCGCCGTCAACCAAGGCAAATGCGATGTCGCCTGCGACGACAGCTTGAAGGACATCTTTATCGTCAATCAGCTTCGTTACAGTCTTGTCTTTGGCAACAGCGATCAGCGAAGAAGGCCTGCTGTCCTCGACGCTCACATAAATCGCTTTGCCGGCATCAGCAGTCGCACCTACGTAGATTTTGTCATCGGCGGTTGCTGTCAGCTTCACCGGCTTACCGTCTTTAACCGAGGAATCGTAAGAGTAAAAATGCGGCTCAGTACCTGTCATATCAATGGCTACATCATCAGAATCAACCGGCTTGCTCGCATCGGCAGTTACTGCGCCCGGTTTGATTACCGTGTAGATAAAAGATTTGCCGTCAGCAGAAACGCTAAGGTTGGATTTGTAGTCGACTTTATCATCGAGAACCTTGGTAATTGTGCCGTCCGCAGGGTTCAGCTTGGCGATTACACTGCCTTTGTCACCTTGCAGAAAATAGATGGACGAGCTGTCAGCCGACCATACCAGTTCCGGCTTAATCGTATTATCCGTTGTCACTTCAGCTGAGTTGCCCTTAGCCAGATCAACGACATACACCGCCCCGTCTTGAACTGTATAAGCTGCTTTAGAACCATTCGGCGCTATTGTTAGACCCGATGCCTCCGTGGAATTCAACAGCTGCTTGTAGCTGCCTGTCGCTGCATCTACAACATAATCAACGCGTCCGTCTTCAGTAACTTGAGAAGCCAGCAAATGTCCTGCATCGATCCAGCTCGCTTGATCAGCTTGGATTTTTTGAACGGCATCCACCCATACTTTGCCGGCATCGTCTACTGAAGTATCAACGCCAAGTGCCTGTACGAAATCCTCAAGCTTGATGTAATACGATTGGTTAACCGCCTCTACAGCAGCCTGGAGATCAACTGACGTACCATCGACAATCGCTTGTTTGGAGGATGCTTTCAGGTCAATTGCATGATCCTGGAAGTAAGCAGTGACACCGCCTGCAGGGTTGATCACGAACAAAGCTCCTACCGCAGTACCAAGGTCACGCACCGAAACGAGCGGTACTCCGTTTACCGTAACTGTCCGGACTGTTGTCGCAGCATCATTGACGAACAATGAATATTGCTGTGTTTCGATTGTCGTTGTTACGGCCGAAGCGGAGACCACGCTGATTGCGGAAGTGCTGATAGCTGCTGCCAAAGCGGTAACTAGAATCGTTTTTCTCATGGACATTGGGACCATATCACCTTTCTAGAATGGTTTCTTTGTTTATATAATTGAATCTCCGACCACCCCCAGCTTGCTCAAACGCCGGGCAACTCTACCTCCCAAAAATTACGTATGCTGTGTATGTACAAGCCTGATTATAAAGTCCTATTGTTAAGCGACCGTCAATCAAACATGTAAATATTGTTAAATGACCATCAATCTTCCGTTGAGAAATTGTAAAACTTTCCAGCAGCCGGCTCAGACGTGAAAAAGCCCCACTACGAAAAGTGGGGCTCTGCCTGACATCATCCAGAAGATTGTTAATGAGAAGCGGAGTACTGCTCCTGTTCAGCGGCTGGATCCAGCTTCTCTCTGCTCATGGCAAACGCCGCGATTAAGGCAATGACAGACGGGATAATCGCCCAAGCAAAGGTTTGAGCAAGGGAGGATGATAATGCCTCCGAGATCTTATCTAAGACTTGAGTAGGAATTTTGTCCCGGGTCTCTGGGGTTAAAATTTTACGCGGATCGCTTAGATCAACACCCTCAGGCATCTGACCTCCGCCGCTGCCAAAGGCAGCTGCCAATTTATTCAAGAAGGTATGGCTTTGAATAATACCGAATACGGTAATACCAAGCGTCATGCCCAGTGACCGAAGGAAGTTAAGCGTCGAACTTGCGGAACCGCGCTGTCTGGCCGAGAAGCCATGAATAGCAGCGTTGCTTAATACCGAGAAGGATGCGCCGATTCCAAGGCCGATGAGAATCATGAATATGGTCACCATGAAACGTGACGTACCCGTAGATAACGTCGTAAGCAATGCAATCCCGACGACCAGCAGCGCCAAGGTTGGAATCATGATCGACCGGTATTTGAATTTCGCCAGCATGGAACCGCCGCCTGCGGCTGTAACGACCGAACCGACCATCATCGGAAGCAGGACAAGTCCGGAATTGGTTGCCGATCCGCCAAGCACGCCCTGGATAAAAATCGGAATGTAAATCGAAGCCGTGATGAAGGCTGCGCCGCTGAACATCGCCATGATGTTGCTTGTCGCATACAGACGGTTCTTGAACATGCCGAATGTAATGATCGGTTCCTCTGCCCGTCTTTCAGTCATAATAAATGCAATAACCAGCACAGCAAATGCCGCAAACAAGCCGATGATCATGCTGGAATCCCAAGCATACTGTTTACCGCCAAGCTCAAGCGCGAACATGAGGCACACGATCGCCGCTACAAGCGCAAAAGCGCCCATGAAGTCGATTTTTTGCTTGGAATGCTCCACAGATTCCTTGTAGAAGAAAGCGATCATAACAAATGCGATAAGTCCAAGCGGCAGATTGATGTAGAAAATCCACGGCCAATCGATGTAATCGGTAATGTACGCACCAAGAAGGGGTCCAAATATACTGGACAAGCCGAATACGGCGCCGAATAATCCACCCAGCTTACCCCGTTTATCCGGAGGTACAACATCGAACATAATGGTAAATGCGATCGGCACCAATGCACCGCCGCCGATACCTTGAATGGCCCGGTAGATACTCAATTGAATAATGGAATCAGCAGTACCGCATAACGCAGAGCCCGCCATAAACACAATAATACCGAAGATGAAGAAACGTTTGCGCCCATACATATCTGATAATTTGCCGAAAATCGGCATTCCGGCCATCTCTGCAACCAAATAGGCAGAGGTCACCCACATTAATTTATCGAAGCCGCCGAGCTCCCCGACAATCGTGCCCATTGCTGTTGCCACAATCGTGTTATCCATGGAAGCCATTAGAATGGCGAGCAGCAGCCCCGCTACGATAATTCCCATGTTATTTCCTTTAGCCATCGTCTCTTTCCCTCCACCTTTTGCGGTTTTCCTTAACATTCCACATCCAACTCAAGGTAATTCCTTGTGGGCGAAATTCCAGCCAGGCACGCTGCAGCTACAATTCAGGATCATGATCCGACCAAGCCTGCTCGCCTTCCTTCATAATAGTAAAGCTGCCATTCTTGATGTCTGCGATAATTTGATTCAACCAATTAAGCTCGGCTTCTGCCATAACCAGCTTGTATTCCTGCTCAATCAGGAAAATCCGTTCGACACCTTTGCCCATTACATCCTCGATTAATGCGCGACGCTGCGCTGCATCCTCTCCAAGAAGCTTCGCCCGCTTGACCAGCAGCTGGATCGTCTCCTGGGGTGCAATGTGAGCAATGAATGATAAACCCGCGGTAAATTGGGGATATTCATTGACTGGAGTGTCGATGATCGATCGCAGCCAAGCATGAAATTCCTCTCTGCCCGTCTCTGTCGGTGCGTAGATCGTTCTTTCGGGATGTTTGCCTTCCCGCTGCGTTTCCACAGGTTCAATCCGCGCTTGGTTAAGCAGCGCATCCACTACTGAGTAGAGTGAACCATGATTCAGCTTAATGACATCAGATATACCCCGCTGTTTCATTAAAGCAGAAATTTCATAGGGATGCATCGGTCTCTCGTTCACCATCGATAAAACAGCCAATGCCAGCATGTTGGTTACTTTTCGTTTGGTCACACATTCGCTCTCCTTTATGAGGATGTTCGATACCGTATAGTTTATTTAGACTATAAAATTTCGGATATTCATTGTCAAGTAAATAAAAAACGACCTCGTCCATCGGTTGATGGACAGAGATCGTATGGAATCTAGCTTTAACTGCTGCATACAGGATTGAAACTTAACGCTCTTCTACGAACCGGTTCGTAAGGGCTCCCAGTTTCTCAATCTCAATCGTCACCTCGTCACCAGGCTTCAAATACACCTGTTTCTCCACCGGTAACCCAAGCACTACCCCTTCAGGCGTTCCTGTCAAAATGATATCCCCCGGCACCAGCGTCATATGCTGGGAAATATAGCTCACAATCTCATCGCAATGAAAGATCATATCCGAAGTGTTGGAGGATTGTCTTACTTCGCCGTTAACCGTCGTCTTAACGGAGAGGTCATTCGGATTGCCAACCTCATCCGCAGTCACCAGGTACGGTCCAAGCGGACTGAAATCATCGCAGCTCTTGCCAAGCAGCCATTGCTGGGTTCTGAGCTGCAGATCACGGGCTGACAGATCATTGACGTTGCTGTAGCCGAACACATAGCTAAGCGCATCTTCTTTGGATACATATTTGGCTTCCTTCCCGATGACGATGACCAGCTCAGCTTCATAATCGAGTTTATTGGTCACTTTCGGCACTGCAATATCATGCAGATGACCGGTTAGCGTATTGTTAAACTTGTTGAAGAGGATCGGATATTCCGGGATTTTCGCATTCGTCTCTTCCGCATGCTTGCGGTAATTCAAGCCGACGCAGATGATTTTATTCGGATGGGTCACACAAGGCCCCCATTGAATCGCGGATTCCTCTAGCTTAAAAGCCTGATTATCGCCCTTTGGGAGCGTTTTAATATAGTCTTCTAAAGCTTGAACCGCAAACGCTCCGCCTTCAATTACTTCCATGACGTTTGTGGAAATACGCGTATGCGGCGGGTACAATTCCAGAGCCTGTTCGATATCGATGATACCTGCCTCTGTGTGAACACCGAGCGCATAGCGCCCTTCTTTGGTAAGGGTTACTAGTTTCATAGAATGATGACCTCCGTTAAGTAGAATGAAATAGAATTATTTCCATGAGCTTACGCATTTTTGCCGAAAACAGCCCCGCCATCGACATATAACGGGGAACCCATGACGAACTTCGATTCATCGGAAGCCAGGAATAAAGCAGCCGACGCAACATCCTCCGGAAAACCAAGCTCCTCGCTGAGCTGCCGTTTCTTAATGCTCTCGATTGCCGCAGACGGATCATCATATGAATTTTTCAAATAATTTTCTACGAAAGGCGTCATTATGGTCCCCGGAAGAAGAGCGTTGACCCGGATATTATAGGAGGCATAATCCACCTGCATGGATTTGGTCAGTGCAAGTACGGCCCCTTTGGTTGCCGCATAGGACGCCCGGCGCGCCAGTCCGATCTCAGCGACGCAGGAGGACATGTTAATGATCGATCCGCAGCGCTTCTCGATCATATGCGGCAGCACATATTTGCTGGTCAGGAAAACTCCGCGGATATTCACATTGACGACTTTGTCCCATGCCTCAGGTTCGATCTCATGGAGCAGACCTACACCGCTTATGCCCGCATTATTGAATAATACGTCTATCCGGCCATAAGCCTGAATGATTTGATCAACCATCGCAGACACGGAGTCTGGATCCGTAACATCCCCTTGGAAGAAGCTTGCTTGTCCGCCTGCTGCCTGAATCTCACGAACGGTCTCTGTACCGGTTTGCTCCGATACATCATTGACGATTACTGCTGCCCCCTCCGATGCGAAGAGCAGTGCTGTGCTCCTCCCGATGCCCGAACCCGAGCCGGTAATCAGAACCACTTTATCCTTCAATCTCATCGTGTTCACTCCTCCAATAATTTCACTCAAGCCGATTCCAATCTAGACGGCTATTGCGATTGTTCGGATAATCGCAGCGCTAATCGGCTAATCTCCTGCTGCGTCTCTGCCGCTTTGGTCTCCCATTGGTGAAGCGGCATCGAGCAGCTTACTGCGGCAATAACCTCTTGTGCCTGGTTGAAAACTGGTGAAGCTACGCAGCGGAAACCAACAACTGCTTCCTGATCGTCGAGTGCATACCCCTGCTCCTTAATCTGCTTCAGCTGTATAAAGAGCGCCTCGCGGTCCTTAATGGTGAAGGCGGTCATCGGCAGGAGCTCAGTCTGCGGATAAAGCCGCAGCCATTCCGATTCCGGCAGCTGAGCGAGCATGACTTTGCCTAATGCTGTGGCATGCACCGGAAGACGCATACCGGGCTCGGATAATAACCGGACAGGAGTTAGCGCTTCCACTTTGCCCATGTAGAGGATATAATCATCCATTCGCTTAGCCAGCTGAATTGTCTCCTGCAGCCGGTCGCGTGCGGCAATCGCTTCACTTTGAAAGGCATCATGAAGATCGAATTTCTGGATAATCGAAGATCCGAGTGTCGCAATAGCTGTCCCAAGCGCATAGGTGTCTTTGCTGCTTTTCTTAACCCATTGAAGAGCTTCCATCGTTTGAAGCAGCGAGAACATCGAGCTCTTGTTAATCTCCAGACGATTGGAAAGATCGATCAGCTTATTCTCACCCGGCTCTTGTGCAATCATGGACAATACCCGATCCGCCTTATCCAAGGCAGGTACCCAGTACTTTCGTTCCTCTGACATTTCATCGCCTCGTTAATCCGAACTTAAGTTTAATATAGAAAACCATATTCTTGATACAAAACCAATTACTTTTACTATACTCAATTGCCCGTCCCTTATCAATAAGAAAAAATCGAGAGACTCATTCCCCGGGAAATGAGCCTTTCGATTATATCCATTTTATTCAAATTAATTGGATGCTGCCGCTTCTTGTTTGACAAATGTCGAGCGTTCAATCAATTCTCTGAGCTTCTCTTCAAACGCATCGCCGTCAATGGGAACAGTAACCATTTGCTTTGTAAAGGATGACATCATTATGCCATTGGCAAGCTGCAGGGAATTGATGCCTTCCGTACCGTGAGCAATTAAATCTTCACAGCCGCTTAAGATGGATTGAACGAACTTACCTGTAACAACGGCATGTCCGGCAGGCTGCTGTATATCGACCTCAATCTCATGCGCATCCCATTCCACATTCTGAAAGCCTTCTTTCGTTCGTGCCAAATGCTCAAGCACTGAAATCCGGTTGCGATATAGGGTAAGCTTATCGTTCTCATAGACTAATCTTCCATTTTCTCCTACAATTTCCATTCGGTTTGTGCCCGGCGATTCCGCAGTCGTCACGATGAAATGCCCGATCATCCCGTTATCGTGCTCGAAGTAAGCGGTCACCTCATCCTCTACTTCAATTCGGTGATATTTGCCGATGCTGGCATGACCGCTTATCCGATCCGGAACGCCAAACACCCATTGATAGAAATCCAGATTGTGCGGACATTGGTTAGTCAAGATGCCGCCGCCTTCTCCTGCCCAGGTTGCCCGCCAGCTTCCGCTGTCATAATAAGCCTGGGAGCGAAACCATGCTGTGTTTATCCAGGTTGTCCGCATCAGCCTTCCAAGTTCCCCGCTGTCCACCAGTTCTTTGATCTTCTTATAGAAGGGCAGCGTTCGCTCTTGAAACATCATGCCGAATACGAGATGGGGGAAGCGCTGCTTCGCAGCTTCATAAGCGTCAATTGTCTCTGCAGCATCCTTCACATGGACAGCAAGCGGCTTCTCGCAAAGGACATGAATCCCCCGTTTGAATGCATCAAGCGCAACTATTTTATGATCGAAATGAGGCACAGCGATAATAACGGCCTCAAGTCCAGACCGCTCCAGCATGTCGGAATGGTTACTGTATGCCTGCGCACCGGTCATCTCTGCGAATTGCTCCGCCCGTTCCCGATCTTGATCGCAAACACCGACAAGCTGCACATTCGGCATCTGTCTGAGGATGCTGATATGTGTTCTTCCAATATTGCCGAGCCCTACTAAACCGACCTTCAGCCGCTGCTGTTCTGCCGGTTCCCGGTTATCCAGCAAAGCCTTAAGAGCCTTTACCGCGATACCGAACCGCTCCGGATCCGTCGCTTCCGGGTGCGCCTTGTGAAGATGCGGCTCAACCGACAGGAACAAATTCGTTTCTTTCCGGCTCAGCACGTCCAGTAGTTCCGCAATCTGCGCATCGCCGGCTCCCGCCGGTACGAACATCCCTTTATCTGCAGAAGCATCTTTGATATGGACATAAGCGACATAGGCTTCCAGCTTCCGGTAGGCTTCATCGAAAGGCCGAACGCCGCTTAAGACAAAGTTGCCCGGATCGAAAGCAAGCTTTAGTGCGGGCGAGGACACCGCCTGAAGCAGCTCCAAACAGCGCTCATCCGTACCTGCGTACAGGCCGCCTCCATCATTTTCCAAAACCAACGTGACATTTCCTGCTTCAGCAAGCGCTGCCAATTCAGTCATCCTCCGGATAACCTCTTGCTTATAATCCGCGGGGTCGCTGCCTTCCGGTATATAGTAAGAGAACACGCGGATGAATGGTGTCTGGAACAATTGAGCAAGCTCGATTGCCCGTTTGGCCGCGGCCAATTGCGGCTTGAAATCATCAATGATCGAATATTTGCCGAGCGGCGACGCAATGCTCGATACCTTGCAGCTATGCTGCTTAATGAGCGCATTGGCCCGCTCTGCTTCCTCATCCGTCAGCTCCAGTATATTTTTGCCCCACAGCCCGCGCAGCTCCAAGTGATTCATTCCGAGCTCTGTAATGACGTTAAGCTGCTCTAACAAATCAGTAGAAGCCTCATCCGCAAATCCCGTTAACTGAAACAAATCGGCTCACCATCCTTCGGCTATTCATGAATGTCCTGCTCTATTCAAGGGTAGCAAAAGAAGACGGCAAACGATTTGTTCGACATGACAAGAACCTGTGCGTTATTTTGCTGAAATTGACTTTATGATCATTCTTCGATATTCATTCGGCGATATACCCTCCAGCTGCTTAAAAACCCTGCTGAAGTGAGATAGATTGGAGAATCCGGAAAGATAACAGATGTCTGTGACAGACCGGTTCGGCTCTATCAGAAATTCGATTTTCGCTTGGTTGATGCGTCTTCTGTATAAGTAATTGAAGATGGTCACGCCCGTGACTTTACGGAATATCCGCGACAAATAGGAACGATTCAGATGCAGTTCCCTCTCCAGCTGGGCAAGCGTCACTTCATCCCGGAAATGCTGCTCCAAATATGCCAATGCTTGACCCACATGCTGGTCCTTCTCCTTAGCATGTCTGCTTTGCTCTAGAACCGGCTTCTGCAAGAGACCATAAATGACGAACAATACATCCAGAAAAGCAAGCCGGAAGCGGTCGGAAGCTGCCGGTTCCCGGAGGCTGTACAGTCTATCCATCTTGGCTAAAATAGTCTCAAACTCTGCTTTCTCAGCAGACTCCAGCCTGATCATGTAATTGCTGAGCCGAACGAAAGGCTCGAGTGCATCCACATCGAATAACTGTTCAGACGCGGCGCGAATATAGGTGGGATCAAAATTAATAAGCGTTCGGACATAAGGATGTCCTTCCAGGCTGCTGGGCGAATGAAGCGTCATGCCGTGCATAATAATGAGCGTGCCTGGAACGAGCGAATGGATACGGTCGCCAATCAGATAATTGCCTTGTCCCTCGTGAAAATAAAAGATTTCATAGTTATCATGAGACTGGAAGCTCCCTGCCCTTGCAGGCGAGCTCTTCTTATATTCATATTTCAGCAAATAGAAGGAATCTTTGGATGCATCCGGTATTAACCGTTCCTTATCGAACATTCGCTGCCGAACCTCCTGAACGTAAGCTGTCACTCCTTCTTCGATTTTACAGCAAAAAGAAGCGGCCAACGAGTGAAAATCAATCGCTGACCGCTTCTTTATATCCCGTATGACTGCTATAGCATCACTTTCTTGCCTGTTCTCGCGCTCTCAACCGCGCCAAAAACCATCGCAACGCTCTTGATGTTATCCAGACAATCCGTCTCTGCCGGACGGCCTTCCTCAAGCGATGCGAACATCTCATCAAAGCAGCCGCGGTGACCCTCCTGGCCCTGCCACTGCGCAGTGACTTCAACCTTCCTCATTGCACTGTGAAACTCCTGCGGTTTGGATGAATCGACCGCTTCGGCTGTCGGCAACTCCGATCCGTTCCAGAGCGCTGTGCCAGTGCTTCCGATTGCGCGCCAATCGGCTTCCCAGGACGTATTCATTCCTTCGGAGCACCATGATCCGCGGTAAGTAAATACAGAGCCGTCACTCATCTCGAAGATGGCGATCGCTGATGCATTCCCCTTGTACCAGGATCCCGGAGGATTGTATTCATGACAATAAACCGAGACTGGATCTGCCCCCGTAAGGAAACGCGCCTGATCAAACGTATGAATCGCCATATCCACGATTAGCGGATTATCCATCGCATCGCGGAAACCGCCAAAATGCGCGCCGATATAGAAATCTGCATTCAATGTTCCCAGAGTCCCGATCTCGCCGCTCCTGATGACATCACGATAAGCTCGGATCTGCTTCAAATAACGCCTGTTCTGCATAACCGCATACCGTTTGCCGGTTTGCTTGCTGATCTCCACGATCTCTTCCGCATCTGCGTAAGATTCCGCCATCGGCTTCTCGCCGAATACGTTACAGCCCGCCTTCATCGCCGTTGTCACGATCATCTTATGGCTCGCTGGAATGGTAACGTCAAATACCAGATTGGCATCGGTTTCCTTCAGCGCCACCGATAAATCCGTGAAGGTAGGCACATTCAGACCGCGTTTAGCTTTCATCGCTTTCGCGCTTTCTTCGAAAATGTCGACTAAGCCGACGATTTCCGCATCTGCCCGCTCTGCTGCGTAATCAAGCCAAGCGTTGGACATACCGCCGCAGCCGGCTACCAAGATTTTATGCTTCATATTGTTGGATACTCCTTTGTTCGTCGGATTATTTAGGATTCGGAATAAAGTCGCCGCCGCGGCAGTTTTTGAGGTAATTAAGCGCATGCACTTGACCTGTCATCTCCAGCTCGCCCTTATACACAGGATCATGCCAGCCTTCGATATCGATGCTGCCTGTATATCCATTTTGCCTCAGGATTGTAATAACGTCCGTCCAGTTCGTGTCTCCAAAGCCAGGTGTCCGGTGCCATACGAATGGCCGCGGACCGTGAATGCCGTACTCGCGGACAACATCCCATGCAATCGTTGCGTCCTTGCCATGCACATTAAAGATCTTGCCTCTCTCCGCCCATTTGCGAAGCTGCGGAATCGGGTCGATCAGACTGACCATCTGGTGGCAGGGCTCCCACTGCAGCCCGATGCTGTCGGATTGGACCGCATTAAACATCAGCTCCCATGCTGTCGGGTTATGCGCGATGTTCCAATCTCCGCTCTCCCAAGTGCCGCCCATATCGCAGTTCTCGAACGCAATTTTTACGCCGCGGTCTTCGGCGCGTTTGGTTAATTCACCGAACACTTGGCCAAACTTCGGTATCGACTGATCGATAGAGCCAGGCATACGTCCTGTGAAGCCGGCTACCAAATTCGTACCGAACAATTCAGCATGATCAATCAGACGTTCCCAGCTTCCAAGTGTATCCGCATTGTCTCCTTCACCTGTAAGCAGATTGCCGAATATGCCTAAGCTTGAGATCACGATATTCTTCTCATCCACGATCTCTCTCACTTGCTTGGCAAGCTCTTTGAGATCTGCCTGTCCGGTTGTCTGCCAGAATGTTAATGAGAAGGACTCAAAACCATGTGGAATGATTTGCGGCAGCACGCGTACAGCGTCATTGCCTCCAACCAATGTACCGATGCGAATATTGTTCATGAGGATCTCCTTTAATATGAAGGTTGTCTGTATTAATATCCCTATCTTAACGAATCAGCATGTCTTATACTATTAACAAATTTACGAAATACTCATACAATCTTACGATTATTATTTACTTGAAGCGTTGACATTGTCTATTAATCAGGGTAAGTTGAGAAAATCGTATGTAAAGTACCTTCTACTGCCATTCTCACCTTTTACGGAGGTCATCCCGATGACAGTCAGTCCTTATAAAGAAAACACTTGGATGCCGGACCAATCCTTTCCCATTAATGTTTTTGCGGTTACCGGCATCGGCCTGCATTGGCATGATCATATTGAATGGGTATATGTGAAGGAAGGAAAGATTCGCATTCAGATTGATGCTGCATATGAACAGCTCAATAAAGGCGAGCTTGCTTTCGTCAATTCCAAACAGCTGCACAGCGCTGCGAAGCTGAGCCCGGATACGGAGCTGATCTGTATCGTTTTTAATGAAGCTTTGGTTCGGGGAAGCGGACTTGATATTACGGAGCTCAATTATTTCATGCCTTACCTGCATCAGCCCATGAGATGGCCAAGCCTTATGCGGCAATCAGATCCCTATATAGAGGAAATGAATGACGCCTTCTCCAGACTGCTGGAGGAATTTGAGCGCAAAGATGCCGGCTATGAGCTGCTTGTCAAAGCGGAGCTGCTTCGTATCTTCGGGCTTTACTTCAGATACGCTCAGAAGGAGGCTGCCGTATCCACTGCACGGGTACAGAAAGCGCATGACCTTACTCGTCTCCTGCACACGCTGCGAGAGCGTTACAATGAAACCATCAGTATCAGCGAAGCCGCGCGAATGGTGAGTTTAAGCCCAAATCACTTTTGTCGTATTTTCAAACAAGTCACCGGCAAAACCTTTATCGAATATATCCATATGATCCGGGTACAGGAGGCAGAGCGGCTGCTTCTGGACACAGACACTCCGATTACAACGATTGGAGAACTTGTCGGATTTTCGAATATGACCTATTTTGGACGGGTATTTAAGAAGATCAAGAACACGACCCCCTCGGACATTCGCAGGAAGAGCATATAAGAAACATCGAAACTTTCTTGATTGCTGCCAGGGGAGCTGGCTCCTACTAATAATCGCCCAGTATGAAGCGCAGATCCGCTTCTTACAGGGCGATTATTGATTCCATAGTATAAGGGTCACGGCTGCCAGAGGTCAGGCTTCATGACCATGAACCCTAACATAATAAGGAGAAGTGCGAGATAAATCCAGATCGACCGGCGAAGCAGTCCGATAATTCTCCCTTTATCCTGGTCAGGCTCATTGAGCTTCCTCAGCTTCGGTGAAAACGCACGAGCCAGGAAGAACAAGGAGCTCAGTAAGATCAGGACGGTAATGATAATCCATGATGACTTCCAGGACCAGGATCCGGCATAAACGAGCAGTATACCGGTTGCGACCAGCACATGTCCGGCATGTTTGGCTAATCGGATGGCCGTTCTGAAGATTACGACATACGCATTTTGCTCGATGATTTCCGCTCCCCTCATCTTGTTAACCAAGGGGATTAATGCGAAAAACGGGCCTATCGAGATAATTGCACTCAAAATATGCAGATACAACAGCAGCTTGTACACTACCGTCACGGTTTACTAATCCTGAACGGGACTAAATTCGTGAACCCAAACACGCATATGCGGCAGCCAAGGCATCCCAGGGTGATACGAAAGGATAGATTGCTTATACTCCTCAACAGTCGAGCAGCCTTCTTGCTTGGCATGCTCATCCGTCAGCTCTCCAAGTGACTGTGAATACACCTTATCCACTCTAAATTGCTTGCCTTCAAGTGTCATGATCTCGCCGACATCCGCGTAGCGGCCGTTGCGGCGAGTCGCTGTTTTCTCTCCGTCAATCACTTTCTGTACATCCGTCTTAACAGTCACCAGACGTTCAATGGTACAAGTTTTTGGCGGTAATTCATTGGTTTGTGTGTGTTGATTTTGCATGTATGTAGAACCTCCTTTTTTCATTTCACCACTTTAACATACTTTAACAGTGATTGCATCTTACCGGCGATTCGGAATCGGAGATCCATGGCTGAGCAAGCCCGGCTGCATCAAAAAACACTAAAGCATAAAGCTGCTTTAGTGTTTGCTGGTTCATTGACTTCATTTAAGGTTAGGATAGCGTGTGTTTATAGTGCTCTAATTTCAAGAAGTTCATATTTAATGACTCCCATAGGTGCATTAACGCTGATGATGTCGCCTACAGCTTTGCCAATTAGCGTACTCCCGAGCGGACTTTCATAAGAAATCCGGTTCTCGAGTACATCGGCTTCAGATGGGCTTACAACCCGATATTCGATTTTCTCCGAAAATTCTACATCGTTCAAGATGACGATCGAGCCGACTTGAACGGTTGAGGTGTCTTTGCTGTCAACCACTCTTGCTTTTTTCAGCATTTTATCGATAATGAGTATTCTTGTCTCCATGAAGGCTTGATCGTTCTTGGCGGAGTGATATTCGCTGTTCTCCTTCAAATCACCATAGCTGATTGCCAGTTTAATACGAGCTGCCAGTTCTCTGCGTTTGACCGTTTTAAGTTCATCCAGCTCCTGTACCAGCTTATCATAGCCTTCAGGGGTTAAAATAACTTCATTTTCATTTTGCGACATTTCTACAGCTCCCAATTCCTCTAACGATTTTTTTATCTTATTTCTGTTTCAATTGTACACTATACGGTGCCATCTTGCGAAAACAAGATGAACCAAAAACTTTCCATTCCCTTGGAAAATGAAAAATCCGCCGCAAAGGCAGTGAGCATTCATGCATGCTCTTCAACCTTATGCGGCGGATTATCTACTAATGAATGATTGAATGAATACTATTTCACATACAAAATTGCGCTTTCTTCCCAAATCTCACCTGGTGCCAAGCTGAACAAACCAATGTCATCAGCAGGCAAATCTACCAGCGGCGCATTCACAAGGCTGATCTGCGGTTCAGGGCAGAAGAAACCTTCTGTCGCATTATTGTTCCAGATCATCCACTGCTTGTACGATGTACCTACATCATAAACAAGCGTTGCGCCAAGCTTCGTATCGGTAAGCTCCATCCGGTTGCGGCCGTTCTGGGCCGATGCGGTGTAATGGTTGTCCATGGAATCAAAGAATGGATAAACGCCTTCACCTTTAAGCAGCTCCTCATCGGCTGTCAGAGGCTGATACGTGCCGATTGGCAGCATGCGTTCGTTAAGCTCCCAACGCTCGCCGATTGTCAGCTTGACGCGGTAATCCTTAGCCGAGCTCTCAGGAGCGAAAGGCGCATTGACGGATGTATGGAAAGCGAAGAGGCAGGGCATAACGTCCTGACCCTCATTGCGGACCAGGATTTGCTGGGACAAGCCCTCAGCGCTGAGGGAATAACGTAATTTAATTGTGAACTTATGCGGCAGGTATTTGTATACCGCGTGCTGCTCGTCCACTGTCAGGGAAACGGTTACAAAGCTCTCTGCTGCAGAGCTTCCGAAGTCAGTTACATCCCATTTCTCACTATGTACAAAGCCATGCAGGTGGTTCCCTGTTGCGGGTTCATTCACCGGGAACTGGTACGTGCGTCCATTCCACAGGAACTTGCCGTCCTCGAAACGGTTCGGCGGGAATAACACCGGAATACCATGGATAAAAGGTCTTGCTTTGAATGATTCCATCTCATCTAAAGTTGGCTCGTGAAGGAAAGTATACTTATTTTCATTGTCCCGGAAAGCAATCAGATTGCCCCCGATTTCCGGTAGAATAGCCGCCTCGTAACGGCCGAATTGAAACCATACCGCTTTCTCGCCTTGATAGGTGCCTTCATAGGCTTTACTAATCGTCATTGAACTTTTCGCTCCTTCATTAAAGTCAGGTCATACGCTCTTAGATTACCACATTATTGTTTATAAACGAAGATGATCGAATAAGGGGATTGAGGACTTTATCAAATAAACCTTTCCCGTTTGAGGACCAGATTTGCGGTCCTCGTAACAGGAAAGGCAATGTTGTTTACCAGACTAAAATCCATACCGTTTCAGCCATAATCCACAAACACTTGTCCATGTTGCGACATGTTCATCTTCAGCAGCCAGTCCCAAACCATGACGGCCCTTCTCGTAGACATGCAGGTCAAACGGAACGCCTGCACGGCTTAATGATGCAGCGAAAGCCAGACTGTTCTCAACCGGTACCGCACCATCATCGGAAGTATGCCATAGAAACGTTGGCGGTGTGTCGGATGTGACTTGACGTTCCGTGCTGAGACGGTTGACCAATGCCTCATCAGGCACGGCGCCAAGTAAATTATGCCGCGAGCCCTCATGCGTATAAGTCTTCTCCATCGTAATGACCGGATAGCACAGAACAAGAAGATCCGGCCTGCTGGATTGACGGTCCACAGGATCAGCCGCATTCGGATTCCCTGAATCGTAAAGCGTGCCGGCGGAAGCCGTCAAATGACCGCCTGCCGAGAAGCCAAGAACGCCGATCTTCCCGCTGTCGATCCCCCAGTCTTCTGCATGCAGCCGCACATGGCGGATCGCCCGTTGAACGTCGTTTAATGCACAAGGATATTGATAAGGAGCAACCCGGTAGCGCAGGACAAAAGCAGAGATTCCAAGCCCATTCAGCCAAAGCGCAATCGGCTCTCCCTCATGATCCGCCCTGCCTCCATAACCGCCGCCCGGGCAGACGATAACGGCTCCTTTGCCGATGCCTTCAACCAAATAGGGCGTTATGGCGGGGCGGTCTTCGTCTGTGCTGCCTGCCGCAAGAGGTGCGCCTTCCGGCCACAGTTCGATTATTTGGTCCGCAGATCCAGCCACTTGATTTCCTCCTGTGTTAACCCAATTTGCGTTGCTTCCAGACAGGATTTCATCTCAGCTTCGTTACGCGGTCCAATAATTGCAGCAGTCGGGAAAGACTGGTTCAGCACGTAAGCAAGCGCGATTTGAATGGTAGATACGCCTTTCTCCTTACCCAGCTTCTCCGCGCGGTAGTACCGTTCCCAGTTCGCATCATTATAGAATACACGGACCAAATCCGCATCGGAGCGGTCTTCAGGCGTAAAGCGTCCAGTGAAGAAGCCGCGGGCCTGCGACGACCAAGAGAATAACGGAAGCTCCGTCCGTTCATGCCAAGCCAGCATTTCATCATCGACGCTGATGCAATCTGCCCAATACGGTTCTTGGGCTTTGCCGAGGCTTAGGTTAGGACTGCTGAAATCAAAGCCGCGCAGACCATGCTCGGCTGCATACCGGTTCGCCTCTTCCAGCCTTGCTGCTGTCCAGTTCGAACCGCCGAACGCACGAATCCGTCCCGCTTCCACATGCTCGTTCAGGATTTCCAGGATCTCCCCGACCGGTACATTCACATCATCGCGATGGAGCGCATACAAATCAATGTAATCCGTGCGCAATCTATCTAAGCTGGTCATCAATTCATTGTAAATCGCTGATTTATTCACCTGAGGACCGTTTTGGTTCGGGTGACCGCCTTTTGTCCATACGTTAATGCTGTCGCGGTTTTTACGCTCTTCGAGCCACATGCCGATCGCTTGCTCGCTTTTGCCGCCGTAATAAATATAAGCGGTATCAATCGTATTTCCGCCGATAGCGGTATAAGCATCCAGATTCGCGGATACGAGTTCATATACTTCAGGAGCAAAATAATCGGAGCCCATGATCAGCTGGGATACACCTTTGTCCAGCCCTTGCAGACTTATGCTTTTCATCGAATTAAACATCTCCTTTAAATTAGATAAGTACACGAGTGCGGGAATAAGCGGATTTCAAGCAAGCGTCAACGACTTTCATGTTGGCAACTGCATCTTCAGGAGCAAATTTCCCGGCAGTCTCTCCCCATACGGTGCGGGCAAACTCGTCCGCCTGCAGGGAATATTGATTTAATTGCGGCTGCGTCACTTCACGCTTGCCGTCTTTGGAATAAACGATAAAATCCTGATTGCCGACAAAGGCTCCCGGAATTTCAATACGGCCTTCTGTCCCCAGAATCTCAACCGTATTACGGAAGGCTGCCCACATGCCGCAGTCGAAAGTAAGTGCTATATTGCCAGGGAACTCTAATATACCCGAAGCCATCATATCCACATTGTCATGCTCAGGCGAGATTAGCGCATGAACTGTAACCGCTTCCGGTTCTGCCCCTAACAATAAACGTGCTGCGCTGATCGGGTACACACCGACATCATAAATGGAACCGCCGCCCCATTCTTTACGATAACGCACATTGCCTTTAGCTCCGGCGTTATTAAACGTAAACGTACCGTGGATACCGCGGATTTCACCGATTTCACCTGATTTGATGATCTCTTTAATCTCCCCGTAACGTGGATGATTCCGGTACATGAACGCTTCGGCGAGGTGAACCCCCGCTTTGCGGCTTGCATCTACCATACGCTGAGCTTCTTGGGCATTAAGCGCAATCGGTTTCTCGCAAAGCACGTGTTTGCCTGCTTCAATCGCACGAATGGACCACTCCATATGCAAATGGTTCGGAAGCGGAATATAAATCGCATCAATCTCTTGGTCTAGCAATATTTCTTCATAGCTTCCATAAGCCTTTGGAATATTAAGCTTCGCTGCCGTCTCTTCCGCCTTGCTGATTCCACGGCTTGCGATAGCGACAACTTCACCTGTTTCGGATTGCTGAATACCGGGAATTACGGAACCGATTGCAATACCGGCACAACCGATTACTCCCCATCGAAGTTTGCGAGTCATGTGTGAACCACCTTTTTCTTGGATTTTCCCCTAGTATAGTCCATTTTCGGTACACATGGAATATAAAACATATTCACGTGATATAACAATCCTGCATGCGCTTCCTTGTTTTCAAGCTGTCATTGAGATATATTCAAATCACCGCAGATCAACAAGAAACGGGGCTTTTTCACTTGGAACATGCTTTACATCTTCTCATATCACGCTTTGGATATATCGGTCTGACCCTGTCGCTTGCGCTTGGGATCGTCGGCGTGCCTGTACCGGACGAGACTCTCCTTACCTATGCCGGTTATCTGATCTGCAGCGGTAATTTAATCCTGCCCTTCGTTATCCTTAGCGCGTTTATCGGAGCAGCAGCTGGAATTACAGCAAGCTACATCATCGGCAGCAAATGGGGTCTTCCTTTCCTGCTTAAGTACGGCCCTAAGCTTCATATCTCTCATCGCAAGATCGAGTCCGCCCAGAAATGGATGACCAAGTACGGTAATTTTCTGCTGTTTGTCGGCTTTTTCGTACCCGGTCTTCGCCATTTGACCGCTTATTTGGCCGGCATATCACGTCTTAATCTGCGCACCTTTATGCTGTATGCCTATACGGGTGCTCTCCTATGGAGCACGATCTTTGTTTATATCGGCTACATGCTGGGCAATCGCTGGCAGACAGTCAAGCATTACATTCATCACTATGGATTCAGTCTGCTGCTCACCGTGAGCCTTGCGGCTCTCTTGGTTATCCTGTATCGCCTTCTGTTCATGAAGAAGATGAAGGCTTGAGAACTCGATTAAAGCGATATTCCGAAATATTTAACCAAAGCATCCTTAAACTCGGCATCCGTCTGCGGAACGAAGACCCGTACACCTTCAGCTGTGAAGATCCGGAATTCCTTGCCGGCAGCGCTGTTGCGGCCTTCCCGTGTACGAACGGCCAGCATGATGTCCTGCTTGAAAATCGATTCCGGTGCATGCTCGCACCAGAAGGAAGCCATCGTATAATCCTTCGCCAGCTGAGGCTCCTCCGTGAAGGAATAAATGCGGAGCCATTCCCCCTTCTTCTGCTCACACAAGAACCAGCCGTAATCCGAATCCCTCTCCAGGCGGTAGCGCTCTACCCCTTGCGGGTGCTCCTTCAGCTCGATCATCTCAATCGGTCTGCGCGGCACAATTCCACCCACGCCTACATCGCATAGATAGAAACCCTCGCCTGCCTGCACCTTTAGCACATGATGACGTCTTTTGGGCGGCGTATTCGTCTCATCCCGCCAGAACCTGGCAACATAATCCGTTACTGTATAACCCAGCTCTCTGAGCAGCCACCCAAACAAGGCATTCAGCTCAAAACAGTAGCCTCCTCGCCTGCGGGTGACGATTTTGTCATAGAGCTGTTCGACTTCAAGGGAAAGCGGCACTCCGTTATAGATATCCAGATTTTCATAAGGCACCGCATGGAGATGACATTCCTGCAGCTTGGCAAGTGTCTCTGCACTGCCGTCCAGCGTTCCCTCAAATCCGATGCGGCTAAGATAAGCACCGGCTTCCATTTTCTTTATGCTCACTTGATCAGCTCCTGTTCGTTTCACGTTCACCATCCGCTCTTACTCTTCTACGCTTTCGGGTTTGTTTCCTTTACTTCCCCATGAAAAGTCTTCATACAAAATAGCGCCTATGAGCCTCCGTTAGAGGATATAGGCGCTATTTCCGAATCCTTCCTGAGAGTCCCTACCCCGCTTCAATCATGGCTTTCCCCTGCGAGTGCAGATACAGCTGTTCATAATAACCATGCAGCTCAAGCAGCTGCGGATGAGTGCCTTCCTCCACAATCTGGCCCTGCTTCATGACCAGAATGCGGTCAGCCTGCATGATCGTTGACAAGCGGTGCGCGATTACGATCGTCGTCCGGCCCTCTGACACGATATTAAGGGCATGCTGGATCATCTGCTCGGACTGGGAATCCAGATTCGCCGTCGCCTCATCCAAAATGAGCACCTTCGGACCGAACACGATAATTCGCGCAAAAGAAATCAGCTGCCGCTCGCCGGCGGACAGCCCGCTTCCCCGCTCAGAGAGTTTTGTATCATAGCCATCCTTCATCCGTTCGACGAGTTCATTAACCCCGACAAGCATGCATGCTTGTATGACGGCCTCACGTGAAATCGTCTCATCGAACAGACGCACATTGTCAATGATGCTGCCTGAATATAAATACGGCTCTTGCTGAACCAGACCGATCAGCCGGTTGAGCGTCTCCTGCGGAATATCCCGGACATCCGTCCCATCGATCTCGATGCTGCCCTTGCTCACGTCATAGAACCGGCAGAGCAAGCTGATGAGCGAGCTTTTACCCGCTCCTGTCGTGCCTACGACCCCGATCATTTCTCCCGGCTTAATGTGCAGATCCAGATCACGAATGACCGGTATTCCTTCCTGATAAGAGAACTGGATGCGGTTAAAATCAATTCGCCCCTGAACCTTCGTCAGATTGATAGTCTTCGCCGCTTCAGCGTCGGTAACCTCAGGCTGTATGGAAAAAATCCCCCATATCCGATTGACCGATACCGTCGCGGATTGCAGCGTATTCCACTGCTGGGTAATCGTATTGATCGGCTGGAAGAACATCCGAATATACGTGATAAACGCGTACAGTACGCCAAATTCGATATTCTTGTTCAGCACAGCCGTGCCGCCGACCCAGGTGACGAAAGCAATTGACAGATTTCCAAGTATATCAAAGGATCGGTTAAACAGCACATTCGTCCGTATTTCCCGAAGATTCGCCCGGAAGTACGATTGGTTCCGGTCGGAGAATTGGTTCTGCTGCTCCTTCTCCTGGTGAAAGACCTGGATCAGATTCATCCCCGACAGGTTCTCCGCGACAAAAGCAACCAACCGGGACAGCTGCGTTCTTGCAATCTGATACGTCTTGCGCATATAGGAGCGGAAACCGACTGCGATGATTGCGATAATCGGCAGCAGCAGTAAACAGTACAGCGCAAGACCCTGGTCGAGCCGGAACATGAGCACGATGATGAAGATGAGCGTCAATCCGTCTCTGAGCATGCTGAGCAGCACTTGGTTAAAGAACTGGTTCAGCGTTTCCGTATCGCTGGATACGTGGGTGATGAGACTGCCGCTCGGCACTCGGTCAAAATAAGACATCGACAGCTTTGAAATATGGCCGAACAGATCCTTACGGATCCTGGCGACAATACTTTGAGCCGCGAATTGAAGCCTGTTATTTTGCATATAGCCAAAGAGAAGACCCAGTACCGATAAGCTGAGATACAACAAGGAAATAAGGATGACCGTTCTGAATTCGGTCTGACCGTCTGCTTTAATGAGATCATCAATGACGATCTTGACCAGATAAGGCTGCGACAAGTCGGCCGCGATACCGAGCACGATTAGAATAAAGACGAAATTAAAGGTTCGCTGATGCGGCTTTGTATAGGCATACAGGGACCGAAAAGCCGAATTATATTTGGGCTTGGGTTTGGGCTTCTCCTGTACATCCCGGCTGGCATTACGCATGCTGACTTCCCTCCTCCTGAATGGCATGGAGCGTTGCATAGATTCCTTTTTGCTCAAGAAGAGCTTGATGCGTGCCGCGCTGAACAATGCGGCCTTCATCAAGTACAATAATCTCGTCCGCGTATTTGAGCGCGCTGATTCGGTGAGCGATTAAGATCGTTGTCTGCTGCCTGCGCTCGGCCCGAATTGCATCCATGATTTTTCGTTCCGTTACCGAATCGACGGCACTGACGCTGTCGTCCAGGATCATAATCGGAGCATTCTTAATAAGTCCCCTCGCCAAGCTGGTCCGCTGCCTTTGCCCTCCCGAGAGCGTAACGCCCCGTTCGCCAAGCTTCGTCTCAAACTTGTCGGGAAACTCAATGATATTTCCGTAGATTTGCGCTTGTTTGGCAGCCTTCTCCACCTGACAGAGAGAGGCGGTCCGGCGGAAGAAGGCAATATTCTCCCGTATCGTTGTGCTGAATAAGAAGCCGTCCTGCGGCACATAAGCAATACCCCCGCGCAGGCTCTCCAGCGATAAGTCATGAATATCGACGTCCCCGATCCGAATCGACCCTTGAGTCGAATCATAGAGACGCAGCAGGAGCTTCACCAGTGTGGTTTTGCCGCTGCCGGTTTTTCCAACGATGCCGATGGTTTTCCCCGGTTCAATAGTTAAATTAATATGATGCAGGGCTTCCTGCTTCGCATCCGGATAGGAGAAGGACAAGTCCTTGATCCGTATGGCCGATTGATGAAAATCCAGCTCCGTGGACTGTTCAATCTCTTCAATATCCGGCTTCATCGCGAACAGATCGTTCAGCCGCTCCAGTGAAGCCCGTGACCGCTGCATGGTATTGATAACGTTACCAATTTGCTGGAGCGGATTGACCATCATTCGGATGTATAAGGTTAATGCGACGAAATTACCGAGCGACATCTTCGCATTCAGCGTTAAGTACCCTCCGAATATAATCGTAATCACTAGAGACAAGGCCCCAAGAAACGGGATTAAGGACTGAAAAAACGAAGATACACGCACGAGTTTCAGCTGATTGTCGCGAATCTGGTCCACGGTCTTACCGAACCGGCCGTTCATAATCGTTTCAACGGCAAATTTCTTCGTTACCCGGATCCCGCCGAACTGCTCTTCCGCGGATTCCGTCATCGTTCCGAGCGATTCCTGGACCGCTAAGGAGCGTTTGCGGATAAGAGGCCCGAACCGGACGACAATCCATGGGATGAACAGAAGCGGTACGACGCAGGCGCCAATCAGATAGAGCGGGATGGAGCTGAAGAGCATCATGGTAACGGCCGATAAGAGAAGAAAGATCGCATTTGCCGTCTGGTTGATACCCATCGAAATGGATTCACGCACGGACGTTACATCATTCATCACATAGCTGAGCAGCTTGCCGACCCCGAATTTGGAATAGAAATGCTCGCTAAGCGCCGTGAAATGATCGAACAGACGTTTTCGCGTGAAGAATTCAAACAGCCTGCCGACATACATAATGTGAAACTGGCCGATACCCCCAAGAAGACCGTAGCTGACGCCAACGCCTAGAAGCATCAAACTGTAGTCAATGACAGCCGACTGCGTCAAGCCTCCCTCTTGAAGCTGGTCGGTAAACCGTCCAAGCAGATGCGGAAAGTAGGATTGAATCATGTTTGCTGCTGCTGTGAACGCAATTCCTGAAGCATAGATGTACCATTTGGCTCGCACAAAATCGACTAACAGACGCTGTGATTTCAATTACAGGATCCCTTTCTGTATGAACTGTGATATGGAACCGTACCGAGCAACCTATATTTGAATTATATCAATAGACCATGTAAATTTGAACCATTTTGGTGAAATAGAATATATAATAAATTAAATAAATCATGAAAGTTAACGCTGGCTGCGCAGAGAGCATGGAATGAACCCTTTACTAATGCCGATCCCTCCTGCCCAATAAACGAAAAAAAGAACCGTTCAAATCCTGAAAATGATTTGAATGGCTCTCTTGAACATTCCATCTGTCTCCTCAAGCCAGCTTCGGGAACAACCCTCCGCGAATAATCTCCCCTTGCTTCAGCGGCTGTCCATCCGTACATATATGCCTTGCCCCGCTGAATGTCGTTCCGTCCTCCATATAAACGATTGCAAGCGCACGGCGAGGCTGATCTGTCTGGTTGGCATGCGCATAGTGGAAGGTTAAGCCATGGTGAAAGGTGCAGCTGCCTGCTTTCATTCGGACGATAGCTGCGGTGTTCCGGTCAATCCCTGCCGCTCCTTCCTGCTGGAAGATATCTTGCGCGTTGACTAAATCAATGTTTTTCAAATTTTTGATTTGCTGCGACCGCGGCACGAACATCATACAACCGTTATGCTCATCCACATCATCGAGAGCGATCCAGATGGAGAGCGCCCGCTGCTCGTTCATCGGCCAATACCCCAAATCCTGATGCCAAGGCGTAGGCTTGGAATCCTGCGGCATTTTGAACAGCGCGTGGTCGTGAAACAGCCGGATCCCCGCATAACCCGACAACTGCCTGGCAGCATCCGCCAATCGTTCCGACAGGATGAAACGCGCCATTCCCCCATGGTCTCTCCAAGTGTTCACCCGCTGGTTCAATACATTGAAGTAGGTGTTGCCCCGCTCCGATGTCTGAGTGGAATGACCGTTTGTGCTTCCCATTACTTCGTTCAAATGCTCGCGCAGCTCCTCGACTTCCGCCGGGCTAAGCATATCATCCACTTGGACAAACCCATTTTCCTGAAAAAAGCGTATCTGTTCCTCCGTCATTTCCTTCAGACCTCTTAGCATCGATCAATTCTCCCCTTTGAACTTGAATAAGATTTCCCTCCTCTTTAAAATAGTTTAAAATGAAACGGTATTCTTGGATGATTGACGAGAAAAGTAAGGCGATCTGCCAAATAAGGGAGCTGTCCACGATGACCACCTATACAAGAGAGTCTTACTTCCAGGATGACCGTTTTCCCTTCTATATCGATCTATGCACGATTCACAAAGGCAATCAGATCGCTTCCCACACGCATGACTTTATTGAACTCGTATTTGTTGTGGAGGGAAATGCCGAGCATGAGGTGTCCGGGCATCACTACAAGCTTGCCGCAGGGGATGTCTTCGTCCTGGAGCCTAATGTCTATCACAGCTATCTGGCTTCACAAGATGAAGATACCCTCGTGTATAACGTGCTTTTCGAGGCGGCGTTTCTGGAAAAAGAATTGGAGGTGCTCCAGCAGCTTCCCTCCTTTATTAACTTCTTCTATCTGGCGCCCTTCCTGCGGAAAAGCCAATCCTTCGTTCCTTATCATCCGCTTCAGGCAGGACAAATGCTGCATATCCAGAGCCACCTGCAAATGATAAATGATGAGTTTCAGCATAAGCGCGAGGGCTACCAGCTCCTGATCAAAACCCGTTTCATCGAATGTCTGGTCTGGCTCAGCCGTTACCAGCAGGAGAATCGCAAGCATGCCAAGCGGGAGGAGATAAGCGACATCGCCTGGATCGAATCCATCCGCAACTTCGTAGAGCAGCATTACCAGCAGCCGCTTACGTTGAAGCAGCTCAGCAGACTCTGCGGAATGAGCGTATCGTCCTTCACGGCCAAGTTTAAGGAAGCAACCGGCATGAGCCTGCTCGACTACAAGCATACGGTTCAAATTCGCCATGCCTCGGAGCTTCTGCTTGCTGATACCAGCAAGAAGGTGCTCCAAGTTGCCTTGGAAACCGGCTTTAACGACCTCAGCTTCTTCAATAAAACGTTCCGCAAGCATATGGGCGTAACCCCTAGGGATTACCGGGTTCAGAAGGTCCACCATCCTTAAATGAGTCCGTAAATTGTAATTGAAAGGAAACCATTTAGCTGACACAGTCGTCTAATAATCATGAGGTTCAATCGAAGGTAAAGTCTGTTTCGTGAATGACTCGAAGGTCGGAGGGATGCAGTTGAAGGGCTTGGAAGAACTGAATATCCGGATTAAACTGTTTTTATTATTGTTATTAAGTGCAGGAACCGTATGCTCACTAGCCTTAGGCGTCTATCTGAGGCATCATACGGGGGAATCCATCTATCTATTCTTGAACTGGGACATGTTTCTGGCCTGGGTTCCGGCTGGGCTTGCTCTGCTCCTTGATATGGTATTTGTTTACTTCAAGCAGCCTGCTGCGGTCAGACGGCTGCTGCTGATTGTCCTCGGATTGATGTGGCTTTTTTTCTACCCGAATTCGGCTTATCTCATTACGGATATGCTGCATCCATTCAATTATTATCACCCTGTATACGGCAGCTTTCTGATTGATATCGAATTCTGGTACCACCTGTTTCTCTTCTTCTCGGCTGCTATGATCGGTCTATTCCTGGGCATTTATTCGCTGTACTCCGTCCAGACCCTTGTCAGTCAAGCGTTTGGGCGAATAGTCGGCTGGGTGTTTGCCGTAGGGGTGTTATTGCTGAGCAGCCTCGGCATCTTTATCGGACGGTTTATCAGGTGGAACAGCTGGGACGTGTTATCGGAGCCGCTTACGATCCTTAAGGATACTCATTTTATTCTTACGAATGCAGGACAGCTGCGCTTGTTGATCCCCTTTACCTCGATCATCTTTGTCCTGACTCTTCTAACCTATTCCTTTGTTTACTCCTTCACTTATTTAAAAAGATCCTGATCAAAAAAGACATCCATCGAACTAAAATTCGAGGATGTCTATTTCACCATTTATTCTGGGTGTACATGCGAATGGGGTAAAAAAAAGCCCGGATCTGCATCTCTGCATCCGAGCCCTTCATTTCAATTATTTTACGCTCCAAAGCTCTACACGATCTTGTACATATTTCGTATAACCGGCTTCCATTTTCTCAACACCGGCTTTTTCCAGATCTTTCATGTACGTATCCCAGATTTTATCGAAATCTGCCGGTTTAGCCAGAATCGCTTCAGGGATGCGTTTCCAAGTGATATCCTTCATTTTGTTGCCTAGAATCGTTACTTCATCTTCACCCGGAATGGAGATATTCCAAGCTGCGCCGTACGCTTTTTCTTTAAACTCGCTTTCTTTCGGGAACAGGTCTTTCCAAGTTGTTGCTTTGTAAGCGGCAAGCGTTTCTTTCTCTACATCGCTGTAGCCGACAACCAACTGCTCTGGGAAATTCTTCGTGTAGTAGTTGCCGGTTGAATCCTTCGCGCCATCGCCGTAGTGAGCCATCATATTCCAGTAGAAGCCGATACCTGTTTCTTTCGTGAATGCTGTGTTGTCGGTGTTGATACGGTCCTGCACTTCTTGAGGCACAACGCGTTTGCCATCTACAACTTTGTAGTGCTTGCCTTCAATACCCCAGTTATTCAAGATTTGACCTTCGTCGGAAGCTAAGAAATCCAAGAATTTAATTGCACGAACAGGATCTTTACACGTTGTTGAAATTGCGATACCATAGCCGCCCATGAAGCCTGTAGGCCAGAAGGATGCTTCTTTGATATCTTTGGACATGGTTACTGGATAGTGACCATATGTTTGATCGAATTTGCCTGCGGATTTCAACGCTTGCTGGCTGTCATTGTAATCCCAATCTTGGTCAATCAAGCCAAGAACACGGCCGGAGGCCACTTTCGCTTTGTATTGATCATACTTTTGCACGAAGCTTTCTTTGTCGAGTAAGCCGATATCGTTCATATGGTTCAGCCAGCGGAAGTATTCTTTCTCTTCCGGACGGCGGAAGTGATAGGTTGCTTCATGCGTCTCTTGATTGACGAAATATTCTCCATCATCGGAACCGCCGGTTGTCGCTACAGCCGGGTTCGTTACCGAGATATACATATGCCAGTCATCCGCATTGAGGGAAACACCGATATTTTTATTGCCGTCAGCATCGGTCGGATGTTTGTCCAGGTAGGATTTGATAACCTTCTCATAATCTTGAACCGTACGAATTTCCGGGTAGCCCGCTTCCTTTACAACGCGGTGCTGAAGCTCGAATCCTCCGCCTGCAACGAATCTCTCTTCGTTAGCGGCAGCCCAAGTCGGGATGGCATAAATGGATTGATCCGCATTGGTGTATTTGGCCCGAACCATGTAATCGCCAAGCACTTTCTTGATGTTCGGAGCGTATTTATCAATCAGTTCTGTGAGGTCCATAACAGCGCCGGCATCAACAAGCTTGCCGATATCGCCTTTGGCTGCAATGATATCCGGATAGTCGCCGCTCGTTGCGATTAAGGCAACCTTCTGAGCAGGATCGCCGACAGCGAATTCAGCATCCAGCGTAACGCCGGTTTTCTTCGTAATTTCTTTACTTACCTCATCCTGCATATTGTTCCAGTTTGGATTCGGGTCTTCACCAAAGAATGAAAAGGTAATTGGTGATAAATCATCTGCTTTCGCGTCGTTCCCTGCATTGGCGGTATTGGTATTACCTTCTGTCTTTGTGCCATTGCCGGTATTTGCTCCATTATCGTTCCCTGTGTTATTGCCGCAGCCTGCAAGCAGACCGCCAAGCAGCGTAAGTGAAAGAAGAATAGAAGCTGTTGTTTTCTTTCTGCGCATGTTGAAACCCTCCCAAATTTGTTGAAAAGTTATATTGTTTGAACAGGTTGCCCTGACCATACCACATTCATCTTCTAGCTCTTCACTGCCCCAAGCGTCATACCTTTTACGAAATAGCTCTGCAAGAACGGATAAACAATGAGGATCGGCACCGTGACAATGATCGTAATCGCCATCTTAACGGACTCCGGAGAAATCTGCGACATCACTTCAACCATGTTCCTGCCGCGGAAGCTGTCCGTGTTCGTCGTCGTGCTTTGGATAACTTTAACCAGTTCATACTGCAGCGTCGTTAAGTGATCCTTGGAGCCATTGTACAAATACGTATCGAACCAGGAATTCCATTGACCAACCGCCAGGAACAGCGCAATCGTCGCGAGTGCAGGCTTGGTCAGCGGAAGAATAACACGCCAGTAGATCGTGAAGTCATTCGCGCCATCGAGTTTAGCCGACTCCTGAAGAGCGTAAGGAATGCCATCGATGAAGGAACGGACAACGAACACATTGAAGGCGCTGACAAGACCCGGCAGCACATAGACAGCGAACGTGCCGATCATATGAAGGTCTTTAATCAGAATATAGAACGGGATCAATCCTCCGGATACATACATGGTCAGCGCCAGGAAGGTGGAGACGAATTTTCTGCCCTGGAAGTCGATCCGGCTTAGCGTGAACGCCAGCATCGAAGCACTGATCAAGCCAAGAACCGTACCGATAACCGTACGAAGTATGGATATTTTGAGGCCTGTAATGAGGCCGGAGAATGCAAAGATCGTCTCATAGTTCTTCAGCGTGAATTGCCTCGGATAGATCGTGATCCCGCCGCGGACACTGTCCGTGGAATCATTCAGCGATATCGCGAGCACGTTCAGGAACGGGTAAAGCGTGATGAGCGTAACCAAGATAATGGCGACGTATACGACAATATCGAAGATTCGGTCGGACCAAGGCGTGCCGCCGTATCGTTTAGCTTTTTCCATTTGGCACACCTCCTAGATGATGCTTTCCTTCGTAATTTTCTTAAACAAGCCGTTTGCGGTAAACAGCAGAATAACGCTGATGACGGAGTTGAATATATTGATCGCTGTACCAAACGAATATCGGCCCATGCCAAGCCCGTAATTAAGGGCATACAAGTCTAATGTTTCCGAATAATCGCGAACCAGGTTGTTTCCGAGCAGGAACTGCTTCTCGAAGCCGATACTGATCAGATGGCCGATGGACATGATGACCAGAATGATAATCGTCGACCGGATGCCCGGCAGTGTAATGTTCCATACCTGCTGCAGCCGGCTTGCGCCGTCCACCTTGGCTGCTTCGTATAATTCAGGACCGATGCCCGCGATGGCGGCCAAATAAATAATGGTGTTCCATCCGGTTTCTTTCCAGACGTCGGCGGCTGTTACGATACTCCAGAAGTAATTGCCTTGTCCCATAAATTGAATCGGTTCTTTAATAAGATGAAGACTTACGAGCAAATCATTAACAACCCCGTTGTCAGTGGACAACATCTTGGTTACGATCCCTGCTGCTACAACCCAGGACACAAAGTGAGGCAGGTAGGAGATCGTTTGCACGAATCGTTTGAGCACCTGGATCCTTACTTCATTGAGCAGAATGGCGAATATAATCGGGATTGTAAATCCGGCAATTAGTCCCATACAGCTCATGGCGAGTGTATTGCGCAATGCCTGGAAGAACTGATCGTCATGAAACAGCTCCCTGAAGTACTGCAGGCCAACCCATTCCTGATCGAGGAACGATGATTTGGGCTTGAACTTCTGAAAGGCCATCAACCAGCCCCATAGGGGCAAGTAGCTGAATACGAATACCCAGGCTACGAAGGGGAGTGACATCAGGTACAAATATTTTTGCTGTAAAAAGATATTCCAGAATTGTCTCTTTTTCTTCTCTGGAATGGCAGTAGTGGCTGTTATCGCTTTCATCGTATCCCTCCTTGCTGTATGTCCTCATGATAAGGGAAATGAAGCGTTTACAATACCCTAGGAATTCACCTTAAAATCATGTGAAAATTGTATGCGCTATCATTGGGAAACTCCTTTTTTGCGGTAAGCGGACGGAGAGCCTCCTACATATTTTCTGAATTTGCTGTGAAAATAGTCCACATTCGTATAGCCGACCTTCTCCGCAACCTGATAGACCTTCATCCCCTGACTCAGCAGCTCTTTCGCCTTCTCGATGCGGACTTTATCCAAATAAGTGTTGAAATACTCCCCGGTTACGGTTTTGAACAGCTTGCCTAAATACGCGCTGTTGTAGTTAAATACATCGGCGAGTGCATCCAGCTTCAAATTCTCATAGTAATTTCTCTGAATCAGATCGATCATTTTGTTGATCTGCTTATCGGTTCCTCCATGGCTCTGCGCATGGTTAAACGCATGCAGATATTGAACGAAATACTGCTCCAGCCCACTGTATGTAGTCTGCTGATAGATCGCAAGAATGTCCGCCGACAGCTGCTGACTCTTTGACTGAAGCTCCGGCTCGCTTTGAAGCTTTTTATTCAACACACGGTTAGCCACCTGTGCAAAATGACCTTTAATCTCCTGCTCAGAGCCGATTGCTTCAAGCTGCTGCTGACCCATTTCCGAGACCAGCTCCGCTGCAGCCTGCATATTCCCGACATCGATAGCGAGATATATTTTATCCGCATATGCATACGGCTCCGTTTCATGATTCAAATTCTGAATCCGATTGACCTCATCGTGAACGGGCGGACCTACCCGGACGGAATGAACCGTTATGATCTGATCATCTTCATAGAAGAAACGGTGCGCGAGTAGTCTGTAAGCCTCCTCGTAGGAACTGCTGATATCCTGGAGCTGTCTGACCGCTTGACCGGCAGCGATTGCAATACTCATTCCCTGCTCGGCGGCAAGCGTATGGATGTCTTGATGGATGGAATTACGGACTCTCTCGGTCTGCAGGTTATCATTCAGCAGCAGCCCAAGATATGGCTCTTTGGAGAAGACAATTCCCCTGCCTGCTTCATCGAAGGCTTGAACCAGGCCTTTCTTTATTTGAGTCAGCTGAGAAGGCTCGATTTCATGCCCGCGGCCGTAAAGCTTCATGAGAATTACGGCATACCTTTCCCACTGCAGCCCTGCTGTGACCGCTTCCTGAACATTTGATTCGGCCGTCTCCACGCTTCCTCTTGTCAATATAGACTGAATCACCGCCTCACGGCTTTTCTCCTCCATTTCAAGCGCTCTTCGTTTAGCCTCCGACTCCCGATTCAGCTGTGCTTGAAGTCTGAGTAAATAATCAATCAGCTCATCCTCGTCAACAGGCTTTAGCAAGTAGCCGTCAATATTCAGCTTGATTGCTTTCTTCGCATAATCGAAATCCGCATAACCGCTCAGAATCAGGACATGGGGTTCATGATAATCCTGTCGCAGCTTCTCGATCAGCTCTAAACCGCTCATACCGGGCATGCGAATATCGACAATCATCAAGTCGGGTTTATATAAGTCATATTTAATCAAGGCATCCTTGCCGTTTGCTGCCGTGTCGACAACCTGATATCCGTAATGCTCCCAATCGATCAGCGTGCGCAGCCCTTCCCGAATCGTAGGTTCATCATCCGTAATCAATACTTTATACATGCAATTCGCCTCCAACCGGAATCATAAATTGTACCTTTGTCCCGGTACCGGGTTCACTCCAAATGTGAAGACCATATTCACTCCCGTAAGACAGCTTTAGACGCAGGTGAACATTCCGCAGCCCAATACGGTTCTGCTCATCATCTTCCTTCTCCTCAAGCGACTGATTAAGCTCATTCATTCTTTCCATAGTCATTCCTTCTCCGTTATCAATGACCTCCACCTGAACGAAGGATTCGATAAGCTTCACCTTAATCTGCACAAGCCCTCCGGCTTCTCTGTTCTCCAGTCCATGAATAACCGCATTCTCAACCAAAGGCTGAATAATGAGCGGGAGAAAAGGAAGCTGCTCTGCTTGAGGGTCGATAAGCAGCTCATAGCTCAGCCGATCCTCATAACGGAACTTCTGAATCTCCAGATAGCAGCGCACCATATCGATCTCATTCCACAGCGGGACAGTCCGGCTGCCTGCTTCAAGATTCTTTCTCATCATCTTGCCAAGCAGGCGGACAACCTTGGATATTTCGGATTGCCCCTTTAAATGAGCTTTCATGCGGATGGATTCCAGTGCGTTAAACAGGAAATGCGGATTGATCTGGCTGGCCATCATTTTGAACTTAATCTCATTCTGCCTGGATTCCAGCTGCACTTTCTGCTGATTCGAGTCCTTCACTTCTATAATGAGCTCCTTGATGCTGACCACCATGGAATTGAACTGTCTGGACAGCTGGCCGATCTCATCTTTCCCGTCGATCTCCAGCACAATATCCAGATGCCCGGTCGCCACCTTCGTAATATGCTTGCTTAGCCGCAGCATCCGCTTGGACAGCATCGTGGAGAAACCATAGATCAAGATAACAGCGACTGCAAAGCTGATCATAATGACCGTGGCTGCAAGCAGAATAATATGATTCGCTCCTTTTACAATACCTTGAATGGAGAAGATGGATACAATGCGGATGCCCTTCAAATTCGGCTCAGCTACGAGCGACTCGATCTGTATCCGCGATGATTCACCATCCAGAACGGCTTGGAAGCTTCCGCTTTTTTTATTAATGATGTTCGGGTCAAAATGAATATCTGCAAGCGTCTTCCCTATCCGATCCGGGCGGTTCGCTGAGACGATGTGGTTCTCCTCATCGATAATCATCGTCTCGAACGACTCTTGACCCAGTATCGAATTAAGCACGCGGGGGTTAACGTTAATTACCAGCACACCGCTGCGATGCTGATTGATAAAATCGATTTTGCGAACCAGACTCAAATAGGTCTGATGGTCCCGTTCATCCTCAATATAGCTCCATCCGATCAATCCATTGCTGCTTTGAGCCCGCTTGTACCAGCTGGAGTTCAACACTTTTTGGGAAGGCTGAATGAATTCCCAGTTATCAAGCAGCGTCTTGTTGCTGATGTAAAGCCGAATATTCGAAACCTCTTTATATAAACGCATGTACTCTTTTATGTCGGGATAATCTTGATAGGCTTTCACGACATCGTACACCGATTCGTATTGACGGTTAGCGACCGTCTCCAGTCTGCTGTCGTTGGATAACCGGTAGGATATATCGTAAGACACGTTAATGACCTCTGCCGTTCTCTTCTTGACCCGGTCTACGTTCGTCGCCGTCTGCTCAAGCGCGTTATCGAGTGCCATATGACGAAGCTGGATCGTCAAGAATCCGCCGACAATCATGACCGGAATAAATACAACGACAATAAAGGACAGCACGAGCTTCGTCCTCAGCTTCAAATCATTAATGACACGAATGAGTCCACGTACCATGATGCTGCTCCCTTCCTTGTCCTCCCGATTCGGAAGCGTTTACAATATAAGCAGTTCCAGATTAATAAATAGCCTGACCTTCATTTTAATCGAGTTCTTCCGTGAAAAAACAGGTAATTATTAGTTGTTCTTTCATATAATAATTAGCTATATTTCAATTTAACAGGCAAAAGAAACGGTGCCTCTAAAGGCACCGCTGTGAATTGAGTATAACTTGAAACGGGTAATTATTCAGCAAGATAGATTTGGAAAGTCGCAGTGTTCTTATTACCTGCGATAGTAACGGTATTTCCTTGTACAGCTGTATGATCGCCCTTCACGGATTGAACGGATTCACTGCCTTGTACCTCGAACGTAAACGGCTTGCCGCTGCCATCCGCCTGCACCACGATTACATTGCCTTCACGGGCAGCCGTAACCTGCAGCTCTGTCTCCCCTTTTACGTTACGAACCTTCGTACTTGCCGTATGGCCATCCTCCAGATTGTATACCGTCAGCTCGACACCGTCTGCATAATCATAATCCGGACGAAGCTCATTTGCGCCCATTGCGATAATGGCATTCGGACGGACGAACAAAGGAAGGCTCATGAAGCCGTATGTTTCTTTCAACCATTGACCGCCTTGAACGGTATCGCCCGTAAGCAGATGCGTCCATGTCCCTTTGGGTAAGTAATAGGAAACCTGGCCCTTTTCGCTGAACACTGGCGCAACCAGCAGGGAATCGCCGAGCATATATTGACGATCAAGCGTTTCTGTTGCCGGGTCTTCCGGGAACTCCAATACCATGGCGCGCATGGAAGGCAGTCCCATCTCAGAAGCCTGAACGGCTGTATCGTATAAATATGGCATGATCCGGCATTTGAGCTTGGTGAAGAAGCGTGTCACATCGACGGCTTCCTCATCATAAGCCCAAGGAACCCGGTACGATTTGCTTCCGTGCAGACGGCTGTGGCTCGATAACAAGCCGAATGCCAGCCAGCGTTTGAACACATGATCAGGCGCCGTATTCTCAAACCCTCCGATATCATGACTCCAGAAGCCGAAACCGGACATACCTAGCGATAAACCGCCGCGAAGGCTCTCTGCCATCGATTCATAATCCGCATAACAATCCCCGCCCCAATGGACCGGGAACTTCTGCCCTCCAACTGTAGCCGAACGTGCAAACACCGCCGCTTCCTGCTTGCCAAGCTTCTCCTCAAGCACTTCAAAGACAACCTTGTTATATAAGTAAGTGTAGAAGTTATGCATCTTGACGGGATCTGAGCCGTCGAAATACACGACATCAGTCGGGATTCGCTCGCCGAAGTCCGTTTTGAAGCTGTCCACACCCATATCTACAAGATCCTTCAAGTACCCTGCATACCATTGACAAGCATCGGGGTTCGTGAAGTCGACAAGCGCCATGCCCGGCTGCCACAGATCCCATTGCCATACGTCACCGTTCGGTCTCTTAACGAGGTAGCCTTTCTCCTTGCCTTCCGCAAACAAACGGGAGCGCTGGGCGATATAAGGGTTAATCCAAACGCAGATTTTGAGCCCCTTCTCCTTCAAACGCTTCAGCATTCCAACCGGATCCGGGAATACGCACTCATCCCACTGAAAATCAGTCCAATGAAATTCACGCATCCAGAAGCAGTCAAAATGGAAAACATGGAGCGGTAAATCACGTTCAGCCATGCCGTCGACAAATTGATTAACCGTTGCTTCGTCATAATTAGTCGTAAACGACGTTGTCAGCCATAATCCGAATGTCCATGCCGGAGGAAGCGCCGGTTTACCTGTCAAATCCGTGTATTTGCCAAGTACGTCTTTGATGGTCGGTCCATCGATGACGAAGTATTCCAGCGACTCGCCTGGAACGCTGAATTGAACCTTCTTCACTTTCTCCGATGCCACCTCGAACGAGACCAGCTCCGGATGGTTGACGAATACGCCGTATCCTTTACTGCTCACATAGAACGGGATGTTCTTATACGATTGCTCGGAGCTTGTCCCGCCGTCTTTATTCCAAATATCAACGATCTGACCGTTTCTAACGAAAGGCGTGAACCGCTCACCGAGTCCATAAATATATTCGCCTACACCAAGATCAAGTTCTTCACGTACATATGATTGTTTATCCGGTCCTGTAATGTACGCCATTGAGCGGACAGCACTGCCGGTAATCCGTTCTGATCCACGGTAGAAATCAATTCCCCAATCCGCACCCTTACGAATACGAAGCGTTAAATTTCCGCTCGTCAAGGCGACAGCCGAGTCGGTTTCTTCAATCGTTACATGATCACCTGTTTGTTCGGACAGCTCAAATACAGGTCCGCGCTCAGCGACACCCTCATGATGAACCAGCTTCACACCGATGATTCCCGGAATCGGAGAATGGAATTTCACCGTCAGCAGCATTGTATCGAGCATACTGGAACGGTTAACGATCGGACGAGGAGAAACATAAGCTGTCACTTTACCATTTACTTGATCAAAGTCATGCGCTTGAACCGCGCTGAGTACTTGATAGCCTTCGCGAATAAGCCAATTGCCGTCAGTAAATTTCACTTCAAGACCGCCTTCCGTATACGTAGTAGAGTCGTATGAATTGTCTATAGTGGCATTATACTGATATAATTATACGTAAACTAATATAATTCTGACTATTTATAACACGATAATGACTAAATGATTGTTTTGCGCAGAATGATTGGCTTGTGCAATTCTTTGGTTTGCGCAGCATGCAGTCATTACTTATTCATAAAGGAGATGCAGCGAACAATGGATAGAAGCGCCCCCCTTAACCTTAAGGAAAACCGGGTGCATGGGCATTCCCTGCTTCCGATCGCCGTTTACGAGGTGCAATGTAATGCTGGCGAAAAGGGTTTTGACCTTCATTGGCATAAAGAAGCCGAATGGCTCATGGTCGTCCAAGGCGAAGTGCTTTTTCAAATTGACACCGAGTATTTCACCGTTCAAGCAGGAGAAGCGCTGTACGTGGACAGCGGCGACATTCACGCTGCGCTTGAAGCGAGCAGAACTTCTTCAGCCGTTTTCTACGCCATCGTCTTGGATCTGAATTGGCTGTCCAGCAGCAGCTTCGATACCGTTCAAAGAAACTACATCTCTCCCCTTCAAGAAAAGACCAAGACCTTTCCAAGGCACATACGGCCATATTCCGATTGGGAAAAGCAGCTCCTGACGCATCTTGTACATCTCGTTCAAACGTTTGAGAAACAAACGCCAGGTTATGATATCCGTATGAAAGCTCTATTGCTGCTTATGCTCAGCGAGCTGTCGGCGGAGGAGGGGCGGGCATGCGATCGAAGCGAGGCGGTCCTTGCAGATAACACCAAAGTCGAACGGCTCAAAACCGTCATTCTCTACATGCACAACCATTATCAACACAAGATCACCATAAGTAGGCTTGCTGCGCTCATCCCCATGAGCGAAGGTCAATTCAACCGCTTCTTCAAAGCAATGACAAGAACGACTCCGATTGATTATTTGAATGCTTACCGGATCAATAAAGCAGCCGAGCAGCTCCTTCTCTCTGACCGCAATATATCTACCGTTGCTATGGACGTAGGATTTGACAACTTGAGCTATTTTATTAAAGTGTTTCGAAGAATGATGAAATGCTCCCCCTCTGAGTTCCGGAAGGCAAACAGCGGGTCTGCCGGCTGGAACGGAATGACATTCATGACGTAAATAAAAAGCTTTACCCGCGCAGACCGACAGCTTGCAAAATGTCTGTCTTTCACAGGTAAAGCTTTGGTTTCAAAACTGCTTTCCGTTATATAATGGTCGGCTGTGGTGTGCCGATACGTTGAACTTCCTCTTTGAGATTCAGCATCCGCTTATCCAGCACCGAGATCATGTCGGCTGTTTCCTTCAGTTCATCGCGGATGGACAGGGGCATATCCTCATGGAATTGATAATATATCTTATGCTCGAGGCTTGCCCAGAAATCCATGGCAATGGTGCGGATCTGGATTTCAACATTCACATGCTCGATTCGATCGGATAAGAAAACAGGAATCTCAATGATGAGATGCAGGCTTTGGTAACCGTTAGGCTTCGGATTCTTAATGTAATCCTTCATTTCCAGCACCTTAACGTCGCCTTGCCTGCGAATCATCTCGTAAACCCGGTATACGTCGGTAGAGAAGGAGCAAATGACCCGTACTCCGGCTATATCGCGAATGTGGGCTGCGGCATTTTCCTTCGAAACCTCCAGGCCTTTGCGCTGCAGCTTCTCTACGATACTCTCCGGTGACTTGATCCGCGTCTTCACATGTTCAATCGGATTATAATGCTGCACAAACTGCAGCTCTTCGTTCAATATCGTTAATTTCGTACTCATTTCATCCAATGCGAATTTATAGCTCATCAACATTTTAGCCCATTCCAGGACCATCTGCTTGTCCAAAATCTGAATCACTCCTGCCTGTGTCCCGCTTAGGTTAAGTATTACTATCACCCGTCTATTCTAAGTAATACTTTCGCAAGGTCCAAAAAGTTTCATCCTAATTTGTGCAGCAATCCAATTAGCATGGCTAAGATACGATTATTTCATGCTACCATTCCGCAATGCTCCCGTCGGCGTGGCGCCAAACCGGATTTTTCCAATCATGCGAAATCGCCGCCATTTTCCGGACCTGACCTTCATTAATCTCAATGCCAAGGCCTGGTCCCTGCGGAATCTTGACGAATCCGTCCTCATAGCTGAATAGAAGCGGATCCTTCAAATAATCAAGCAGGTCATTGCCCTGATTATAATGAATACCCAAACTTTGCTCCTGAATAAACGCATTATGCGCGGTGGCATCCACCTGCAAACAAGCAGCCAAAGCAATCGGTCCAAGCGGGCAGTGCGGAGCAAATGCAACATCATAGGCCTCCGCCATCGAGGCGATCTTCTTGCATTCCGTTATGCCGCCTGCGTGCGAGAGATCAGGTTGAATGATATCTGCATACCCATCCGACAATAATGTTTTGAAATCCCAGCGGGAAAACATTCGCTCACCCGTCGCAATCGGAATATTCGAAGCCCGGGCAATCTCTCTAAGCGCCTCATTATTTTGCGGAAGCACAGGCTCTTCAATAAACATTATACGGTACGGCTCAAGCTCCTTAGCCAAAATCTTAGCCATCGGCTTATGTACGCGTCCGTGAAAATCGATGCCGATACCCAGATAAGGCCCTGCCATTTCGCGAATCAATGCTACTTTGGCGAGCAGCTGATCCACCTTCTCATACGAATCAATATACTGCAGCTCTTCCGTCGCATTCATCTTAATAGCGGTAAAGCCGGATTCCTTGGCCTTCAATGCGGCTGTTCCTACATCACTTGGCCGGTCTCCGCCGATCCAGGAATAGATGCGCATTTTATCCCGGCAAGCACCGCCCAGCAGTTGATAGACAGGTGCATTATAATATTTCCCTTTAATATCCCACAGCGCTTGATCGATCCCCGCGATTGCACTCATAAGCACTTCCCCGCCGCGGTAGAATCCGCCGCGGTACATCGCTGACCAATGATCTTCAATACGCAGCGGATCTTTGCCGATCAAATAATCCGCAAGCTCTTCAACCGCAGTCTTCACTGTACGCGCACGGCCCTCGACGACGGGCTCACCCCAGCCTGAGATCCCTTCATCCGTTTCAATCTTTAGAAACAACCACCGGGGCGGTACTTGAAAGAGCTCTAGTTTCGTGATTTTCATCATTTAACCTCCATCTTACTCAAGTTTGTCAATGCATCGTTAATTCTCTTCAAACGGGTTTCTTCCTTCTTGGAGCTGACAATGGATTGCACGATTTCTTGCTTCTTCGTAAAGGATAATTGCTGGAATACGCTTTCAATTTTATGATGACGCAGCTCATTTAACAAGTCTTCCGGCACTTCCACGATCCGCGGTTCAGTGTCTTGGCTCAACCTAACTTGAACCCATTCGCCCGGCTTTTTCCCCAGCTGCCCTCTAACCTTCTTCGTCACTCCCAGGCAGTGACAATCCAGCCCCATCTTGGCCAAAGAGCCTCGATATTCTGCTGTTCCGTCGAATACAGCCTTTACTTTCACCTGTCCCTTAGCGCCGAACTCCTCTTCCACATTATAGGGGAATTGAATATAAGCGGCATCCATATCAGGATGCTTTAGGATTTGCGCTTGAAACGTATAGGTCTTCATTTGGCCCCGCCGAAATCAGATCCCGGTAAGCCATGGTGCTCTAGTTCTTCTTGCTCCATCTCCTGTAATTGCCGGTCAACAGCTTGCATGGATAACTTGGTCACTCCTCACCCTGATATGAGTTAAAATCATTTCCAACAAACGAAAGCCGCCTTGCCATCTGATCGTATCACGCCTCTCCTGCAGCTACAAGCCAACACTTGTGATCCTTAAACAAAAAACTCTTGATCAATAATCAAGAGTCCTTTCCTACACATACTTCATTAAAATGCTCTCCACATGCTGCAAATGCTGCTTCATCCGATCAGCGGCGAGCGCTGCGTCCTGCTCCGCAATCGCTGTGAAAATCGCCAAATGCTCCTTGTACAGCCGCTCCGAAACAGACCGGTTCGCATACAGCTCCGCACGGCGAATTTCTCGTATTGCCATCTCCAATTGATTGGTGATCGACTCGAATAGCCGAACCATTATACGGTTGTGAGCTGCTTTGGCAAGCGTCAGATGAAAGAGTAAATCGGTACGCTCTCCTTCCCTATCATCGCCTATGGAATGCTTCATCTCCAAGATGAGCTCATTCAAAGCTGATAAGTCCGCATCCGTCCGTTTCTCGGCGGCAATGGCCGCATTCGATACCTCCAGGGATTGGCGGACTTCAAGCAGCTCCAGCAGCGTTTCCCGGTTAGACCGCAGCGACTGCAGCTCCGGAAGAGCAAGATCCGCCGGGGAGCTGCTGATCACTCGGCAGCCGCCGCCTTGGCGGATTTCAATCCAGCCCATCGCCTTGAGCGCGCTGAGCGCTTCCCGGGTCGTCGAGCGTCCGACGCCGAACTGCTCGGACATCTCTTTGGTCGAGGGCAGCTTGTCGCCGACCTTGAGCTTGCCGCTCGTAATGAGCAGCTTGATCTGCTCCGCTATTTCTTCGTAATGGTTGCGTTTGGTTAGTCGTTTAACTTCCATACCCTTTAGCTTACCCTACCAGGAGCGCATAGACAACGCCGGGACCATGAACGCCGATGGTTAAATCATTCTCGATATCTGCCGAACGGCTCGGGCCGGAGATAAAATGGATCCCTGCCGGCAGGCTGCCTTGACCGGATTGATCGAAATTGACCAGGATTTCGCCTAATCTGGTCTTGAGCCGCTCCACTGGAATGATCGCCATCAACACGGTCGGAAGAAGACTGACCGACCTTCCTTTGTCCTTGGAGGACAGCACGGTGATCGAGCCTGTATAAGCGGCTGCATAATCAGCAATAACCACGCCAAAATCAGCTTCTGCGGCGCGCGCTCGCCAATGCTCCTCCGCACCCGTGTTCCAGACGGATATCAACGCATCAGGTATCGCGCCTTCAAGGTCAAGCTCACCCAGCTCCCGCTGATTCTGGCGAATAATGAATTTCGCACTCATCTGCTCCGCCTTCTCTTGAATGAAGCGCCTCGCATCCTCCATGGAGGCCAGCCGCTCAACATGTCCACCGGCGCTTATAAAATTCTCCGTGAAGTGGTCGATTCGCTCTTGTTCAGGCCAATCAAACGACTGCCAGAAATCCGGCGCTCCGCGGAATGGATGATCAGGCTTCTCGATGACTCTTGAACGCTTCAGCTTGCGTGCGATTTCATCCATAAACGATACCTGCTTCGCTTTGGACTCTGCTGTCAGCTTAGCAAGAAATTCCTGATGGGATTGCTCCGGCACCTCTGCCTGTGCTTTCGCCTGCTTAAATTGCTGTGACTCAGCCATGACCATGACCTCCCCCTTGTTTCCGTTCCTTCGCAATGGCTTCCATACGGCTCTTCATCACAGGGTCCATCTCCTGTAATCCATGCCGGATCTCCGCTTCCATCGTCCCCCAGATATCCCGGAACGATTCCTTCGGCAGGCTTGGCGCTACCCGGTATGAATTCCAGCCTTTGAGCGGACCGATCTTCAGACGGATGCCGCCGTCGCGAACGACCAGCTTTTGCCCGAGCTTGCCAATCTTCAAAACAGTCTTGAACCGTTTTGCATTGGACATGACAGCCGCGAAGCCTTTCATACCAAGCGCTTCTGCCTTGTCCCCCCGGCCGCTCTCGAGCTTGCGCCTGCGAAGATAAATGAGCATTTCATGCAGCGGGATCTTCACCGGGCAAGCTTCATAGCAAGCACCGCACAAACTTGAAGCATTGGCGATATCATCCCACTGCTCCGTATTCTTGTTGAGCGCCGGCGTCAGGACGGCTCCGATCGGCCCGCTGTACGTGCCGCCATACGCATGGCCGCCAATGTGACGATAGACCGGGCATGCATTCAAGCAGGCACCGCAGCGGATACAGTTCAGCAGTTCCTGGAATTCCGGATCGCCAAGCTGCAGAGAACGGCCATTATCAACGATAATAATATGCATTTCATCCGGCCCGTCGGCATCAGCTTCCCGGCGCGGCCCCGAAATTCCCGACATGTAGACGGTCAGCTTCTGCCCGGTTGCCGAACGCGGCAGCAGCGTCGCCATCACCTCAAGATCCGCCCATGACGGAATGATCCGCTCCATCCCCATTAACGTAATCTGCGTCTTCGGAACTGTCGTAACCATTCGGGCATTGCCTTCATTCTCAAACAGCACCATGGAGCCGGTCTCGGCAATCGCGAAATTGCAGCCGGTCATCCCGATATCCGCTTCAAGAAACTTCTGTCTAAGCTTGCGGCGGACGAATCCGGCAAGAATGGTCGTATCCGGTGCCAGAGTTTCACCGGCATCTTCAGACAGAAGCTCGGCAATTTGATAACGGTTCTTGTGGATGGCAGGAATAATAATATGTGAAGGCGTCTCTCCGGCTAGTTGAATGATATATTCGCCAAGATCGGTTTCGATGGCTTCCACACCGATCGATTCGAGCGCATGGTTGAGATGCAGCTCTTCGGTGACCATGGATTTGGATTTGACTACGGACTTCGCTTGAACTTGTTCCGCAATAGCGAGCGATAGTTTTACCGCCTCTTCAGCCGTCTCTGCAAAATGAACATGAACGCCGTTAGCCCGGGCATTATCGACAAAGAGGTTCAAATAATAATCGAGATGCGCAATCGTATGCAGCCGGATCTGCCGGCCGCGTTCCCGCCATTCATCCCAGTTCCCGTGATCCGCTGCAGCCTTTTCCTTGCCGCCGCGCAGCCTCTCTGTCGTGAACCGAACCGCTTTTCGCAGAAAATCATTGTTCAGGGCCAAATCTGCACGTTCCTTGACAGTTGCTCCTGCTTTGCTTGTTCCCGTCGTGCTCATGCTCCCTTCACCCCTTCATATAAGAGCTCCGCCAGATGCATGACCCGTACGGGCTGATCCCGGTAACGCAAATTACCGGCAATATTCATCAGGCAGGCCATGTCCAGTCCAACCAGAACTTCCGCTTCGGTCTCCAGCACATGGTCTGTCTTCTCCGTCACCATTGCGCCTGATATATCAGCCATCTTTACCGCGAAGGTTCCGCCGAAGCCGCAGCAATCATTGGCAAATGGCAGCGGCACAAGCTCCATGCCCCGGACACTCTCCATCAGAGCAACCGGCTCATCCTTTACGCCCAGCAGACGACTGCCATGGCAGGAAGGATGGTAGGTCACTTTATGAGGGAATGTTGCTCCAACATCGGTCACGCCCAGCACCTGCACGAGAAACTGACTGAATTCATAGGACTTGCTTTGCAGCTGTTTCGCTTTCTCCAGCATGACCGGGTCGTTCTCGAAGAGCTTCGGATAATGGTGAATCATGCCAGTACAGGAACCGGAAGGCGAGATGACAAAATCGCAATCCTCGAATGCCTCGAGAATGGTAGCCGCCGTCTCTCTGGCTTCCTTCCAATACCCGCTGTTAAAGGCCGGCTGGCCGCAGCAGGTCTGAACCGTCGGGAATTCAAGCTGTACCCCGTACTTTGCAAGCAGTCTGACCATCGCTTCCCCCACCTTGGGATACAGCGCATCGCTCAAGCAGGTTATGAATAAAGAGACCTTCATGACTGAACCTCTTTTCTAGTTATTTAGGAGGAAATGAATGCTGTGTAAACCGTAGGTTTTCACAAACCAATCATTCAGGAATGAATGCTGTGTAAACCGTAGGTTTTCACATACCAATCATTCAGGAATGAATGCTGTGTAAACCGTAGGTTTTCACATACCAATCATTCAGGAATGAATGCTGTGTAAACCGTAGGTTTTCACAAACCAATCATTCAGGAATGAATGCTGTTCCAACCTCCGGTTAGATCTAAGCAATTATTTAAATTATATCAGGTTATCAGACAAGTTGAATAGATCATTATTAAAATTCAGCCAACCACCGATAACGATGGAAGGCTGATACTTGATTTTAAACAGTTGTAATCGCGATATTCCTCTCGTTTAGCTGCTCTAACGTATCCTTGGAAATTCTGGAATCGGTAATGATCGCATTCACCTGATGCAAATCGGCCACATGTGTGAAGGCTTGAATGCCGAATTTACTGGAGTCGGCGAGCAGAATGACCTCATCGGCCATACCGGTCATTTTCTGCTTAATTCGTGCCTGCAGCTCATTGGATTCACTTATCCCCCGTTCGAGATGGACGCCCTTACAGGAGAAAAACACTTTATCAACATGGTAGGCATCCAGAGATCGCTCCGCCAGCGGCCCCACAAACGATAAGGATCGCTGAGCCAGAATCCCGCCTGTGGAGATAACCTCGATCTTCTCTCTGCTGCTGAGTTCCATCGCAACCTTGATGGAATTGGTCAGCACGGTAAGTGGAAAATCAGGCAGCATCGAAGCCATATACCATGCGGTCGTACTCGCATCCAGCAGAATGCGGTCCTTCGGCTGAATCCGCTTAATCGCTTCCTCTGCTATCCGCTTCTTCTCTTCCGCATGGATGATTTCCCGCTCCGTATACGGCGTTTCAGGCTGCTGCACCTGATCCTTCACACTGACAGCTCCGCCATGGGAGCGTCTCAGCCGACCAGCCTGCTCCAGCCGGTCGAGGTCCCGGCGAATCGTCTCCTCCGTGACCTGACACAGCTCGCTTAGCTCCGAAACCCGAATACTTCCTCTTTCACTCACGAGCTGAACAATTTTCTCATAACGCTCTGCAACCAGCATAACTACCCTCTTTTCAAAACCGTGACGACGGTATACGTTTCATTACATTGATTCTGCAAACCTCGTTTTACTCTGTTGTTAGTGTACCACGAATTAAGCCAGTCCCGTAACCTTCAGGAACTCTCTGTATGCAGCATCCCAAGCATCGCTTTGCTCCGGCTCGTAGGCGGTAACCGGGAATGAATCGGCAATCACCCTGCGTGCTTCCCATATATCACTTAGCTCACCTTGAGCAATCCACTGGACGACAAGGTTCCCAATCGCGCTGCCTTCAGCAGGTCCAGCCCATACCGGCTTGCCGATTGCATTTGAGGACCATTGGCACAGAAGCGTGTTATGAATGCCTCCGCCGACCATATGCAGCCCGCTGAACCGCTTACCCGACAGCTGTTCTGTCAATTCCAGCACATAACGGTATTTGAGCGCCAAGCTCTCCAATATGCAGCGCACGATCGTACCTGGTGAATCCGGCACCTGCTGCCCGGTATTCCGGCAGTACTGCTTCACCTTCGCCGGCATGTCGCCGGGATGCAGAAACAGGGGATCATCCGGATCAATGAAAGCCGAGAAAGCAGGGGCTTGATCAGCAAGCCCCACTAATTCAGGGAAGGAGTAGGTCATTCCTGCTTTTTCCCATTCCCGGCGGCTTTCTTGGAGAATCCAGAGGCCCATGATGTTCTTAAGCAGCCGGAATGTACCGTAGGCCCCGCCCTCGTTGGTGAAATTCAGCTGCTGAGCAAGCTCGTTGATGACAGGCTGCTCAACCTCAGTTCCCATCAGGGACCAAGTCCCGCAGCTAAGGTATGCGAAGGACCGTTCCAGAGCCGGAACCGCGACGACAGCTGAACCCGTATCATGCTCGGCAACCGCATAGACAGGAATAGAAGGGATGCCAAGCTCCTCCGTAACCGATTCTCGCAGCTGCCCGACCTTCGTTCCCGGTCTAACCACATCGCCGAACCAGGAGGAGGACAGGCCGAGCTTGCGAATCAGTTCCGGATCCCAACGATTATCAACCGGATTATAGAGCTGGGTTGATGTCGCATTCGAGAATTCGTTGTGCATCTCCCCGGTCAGGAAGTAGCGCAGTAAGTCCGGTATCATGAGAAACCGATGCGCCTCGCGCAGCAGCGGGGAATCCGCTTCTTTCAGCGCAGCAAGCTGATAAATCGTATTAAAAGGCAGAAATTGAATGCCGGTGCGCCCGAAGATTTCGGACTCCGTAATCGACTCCACCACCCGCTGCATCACACCATCCGTATGACGATCCCGGTAGTGATACGGATTGCCAAGCAGCTCTCCGTTCTTGCCGATGAAGCCGTAATCAACCGCCCAGGAATCAATACCTAAGCTCTGCACCGTTATTCCTTGATGCTTGGCCTTCAGCAGCCCCTGCTTGATCTCATGAAACAAGCGGAGAATATCCCACTGCAGACGGTCGCCCACCTGTACAGGATCATTGGGAAAACGGTGAAGCTCCTCTACCACGATTTTACCGTCTATTAACCTGCCGAGCAGCGCTCTTCCGCTGCTCGCCCCCAAATCATACGCTAGAATGCTCGACAACCTGCATCATCCTTATTTAGTCGAATTGGCTAAAGTATTACGCTCCAGCAGTACATTTTTCTCGTATGCTTTGATCTCTGCTAACCATTCTTCACGAACCGGAACGCCTTGTTTGGCGCAATAGTAATCCCATACGGCTCCAAACGGATAAGATTTGAACTCTTCCGTAAGCGCAAGTCTGGTCGTATAGTCGCCTTGTAATTCAGCTTGGCGCAGCTCTTCAACCGGATCCAGCATCGCTCTTAGCAGTGCTTTAAGCGTGTTGCGCGTTCCGATAACCCACGCCGCTACCCGATTGATGCTCGCATCGAAGAAATCAAGTCCAATATGCGTTTTACCTAGCAAATCACCGCGGACCAGCTCGCGGCCGATATCGATTAATTCATCATCCAGCGTGACCACATGATCGCTGTCCCATCTCATTGGACGGCTTACGTGAAGCAGAATACCATCCGTGAACAGAGCAAGGGATGATAGTTTATTGGAAATCACCTCTGTCGGGTGGAAATGTCCGGCATCGAGGCAGATCAGCTTGTTGTTCTGAATGCCGTAGCCCATATAGAACTCATGGGAGCCAACGACATAGGCTTCAGACCCGAGTCCAAACAGCTTGCTCTCAATCGCATCCAGGTTATGGGCAGGGTTCAGCTCCTCCTCGAATACTTGATCAAGCGCATCCTTAAGGCGCTGCCTTGGAGCCATCCGATCCGCAGGCACATCCTTGAAGCCGTCCGGAACCCATACGTTCGTGACACAGGTTTGACCGAGCTGTTCGCCGAAATAAGCGCCGATCTTGCGGGATGCTTTGCAGTGGTCGATCCAGAATTGACGGATCGCCGGGTCAGGATGGCTTAACGTAAACCCATCCTTGGATTTCTCATGCGAGAAACAAGTCGGATTGAAGTCAAGACCCAGCCCCTGCGCCTTGGACCAATCCACCCACTTCTGGAAGTGCTTCGGCTCAATCTGATCAAGCTCAACTTTCTCGTCTGTATCCACATAGATCGCATGAAGATTCACTTTATGCTTACCCGGAATCATTGAGAACGCTTTCTCTAAATCGGCGCGTAATTCATCAGGCGTCGTAGCCGCTCCCGGATAATTTCCCGTTACAGAGATGCCGCCGGTTAAGGCCTGATCCTTGTTCAGAAAGCCGCGAACGTCATCCCCCTGCCAGCAATGCATGGAAATTTTGATCTTCGACAGCTGATCGAGCACACGGTCAACGTCGATTTTATGCTGAGCGTACAGCTCCTTGGCTGCTTCATAATTGCTTACGATTTTTTGCTGCATGTTGAATTCTCCTCCATGGCTTTACTTTATTGGATAAGCAATTACAGACATAAGGGCATTTTCGGCTTGTGTAGCATCCAGACGGCTGTATTGAACAATGATCGGCAGATCGCTGACAACCTCAATCGCGTAAGGAACGCCGAGCGGAATCGACTTTCCTTTCTTCGTCAGCGAGCTTGTGCGGATATGCTTCGTGCGTCTGCCAGGAACCACATAGAGGATTTCCTCCAGCGGCTCCTGATCTTCAAAAAATATCGTGATTTTAAGCAGCGCTTCCTCCGAAGAGCAGTTCAGCACGCAGATGGATTCATGACTCTCCAGCTTGCCCGCGCTCGTCGGTGGAATATAGGCATCAGGTATGATCCAGTGTCTTTCTCCCCGTGGCTGGAACATAGGCTTAACGGGTGAAGGCAGCTGGAACGCCGCCGTCGATAGTCAGCATACAGCCAGTCGTTTTATCTGCTTTGGAGGATGCGAAGAAAGCGATACCTTCGGCAATGTCCCGCGGATAAATGTTAACGAGCAGCGTCGTGCGTTTACGGTAATACTCTTCCAGCTGATCCGGTTCGATTCCATAAGCGGCCGCGCGCTCATTGCGCCAGCTTCCGTTCCAAATCGCAGAGCCCTGCAGAATGGCATCAGGCAAAATCGTGTTGACGCGGATACCGAATTCTCCGCCTTCAGCTGCGATACAGCGGGCCAAATGAGCCTCGAGCGCTTTTGCCGCGCTGTAAGCAGAGGCGCTTTTACCTGCATAAATGGAGTTTTTGGAGCCGATGAATACCATGTTCCCGCCCACCCCTTGTGTTTTCATTAGTTTAAAGGCTTCGCGAGCAACGAGGAAATACCCCGTACCCAGCACATTAATATTGAGGTTCCATTCCTTGAGCGAGGTTTCGTCAAAAGGACTCGACGTCGCAAGACCAGCATTGTTCACGATAATATCAACGCCGCCAAAGGCAAGCGCCGTCTCCGCGTAAGCTGCAATGACAGCCTCTTCGCTTGTCACATCCATCTTAACCGCAATCGCACGGTTCTCTCCGAATTTCTCATTAATTTCAGCGGCAACCTTCTGTGCGCCCTCCAAATTAAGATCTGCAAGAACGACATGCGCGCCTTCCGATACCAGTCTGCGGGCTGTTTCGCTGCCGATACCGCCTGCGCCGCCGGTGATGAACGCAACTTTGCGTGAAAACTCCGTTTCAGCAGGAGCGAGCGACAGCTTATACAGCTCAAGCGGCCAGTATTCAACGTTGTACGATTCATTCTCGCTGAGCGAGACGAAATCTCCAAGCGCTGTTGCGCCTCTCATCACAGCAATGGCACGGTGGTAAAGCGCGCCGCTGACTTTGGACATCGCCCAGCTCTTGCCTGTGTTAATCATGCCGACACCGGGAATAAGAATAACGCGCGGCGCCGCTTCGAACATGACATCGCCTTCATGCTTATTGCGCTCGAAGTATTCTTGGTACTGCTGCTTATAAGCTGCGATGCTCTCTTTCAGGATGGATTTCAATCCTTCGATGTCATTGGCATCCGGGGACCAGTGAACAAAGAGAGGCACAACTTTCGTATGAACAAGATGATCCGGGCAAGCAGCGCCTACTTGTGATAAATTCGGTGCATTCTCGCCGCCTACGAACTGCAGCACATCCGCTTCGTCATCGAAAGTAAGAATCATTTTCTTCGCATCGCTGACTGCACCGCGAATCGTTGGCATGATTTGCGATGCAATGCTTTTGCGCACGTCAGCCGCCAATGCCTCATGCTTCACACCGCCAAACAGCTTCGCTTCATTCACCCGCGCCTCGATGAAAGCTTCCGCTTCACTGATGACAGCGATTGTCTGTGCATAGCAGGCTTCGGATGTATCGCCCCATGTCACAAGGCCATGCTTCTCCATAAGAACTAGCTCCGCTTTCGGATTATCGAGAACGCCTTGAGCAATCATTTTGGAGAGCGTAAAGCCGGGACGGATGTAAGGAACCCATACAAAACGGTCTCCGAAGATTTCTTGAGCCAGTTCTTTGCCGTTATGCGCGCAGCATAAGCTGATGATGGCATCCGGGTGCGTATGGTCGACATGCTTGAAAGGCAGGAACGCATGCAGCAGCGTCTCGATCGAGGCGCGTGGATGCTTGCTGTCAATCATACAGTTAACCAGATAAGCGACCATTTCCTCATCCGGCATTTCGCCCTTTTCGAACAATGGACGGATATCGTCCATGCGAAGCCCTGTGAAGTTGCCGGCCTTCATTGAGGCTAAATCAGAGCCGCTGCCCTTCACGTACATGACTTCAACATCACGTCCGCGGAAATCCTTGACGGTCGTCTTGCTAGAGGTGTTGCCCCCGCCCCAATTACAAACGCGACGATCTGCACCTATGATATTAGAACGGTAAACAAGCTCATTCAGTCCGCCTTGAAGCTCTGAAGCTTTCGTGCTGTCCCATAAACTTTGTACCATGATAAACCTCCGATGAAATTTGATTATGTTTGTTTGAACTCAGTTTATCATGTTTGTTTGTTTTTGAATACCAAAATTTCAAAGAAAAACAAAGATTAATAGATTCATAAGAACAGCAAAACGAAAACTGTCCCCAGCAGCTTTTGCTAAGGACAGTCTTGATTGCGATGGAGCCCAAAACGCTTACATTTGTATTTCTACGGGGATTGAATGAGTGTCATTGTCAAGTTTAGCCGGCGATTGCTCTTAACGATTAGCCTTACTCTCAATGAAAGCTGTCAATTCAAACGCACAAACCTATACTGGATTTTGTACAGTGTAGAGGGTGGATTTGAATCATGAAAAGAAGCTATACTGCATTCCATACAGTTAAATGTCCGCAAATGAGCTTATGTCAATATAGTAGACACAACTTTATGAAACCTGGAGTTGCTCGTAATAGCTTTTTTC